>NZ_KV805226.1:118012-207306 GCF_001811565.1 Corynebacterium sp. HMSC078A10 | reverse complement strand
CCACCGGCGGTGATCGCCCGATAGAGGTAGCACCACCTGCCGCCGATCCGGATATAGGTCTCACCACCCGCCAGGAACTGGCCTGCCAGTCAGGTACCTGCCGGTACCACCGTGTTTGCTTGTCCAGCTCAGGGGCGTATTTCTGGACCCAGCGGTAGATCGTGGTTGATCAACCGGCACACCCCGCTGAAGTCATCATTTCCTCCAAGTCTCGGTAGCTCACCCCTAGCGGCAGTACCACCGCACTGCCCACAGAATGATATCACGGGGGAAATGACGACCGGAGAAGATACCCATGGCTGTGATTATTTCACGTCGCTCTTCCTACTGCCCCAACTTTGCAACAGCACCCAAAGCCCTGGAATGAACTCCTGTCACCAGGGTCATTCCAGGGCATATTTCCCTGACTAAGAGAAGCAGTGACACAGAAGGCCTACCTCAGCGTGGGCCCTGTGGGCGTGCAGGTTCCGTGTGTGGCTGGTTTGCTTCGGCATGGTCGGCAGCGATTGATGACCGACTCTGGAGCGGGTGCCTTGTCTGGTCTCGCGGTTCAGGGTGGGTGGACTATTCGGCGGGTTGGATCTCGCTCTCGGTGACCCACTTGTGGTTGGTCATCGTCATCCCGTCGACGGTGAGATCAACCATGTAGACCGTCTCCTCGGTGGAGTAATCGATGGTGGCCTCAGCACCCTTCATGCCGGACATGTGCTCGGCATCCAGGACAACGCTCGCCCCGTCGGGCAGGGGGGCCTGACCCGGATCGACGAGCTCCTCATGGACGACCCAGCGGTGGTCGGTAACCGGGGCCCCACCCTCGGTGGGGGTGTAGCTGACCGAATAGGTCGTGGTGTCAAACGCCCCGGAAATGGTGGCTGTAGCCCCGTCCATGCCGGGCATGTGGTCAGCGGTGAGGATGACCTCAGTGCCCACCGGGTACGTGGGATCCTCGGCCTCTTCAATGCCTGCCGGCGGTGCCCCGCCGTCGGCAGGGTGGTCGTGCCCGCCGTGCTCTTCGTCGGCAGTGGTGGTGTCTTCCTGGTGGGTCTCGTTGGTCTCTGCGGTTGCCGTCGTGGTGCTGGTGGTGTCGGCATCGTCGGAGTTGTCGGTGGCGTCGCTGCAGGCGGTCAGCGCCAGGGTGGAGGTCAGTACCAAGGCGGCGAGGGTAATGCTGCGTTTCATGAGCGTTCCTTTCAAAGGTGGTGTGAGTTAGGGGTCGAGAGACAAGGTCAGTCAGTAACGGTTACGGGGGATATCGACCCACTGTGTTCCTCCTTCCCGTCGGTCGGAGCCAGGTGAGCCGGATCCAGATCAATGCGGCGCAACAGCTGGGCGTTCAGGGCCACCACGATGGTCGAGGCAGACATCAAGATCGCGCCCACGGCCGGGGACAGCACGAACCCGATCGAGGCGAGCACTCCGGCGGCCAACGGCACGGCGAGGATGTTGTAGCCAGAGGCCCAGATCAGGTTCTGGATCATCTTGCGATAGCTGGCCTGGGACAGCTCAATCATCGACAGCACTGCCCGCGGGTCATCACTGGCTAGGACCACCCCGGCAGATTCCATGGCCACATCCGTGCCGGCACCGATGGCGATACCGACTTCCGCGCGGGTCAGAGCGGGGGCGTCATTGACACCGTCACCGACCATGGCCACGCTCAAACCCCGGTCCTGCAGCTGCGTGACCTTGGTGTCTTTGTCCTGGGGCAGGACCTCGGCGAAGACCTCATCAATGCCTAGGTCCTGACCGACGGCGTGGGCCACCTGCTGGGCGTCGCCGGTGATTATCGCGACCTTCACCCCGCGGTCCTGCAGGGCTTTCACGGCGGCGCGGGATTCGGGGCGGATCTTGTCCTCGACGGCTACCGCACCGATGATCTGACCATCGCGGACAATATGGAGCACACCGGCCCCACGCCCGGTCCAGGCGCTGGTGGTGTCGGTGAGCTCGGCCGGGGTGGTGAGGTTGAACTCGCGCAGCATGTTCGGCCCGCCCACGAGGATCTCAGCGCCATCGACAGTGGCCCGGACCCCCCGGCCGGAGGCGGCGTTGAAACCAGTTGCACGGATTTGCCGACCGGAGGCCTCGGGATGGGCGGCCGCGGCCGCCACGATGGCGCGGGCCACGGGGTGCTCGCTGTCGGCCTCCGCGGCGGCGGCTAGGGCCAGCAGCTCGCCCTCGGTGACGCCGACAGCTGTCGCGATACCGGTGACCGCGTGCGCACCCTCGGTCAGGGTGCCGGTTTTGTCGAAGAGCACCACGTCGATGGTGCGCATCCGCTCGAGCGCCATCCGGTCCTTGATGAGCACCCCGGATTTCGCGGCCCGCTCGCTGGAGATCGCAATGACCAGCGGAATCGCCAGGCCCAGGGCATGTGGGCAGGCGATGACCAGCACCGTGACCGTGCGCACCACGACATCGTCCGGGCTGCCGATGATGGTCCACACCACCGCGGTGATCAGAGCGGAGATCAGCGCGAACCAGAACAATAACGCCGCCGCCCGATCCGCCAGGGCCTGGGCCCGGGAGGAGGACTCCTGGGCGTCGGCAACCATGCGTTGGATCCCGGCCAGGGCGGTGTCCCCGCCGGTAGCCTCCACCCGGATGCGGACGGTGTTGTCGGTGGCCACGGTACCGGCGACCACCTTGTCACCGGTGTCGCGGAAGACGGGACGGGATTCGCCGGTGATCATCGCCTCATCGAATTCGGCGGCTCCGTCGAGGATGGTTCCGTCGGCCGGCACCCGGGCACCGGCCCTCACCAGCACGACGTCGTCGACGACCAGCTCGGAGATGGCCACGGTGCGGGTGGTCCCGTCGACGATTTTCTCGGCCTCATCCGGCAGCAGGGCAGCCAGCGCGTCAAGCGCGGAGGACGCGGACCCGAGAGCGCGCATCTCCAGCCAGTGGCCCAGCAGCATGATGGTCACCAGCAGGGCCAGCTCCCACCAGAAGTCCAGGTCAAAACCGCCCAGCCCCAGAGTGGTGACCCAGGAGGCGACAAACGCCACGGTGATGGCCATGGCGATCAGGAGCATCATCCCGGGTTGGCGGGATTTCAGTTCTTTCCATCCGCCCTTGAGGAAAGGCGTTCCGCCGTAGCCGAAGATGATCGTGCCTAGCACCGGGGGGATCCAGGTGGATCCGGGGAATGCCGGGAGGTGGTAGCCGAGCAGGTGGGCGACCATGGGACTGAAAATAGCGACGGGAATGGACAGAATCAGCGACCACCAGAAGCGGTCCCGAAACATTGCGGTGCTGTGTCCGGCGTGTTCGCCGTGACTATGAACGTGGTGGTCTTCGTCCAGGGCGGAGTGCGGGTGATCGTGGGGCATCGCCTGGCCGTGGGTGTCGGCATCTGCGTGGTGTTCGTGGCTGGCATGATCCGGGTGGTGGGTGTGGTCTGTTTCCGGAGCGGGGTGATCACCATGGTGATCACCCGAATGGTGGGGAGTGCTCATGACGTTCCTTTCGCTCAACCCGGTCGGGGTCGAGATGATGAGTAAAACTGATCAGGATAAGACGGTGTAGCCGGCCTCCTCGATGGCCCGGCGAACCATCTCCGGAGGTACGAGACCGGTGACCGTGACGGTGGAAACACCACCAGCAGCGAGATCAATCTGGACGTCGTCGACCTGGGGGAGGGCCTGAAGGGCCTGGGTCACGCTTTTCGCGCAGTGCCCGCAGGTCAGGCCGGTGACCTGGTAGCTAGGGGAGGACCCTCCTGCTGACGAGTCGCTGGCGGCAGGGATGGAGGCGGTGTCGGCACGTGAGGCAGGTCCGCAACAGCTGCAGCCGTGGGAGGCCATCGGCAAGAGGCGGGGCGGGGAGGTGATCATGGGAAAGCTCCTTCGGTTCGGTGGGGTGCGGCGATGCCGCTCTCTAGCATATACCCCCCGGGGGTATATTTTCAGCATACCCCAGGGGGGTATATTTTCAATGGGTCGAGGTCGCGGCCCTCACGCGGGGCAGGGTGTGGTCACCGAGCAGCCTCCTCACTGTCGGGAGGGGACAGCGGGAGGCGGAGGGCAAAGACCGCTCCGCGACCGGGGCCGGGGGAGGTGGCGGTGAGAGTGCCGCCGTGGGCCTCGATCAATGCCTTGGAGATGGTCAGACCGATACCGGCCCCGCCGTTGTCCCGGGTGCGGGCGGCATCCCCCCGGTAGAAGCGTTCGAAGATGTGTCCGAGCTGGTCAGGTGGGATGCCCTCGCCGTCATCGGCGACGTGGATGAGCGCGGTGGACGCCCCCTGTCGGTGGACGCTGATCCGGACCTGCCCGCCGGCCGGGGTGTGCCGTAGCGCGTTCGACAGGAGATTGCTCATCACCTGGCCGAAGCGTTGCCGGTCCACGAGCACCCGGGCGGTGTCCGTAATGGTCTCGACCTGTAAATCGACGCCTTTGTCAGCATAAGCTTCCCCCGCGGCAGCAGCGGCGGTGTGGAGCAGATCCCCGAGCCCTTCCTCCGCCAGGTCCAAATCGATCCGGTGTTCCTGGGCCCGGGAGACATCGTCAATGTCTTCCATCAACCGGGTCAGGCGGGTGAGTTGGTCAGCCATGATCGTGTGGGTGGCATTATTCCAGTCCACGACCCCGTCCTGGAGACCATCGAGGTAGACCGTGAGCACCGATAAGGGGGTGCCCATTTCGTGGGCCAGATCAGAGAGCATCTGGCGGCGGACCTGTTCGGTGTGTTCCAGCCGGTCGGCCATGGTGTTGAAGGCATGCGCCAGGGTGGTGACCTCGGGGCCTGCTTTTCCGGCGGGCACGCGGATACGGGAGTTGCCGGCCGTCAGGCTGGTAGCGGCGCGGGTGAGATCCTGCAGGGGGGTGCGCAGACGACGCGATAACCACAGGCTGGCCAGCAGGGCGCTGATCAAGGCGGTGGGCAGGGCGACGGCCAGGGTGATCAGGTTGGCGCCCCGGTAGGCCTGCTCGGCATGGAACAGCTCCAGCGAGGGGTCCTCCTGGCCGGTCATCAACATATGATCATGGAACAGGGTCGGACCCACCATCGTGGCCACGGCCGCGGCCACCAGTAGGCTAATCACCACGACCAACACCTGGGCGGCCAGGAAGCGGAAGGTCAGGCCGGGTCCGTGATTCATGGTTGCCCCACCCGGTAGCCCACGCCACGCACGGTGTCGATAAACCCCCGGCCCCGGGTGTCGGTGCCGAGCTTGCGACGCAAGTTGCCGATGTGGACATCGACGATGCGTTCATCACCGACCCAGGTGGTGTCCCAGACCTCGGTGACCAGGTCGTGGCGGGTCAGCACCTGGCCGGGGCGCAGGGCCAGGGCAACCAGCAGCTCGAACTCCGTCCGGGTGAGCTCCACGGTCGTCTCCCCTACCCGCACCTGATGGGCGATGGGGTCAAGGATGAGGTCACCAACGATCAAGGGGGTGGTCACCTGCGGTGGGGTGGTGCTGGTGCGCGGGCGGCGTAGCACCGCATGCACCCGGGTCACCAGTTCCCGGATGCTAAAAGGTTTGGTGATGTAGTCATCCGCCCCCAGGGTCAAACCGCTGATCTTGTCGTCCTCGCTGCCACGCGCGGTGAGCATGAGGATGTAGCAGTCCGAGAAGGTGCGGATCCGTCGGCACACCTCCAGGCCGTCGAGTTCGGGCAGCCCCAGATCCAGCACCACAACATCGGGGGAAAAGCGACGGGTCTCGTCCACGGCCTGAGTGCCGGTGTGCGCCTGGCGGGTATCGAAGCCGGCCCGGATGAGGTAGGAGGCCACCATCTGAGCCAGGGGTTGTTCATCATCGACGACCAGCACCCGCCCCGGGGGCGTGGCGGTGGTCGGTGTGCGGTTAGCCATGGACCCCAGTATCGCTCCGGCCAGGGGGAATATCACCCTCGCTCAGTGCCCAACGGGGAAATCTTCATCAAATCTTCAAACATCACCCTTCGACCGCCGTCACCCCTGCGCCCCACCCCGGGCCGGCGGCATCGCCTCCCCTGGTCGGTTCAGCAGGCGCCACCAGGGATTTCACTGCCTGCACCGCATACCCGGGGCGGGTAGAAGGACATCGCCCACGGCTGTGGGGTGGTGTCCCGGTGGTGACCCAGCCCACCGAATTCGCCCCCTTTTCGCCCTGTTATAAGGCTGTGAGCAGGGGTTTTGATTTCTAGTCCGTCAGGCACCCGTGCTAGATAAAGGTATGGCATCGACCTTGAGGCGGTGTCTTCTCACGGTCTTACCACGATCCAAGGAGATTGACGTGAAACGAGCAGCGATCGCAGCCGCCGCCCTTGCCCTCGCCCTCACGGGGTGTTCGGCCGCCGACCCGGAACCCACCGCCGACGGGACGGTGTCCCAGGATACATTCCTGACTACCCATGGCCTGGCCGGCATGGACGCGGTGGAGATCATTGATCACCTCGACCGGCAGAAGGTCACGGAGCGTCCCACGGATCTGATCGCCTCAGTGCGTGCCGATGAACTGCTGCTCTCGAGCGATGACCAGGAAGTCGTGGTCGATCTTCCCGACAATCAGACGTATGTCTCGATCGCACCCTATCTCACCTCCACCCACGACTGCTTCTACCACAGCCTCACGACCTGCCTGGGGGAACTCGACAATGAGGATATCCAGGTCACGATCACCGATGAGGCGACCGGTGAGGTGCTGGTGGACGAGGCGACAACCACCTTCGACAACGGGTTTATTGGCTTCTGGCTTCCCGATGATGCCACCGGCCTGATTGAGGTCAGCTACCAGGGGCGTACCGGCACCACGGAGTTTTCCACCGCCGACGACGGTGCCACCTGCGTCACAGACCTGCGCCTGACGTGATGGCTCAGCAGGGTCCTCACCTGCACCTGTCTCCCGTGTCACTGAAATCTAGCACCAAGGAAGGTTAAATCATGATGAACGCGTTTCCCCGACGACAGTTTCTGCTCGGCGGGCTCGTCCTCGCCGGCACCGGGGCCGTGGCCGCCTGCACCAGCGACCCTGGACCCGCTGCCTCGGCACCAGGTTCCTCTCTTCGCCCCACTCCCACCCCCACTGCGCTCGGCGAGCCGACGGTGCGCCGGACACTGACCGCCCGGCCCCTCTCTCTGGATATCGGCGGTATCGAAGCCAAGACGTGGGGATACGTCTCTGACACCGGGGATACGGCCATTGAGGCCACCGTCGGCGACGTCCTCCAGGTCGATATCACCAATGAACTGCCTGAGAGCACCTCCATCCACTGGCATGGCATCGCACTCCACAACGCAGCCGACGGTGTGCCCGGCATGACCCAGGACCCCATTGAACCTGGCGAGTCTTTCTCCTATGTTTTTGAAGTCCCCCACGGTGGCACCTACTTCTACCATTCCCACTCCGGCCTGCAGCTTGATCGCGGCCTCCACGCCCCACTGATCGTCCGTGACCCGCAAGACGCTGAGGACCAGGACGTCGAGTGGACCATCGTGCTCGACGACTGGGTCGATGGCATTCAGGGCACTCCCGACGATGAGCTCGACAAGCTCACCGGAATGGGCTCGGGCGACCATAACGGGAAGAAGGGGATGGGAGGCCACGGCCATATGATGCACGGCACCCCGGACCGGGTACTGGGCGGGGATGCCGGCGATGTGATGTATCCGCACTACCTCATCAACGGACGTATCCCCCGTGCTCACCGGACCTTCGAGGCTCGCCCGGGTGACAAGGCCCGCCTGCGGTTTATCAACTCCGGCGGTGACACCATCTTCAAGGTGGCCCTCGGTGGTCACCGCATGACCGTCACCCACACCGACGGCTTCCCCGTCCAGCCCCGGGAGACCGAATCGATCTACCTGTCGATGGGCGAGCGTGTCGACGTCGAGGTCATCCTCGGCGACGGCATCTTCCCGCTCACGGCTTTGGCGGTGGGTAAAGACGACCGCGCCTTCGCCGTCATCCGCACCGCCGGCGGCCAGGCCCCTCACCCCGATGTCGACTTCCCCGAGTTGTCGTCCACCGGACTGCTTCTGTCCTCCCTGAAGCCAGCAGACCGTGCACTCCTGCCCGAGGACACACCAGACCGAGAAGTCAGCATCGACCTGGGCGGGCAGATGATGCCGTATGAATGGAGCATTCTCACCGACGGCCAATCCTCCTCCGCGATCGTGCAGGCGGGCCAGCGCCTGCGGATGGTCATGCGCAACAGGACCATGATGCCCCACCCCATGCACATCCACGGTCACACGTGGGCGCTGCCCGGCAGCGGCGGGCTACGCAAGGACACCGTCCTTCTCCGCCACGGTGAAACCATGATCGCCGACCTGATCTCTGACAACCCCGGTGAGTGGGCATTTCACTGCCATAACGCCTATCACATGGAAACCGGGATGTTCAGCTCGCTTCGCTACGAGTAACCCGGCTCTTTTCCGCTTTGTTCTGCGGTATACAGCTAAGGTCGTTGTGCCCGTATATCGGGGACTCGGGAATTGTCCTTGATCCATGCTTCGGCATGAGGATCAATAAAGCTTGCCACCATTTGGATGGCGTTATCAACGGAGTCAAGATCTTCAAACTGCTGTCTGCTGCCAGGGGTTTTCTTCAACGCCTTCTTAACCTGAGGCCAGACGCTCGCCTGATAGTGACTGCTTAGGAGGAAGCGCCAAAAGTCGAAGCTGAGTTCAGCGATGATTTTTCCTGGTGGTGCGCCTTCCTTCCCGGCCCGTTTCTTCGCTTTGCGGATATTCTTCTTCGCTGCATCGTTGAAAGGGATTCGATCGTCGTCAAACCATCGCTCGCCGTACCTTCCGGTTAGGGCATTGTGAATGCTATTTCGGAGGAGTACTTCGAGGTGTTCGATGTCTGCGAGATAGGTCTTCGTGAGGTGAGTATTCCAAAGGTAGAGCGTTTCTGGTGATGGATGATCGGTGTACCTGCTCATTCGCGCAGATGAAAACCACTGGGACAGCTGTACTTGGGCTGGGCTTGGATTTCCATATGGATATGATAATGTGCGCTTTGAAAACCCCGGAACGATCCCTGCACTACGAAAGTAGGAGTAAATCGCCGGGGTTATTGATATCTTCGGGGAATTATAGCGGCCAGAAGTTCGAAGTTTTTCGCCCTTATTTACCGTGAATGACAGTGACAGATTTGTGATCCCTTGGGCTTAGGAGTTGTGGCAGTAACAGCTACCTTTGAAGGATGATTACTAATGAACTCCGAGAATTACTGACCGTAGCCACGACCCATGCGCAGCGCTTCCACGACGGGGAAGATCACACCGTAGCCGCAGCCCTCCTGACTGAATCCGGCAAACACGTGCTCGGTTTGAACGCATACCATTTTCTCGGTGGCCCCTGTGGTGAAATCTCGGCCTTAGCTAACCACGCTGCTAGTCATCCCGAGGATCCCATCCGGGCGGTAGTCGCCGTCCACGGTCCGACTGGCCAGGTGCTTTCGCCCTGTGGAAAATGCCGCCAAGTGCTATTTGATACTGATCCGTCTATCCGGTGCATCGTGCGCAGAAGCAATGGACTTGAAGCACTCACCGTGGAAGAGCTCTTACCGTTCGCATATAACTGGCGTGACATGGACAAAGAGCAACGCATCTATATGTGGGAAGGCTACGAGGAATCAATTCGAAGCGGAGAAAAGCAACAAACCATTCGGGTGGATGACCCCTTCCACGAAGGAAGCGCCCAGATTGTCTTCGAGAAAGAATCCGGAGAGGTTGTCACCATTCCCGCAGAAGTCACTTCTGTCGTCTCTACCCAGCGGAGGTCCTTGACGGAGGAACAAGCCCGAAGAGATGGCTTTGGTTCTCTTGCTGAGCTCCACGAAGCGCTCGATACTCACTATCCCGGATTAGCTGAGGATGATGAGGTCGACGTCGTAGAGTTCACGCTCCGTAAGGCTTAACTACTTCGGTAAAGACGACGGGGAAAGGGTTTTGCCTAGACTGTCGGTATGTTCGGCCCCGCTTCCGCCCAGCCACCGCGGCTTATAGATTTCCCTGTGCTGCGGTTACCATTTGTGGAGTTCGCATTTGTTGGGCTGCTGGTGGCCGTCTTTTTCGTTGATACGCAAGGAACTGATGCTGAGAGCGGCTTCCTTGCGGTCTTTGTGGTTCTTCCCGCACTCGTGTTTCTGGGAATTGCCTACCTTATTTCCCTGCCCATGCAGCGGAAGGACATTACAGATTTCCGGCTAGATGCCGTTTTCGTCGTTATTGGAGTGCTTGGTCTCTTCGGCTGGATCGGCCAGATGCTCATTGCTTTGCCCCTCCTGTGCTGCCTGCCCGTAGGGCTTTCAGCACTGATCCGCAGAGGCATCGCCTTTGCGTTGTGGAAGAGGGGTAAAGGCCCGCAACTGCCGGAATGAGGTTACGCGCTCTGCCAGCGCATCCTGCCGTCCGATGCCGGGGCGCACGTCATCGGGACACCTCTCTTTGATACCCCGCTTCCGCCGTTGCAATACGCGCCGGGGTGAACGTAGTTCTCTTCAACGGCGGGTGCTTCATACACAGCGGCAGCTTCTTGCACTGGGGGATTTGCGGCCATCATTTCGTCGGCACACTGCTGTGTCCAGCCAGAGGTTCCATCGCTGAAGAATGTCGTTCCGGTTTCGTGTAGCGAGACATCACCGCAGGACTCGATGGCTTTCTCCATCGGAGTAGGTTGCGCCGCACCGGGCGCCTCGGTGAAGCCGATGACTTCTTCTTGCGGTTGATCCACGCCGATATCTTCGGCGCTTTCCTCGGCAGTGGGAAGGGTGGGGTGTGGGGCGTCTTCAGTAACGCTGGTGCTTGACGACGTCTCACTCGCAGGGGTGGATTCAACGTCGAGAGAGGAACAGCCGCCGAGCACAAAGAGCGCAGAGGCAATACAGAGAAGTCGCTTCATTTCAGGTCCTTTGTTTATCTACCTCTATGGTAGTGACGGGTACCCTAGTTGCGCACAGGAATCACACAGTAGCTGGCCAGGCTCGGCGGATAAGCTGGTGCCTCATGAAAAACGGCTTTTTACAGCGCGCTTTCCTTGCAATCCTCCTCGGCACTGCCGCCCCCGTTCCGGCTCATGCCCAGACCATGGAGACCTCCGCCGCGCAGGATCTCGGCATCAATGATCCTGACTGTAAGCCCACGGGTTCCGTCACTGAACCCGTTGTTTTATTGCACGGTACTTCGGCAAACTCGGCCGAGTGGAACGATCTCATCCCGAAGCTCAAGGACCAAGGGATGTGCGTGTGGGCCTTCGACTATGGCGCCGAGGACATTGCGTACCAGAACGCCTACGACTACATGAAGGGGATTGCGGATCTAGATTCTTCCGGGCGCGAGATCGCCGGGCATATTGAACACATCCGTGAGGTCACCGGAGCAAACAAAGTAAACCTCGTCGGTTTCTCCCAGGGCGGCCTGCACACCAAGACCTTCACACAACTCTACGGCTCAGCGGATGAAGTGAACCGCGTGGTCACCATCGGTGCGAACTTCCACGGGACGACGTGGGGCGGGCGGGCAACGCCCCTCAAGACGGCCGCAAAGATCGCGCCCGATGTGGTTGATTTCCTCGGCACCAGCGCTGGCATCGAGCAGTTGGAGGGCTCGGATTTTATGGAGAATCTCAACCAGCTTCCGGATACCGCGCCCGGCGTTACTTACACGTCCATCTATTCGCCGGCGGATAATACCGTGACGCCGAACCAGACCTCGGAGCTGAGCGCTGTTCCGGGCGCGGACGTGGTCAATGTGGAATCCGCCCCAGTCGAACATGGAAATCTACCCCATGACCCGCGCGTGCACGATCAGATTCTGTGGGGGCTCACGCGTTAGTGACACACATCCAGGGTGCCATCGATGCGGACGGCCGGTGCCGTCACTGGCACACGCTTGTCGACGTCATTGCGAACAAGTGCCACACCTGCGGCGGATGGTTCGCGTGTTCGCTCTGCCACGCGGAGCTGACCGACCATGAATTCGGACCCATGCCGAAAGACCAGCTCTGCGTCATGTGCGGGGCCTGCGGCCGAACAATGACCTATGCCGAATACTCAGCATATAAATGCCCCGCGTGCGGGCATGCCTTCAATACAGGCTGTGCGCTGCACGCGGGGACGTATTTCCGCTAGTCTTCTACGGCAAAAGCTGGGCCAGCGGGGTGCCCTCGACGAGGGTCTTGAGGTACGCCAGAATGTCCGGGACGTTGAAGGTGAAGTTGCCGATGGTCACCGGGAAGGTCGGAAAAGCGTTGTTCGATGGGGCGTTATTGCCGTTATTTGCCGGGGCACCACCACCGTTGTTGGCAGGGACAGTGTTGTTAGCTGGTGCAGTGTTCTGAGCAGGAGCAGTGTTGCCGCCGCCACCGTTCAGGCCGCAGCGAGCGATGGCCTCGTCGGCGCGGGCGACGGCGTCGCGGATCTCGGGACCACGCGGGTGGAAGTTGGCAGCAGCCAGCGCCTGGGACTTCTTGCTGTTGTAGTCAGACGGATTGGTGTAGTACTTGGTGGCCTGCTCACAGGAAATCTGGCCGGCAGGGACCTTGGCCAGGTAGTCATCCACCATGTCGGCGGATGCGGTAGGGGCGGACAGGCCGATGGCAGCAGCAACGGAGCAGAGGACAAGCTTATTTCTCATGCGCCACATTGTGCCACAGCTTTTACACGTTTGCGTTAGTGCTCGCTTCCTAAGAAACGATTTACCAGCGAAAAATACGCCTTCACAGTCAAATCCAAGTCTTCCAGGTAGAGGTGTTCGTCGTGGCTGTGCAGCTGCGAGTTTGCGCTGGCCATATCCCGATCCTCCGCATGCAGCGCGAAGCCATAGGCGTTGCCGCCGCGGCGACGCGCCACGCGCAGGTCGGAACCACCCGTCGCCAGCACCGGCAGCACCTCCTTATCCGGAAAAAATTCGTGGGCGGTCTCCTCGATGCAGCGCCACAGTTCAGTATCGGTGGAGGACTGTGTGGCGTCCTCCGTAATAAGGTGCTCGATCTCTACTTCGTCGGCCATATCGCCGAGGGCCTCACGCAGGAACTCGTCGAGCTCCTCCTGGGTCTGGCCAGGGAAGGGGCGGATATCCATCTCCAGGTAGGCGTGGGAAGGCAGCACGTTGATGGCGCCACCCGCGCGCAGGACAGTTTGGGCAATTGTCGTGTGCGAGAAGGCGTGAGCGTAGGCGGACAAACTACCGAACTTTTCATAGTCGGCCGCGGTAGCGGAGCCGTCGAGAAGCGCTGCCTCCGTTGCGGGGTCGAAGCGGAAGGTCTTGACGAATCCCTGCCACACCTCATCCGTGGCCACGGGTGGCTCGGCGGCGGCGATGCGGCGAGCAACCTCACCGATTTTGACGATGGCAAAGTCCTTCCCAAACGGCGTGGAGCCATGGCCGGCATCGCCGTGCACGTGCAGACGGCGCTGGCCCGCGCCCTTCTCACCGACGTTGAAGCCGAGCGCGCCGGGCAGGTGGCTGCCGCCGGTTTCCGAGAGGCAGTTGCGCACCGAGTAGGCCTCCGGGTGGTGCTTATCCATCCAGATGGAGCCCAAGCCGCCGCGGGCCTCCTCGTCGGCCATGCCGACAAAGGCCAGGGTGCCGCCGGGGTTGCCGCGCTGAGCGACATCGCGAGTCACCGCCGCCATCGTCGCCGTAATAAAGAGCATGTCCACCGCGCCGCGGCCGTAGAGCTTGCCATCTTCGATGACGGCGTCGAAAGGTGGCTTGGTCCACTTGGGCTCGTCGACGGGCACGACGTCGGTGTGGCCCATGAGCGTGAGCGGCTCCTTGTCCGGGTCACCCGGAACGGTCACCACGATGGTGACGCGGCCCGGGTGCGATTCATAGCGTTGAATCTCCACCGGGGTGCCTGCGAAAAACCGCTCCAACGTGTCGGCATTGCGGACCTCGTGGCCGGAATCCGGAGTGAGGTCATTGACGCAGGCATTGCGAATGAGCTGCTGAAGCAGTGCGAGGGTGTCGTCGTAGAGCGTGGAATCCATGGCCTAAAGGGTAGCCCGGACTACATGAAACCGGCAGATTTACCACAACTTGAACGGTGTTCAAGTAATGTTTCCCGCATGAGCATCGTAGACATCGCACGCGAGAAGGCCCTGGAGCAGGGCATCGGCCTCAACGAAGAAGAACTCCTGCAGGTTCTCCAGATCCCGGATGAGCAGCTGGAAGAGATCGCGGACATCGCCCACAAGACCCGCCTCAAGTGGTGTGGTCCGGACGTGTCCGTGGAAGGCATCATCTCCATTAAGACCGGCGGCTGCCCGGAGGATTGCCACTTCTGCTCACAGTCGGGCCTGTTTGATTCTCCCGTACGCGCCGCGCGTCTCAACATTCCGGAGCTGGTGGAGGCCGCCAAGAAGACGGCCAAGACGGGTGCGACGGAGTTCTGCATCGTGGCAGCTGTGAAAGCCCCAGATGAGAACCTCCTGTCCCAGGTTGCCGAGGCCATTCCGGCCATCCTGGATGAAGTCGATATCGAAATCTCCCTCTCGCTCGGAACCCTGACCCGCGAGCAAGCGCAGCGCCTCAAGGACATGGGCGCCCAGCGCTATAACCACAACCTGGAGACCTCCAAGTCCTTCTTCCCCAACGTGGTCACCACGCATACCTGGGAGGAGCGCAAAGAGACCCTCGAGAATGTCCGTGCAGTCGGCATGGAAGTCTGCTCCGGCGGCATCATCGGAATGGGCGAATCACTAGAAGACCGCGCCGAATTCGCTTACCAGCTGGCCCAGATCGAGCCCTGCGAGGTGCCGATGAACTTCCTTGATCCCCGCCCGGGCACCCCGTTCGCGGATTACCCGCTGGTCCCGCTCGGTGAGGCGCTGCGCGCCGTGGCCGCATTCCGCCTGGCCATGCCGTCCGTGACCCTCCGTTTTGCAGGCGGCCGCGAGCTCTCCCTCGGTGACGACGGCACCGAAAAGGGCCTCCTCGGCGGCATCAACGCCATCATCGCCGGAAACTACCTGACCACGCTGGGCAAGCAGATCGAGAAGGACGTCGACATGCTCGGCCGCATCGACCTGCCCATCAAGGCGCTCTAATGAACAGCTCGACGGAGCTGGCCGCTGCCGTACTCGCCGGCGAGGAGCCGCTGTTCCACCCCAACACTGGGAAACCACTAAGCGAGGAATTCACCCTGCACCCGGCAGCCGCGGCCGGCCTGGACGTCCCGCGCTATTGCCAGCTGTGCGGGCGCCGCATGGTGGTGCAGGTGCGCCCGGACGGCTGGAACGCGCGCTGCTCGCGCCATGGCGAGCTCGACTCGGACTATCTCTATGAGGAGGTACTTCCGTAAGCTGGGGCACCATGGATCCCGCTGTTGCCCACGCCCATCGGTCTGCGCTGCGCTCGATTTCCCGCGTCGTCTCAGAGATTGCGACCCCGACGCCTCCACAACAAGCGTTGAACGCCGTCGCCGAGCAACTACGCCGCGGCAACGTCATGGTCCTCACGGGAGCAGGTGTATCTACAGAATCAGGCGTGCCGGATTACCGCGGCCCGAACGGCTCCCTCAGCCGGCACCGCCCCATGACCTACCAGGAGTTCCTGCACGACCCGCAGGCCTCCCACCGCTACTGGGCCCGCGCCTTTGTGGGCTGGCGGGTCATGCAGGCCGCACACCCCAACCGCACGCACTACGCTTTGGTCGAGCTCGAGCGCGCCGGGCTTCTCACGGGCGTTGTCACGCAGAACGTTGATGGCCTGCACGAGGAAGCTGGGCAGCGCAACCTCATCGCCCTGCATGGGGATATGCAGCACGTCGTGTGCTTGAGCTGCGGGTACGAAGAAGCACGCGCGGACTACGACGCCCGCGCGGCCACAGCCAACCCGGAATTCCTCCAACGCTGGGCAGTCAACAAAGCGGACGTGAACCCCGACGGCGACGTCGCCCTCAGCGAGGAAGCAGTGGAAGAATTCGTCATGCCCGGCTGCGTGCAGTGCGGCTCGCAGCGCCTGAAGCCAGACGTAGTCTATTTCGGTGAGCCAGTGCCTACCTACAAAAAGGACGCCGCCTATGCGATGGTCAACGCGGCGGACTCGGTGCTCGTTGCCGGTTCTTCGTTGGCGGTCATGAGCGGCTTTCGGTTCGTCCTAGAGGCCAAGAAACAAGGCAAGCGCGTGGCCACCATCAATGGAGGGCCGGGACGCGCCGACGATCGCGTCGACACCCTGTGGCGCACCCAGGTGGGCCCGGCTTTCGACGCGATCCTGGATGAGCTAGAACTCTAAAGCTGCTCCAGTTCTTCGAGCACCACGTGGCATACCCGCTTGTCCAAGGGCATGTCTTCGTGGCGGATTATCGCGCGGCGCTCGATGTCCTGAATATAGATATTTCGTACCTGCTGGCCGTTGAGGAAGCAGGTGTTGGGTGGAACCACGACGGCATCGGAGCGCGTGGCGATGCACGTATAGCTCACACCGGGTTCGACCTCACTGTCGCGGTTCGTTGCCTCCACGACCTCGCTGCCGACTACTTGCTGCATGCCGGCGGGGCCAAACCAGCCGTCGATAAGCGTGCGCACGACCTCCTCCTGGCGCTCGCCACGGAAGAGGGGGCTGGCAATTCCGCCCTGGGTCGTTCCGTGGTTGGGCGCACTGATGCAGACGACGTGCCGTACAAACCCCGCGCTATCGTGCATGCGCATCCAATAGCGAGCCAGCAATCCGCCCTGGGAATGCCCCACGAGGATCACCTTTTCCGCGCCGGTGACGGCAAGGACGGCGTTGATGTAGGCGTCGAGCTGCCGGGCGGATTCCTGCAGGGGAGCGGTGGCGCGGGTCCCGTAGTCAGGGGCGAAGGTGGCCCAGCCAGCGGCGCGGAGCATGTCTGCGAGGACTTGCCAGACGCCTTTGCTGTCGCAGGTTCCGTGGATCAAAATAACCGGCCAGGGTCGTTCGGCGGTGGGGCGCGCGGACCAGTCGTCTTCGCACACGCCTCGCGTCCGCCTGCGGGCACCGAGGGGGAGTGTGGTCATGGGATTGCAGTTTACCCTTGACGCCCCTCCAACTTTTTTACTAAGCTAAGGCTTGCCTAATACGGGCCGGGCGGTGAGCTCCACACCGCACGCGTTACCGGATTAGTCATGGGGATAGAGCCCGCCGCCTCACCGCGGCGGGCTTCTTTCATGGATACACTCGCGAGCATGACCGACCTGCAGCATGTCCACTCCGTCAATGAAGCGATTTCCCGCCTCAGCGAGCTCTATGACAGTTCCTGCGAGCTGGCACGTCACGCTCTCGCCTCGGGGGACCACGACGCCTACCGCCACGTGGTCTACCCGAAGATCACCGTGGATATCCGCCAATGGACACCCATCGACCGCTCTGAGCCCTTCGGCTACGTGGACCAAGAGGGCCGCTACTCGGCAGTGATATCAAAACCATGGCTGATTCGTAGTTACCTCACGGAGCAGCTCACGCGGCTCACCAATAACTACCCCTGCGATATCTACGTCGGTCAATCGGATGAGCGCATCCCGCCGGAATATATCCGGGGGATTACAGAAATTCCCCAGGACCGCGGCGATATACCCCGGCCCACCCTCGATGCGGTTCATGACGGGATCGTTGACGGCGCGTGGAAGGCCTTTCACGGGAAAGAAAAGCCGCTGTTCCACTTCGGCCCGCAGCGCTTCGACATCGCCTGTGCTCGCATCGAGCACTACACCGGTATCGAGGTGGACACCGTGCAGAAGTACATCCTGTTCACCAACTACGCCATGCACACCACCGAGTTCGTCAAGTTCGGCCTGCGCGAACTCTCACGTGAGGATTCACGCTACACCGCGCTCGTGCTGCCCACGGGGGAGACCATCCACTCCAATGACGCGGTGCTTCTCGACGTCGACGAGCTCACCCTCACCTCCCGCTACCAGATGCCCCGTTTTGATCTCATCACCGCCGGCGGAGATGGCATCACCATGATCAATATCGGTGTAGGCCCCTCTAACGCCAAGACCATTACGGACTGCTTGGCGGTCCTGCGCCCGGAGGCCTGGATCATGATCGGCCACTGCGCAGGGCTCGATGGCCGCATGCGCATCGGCGACCTCATTCTGGGCAATGCTTATCAGCGCGAAGACCACATCCTCGACGGCACCGTCACCACCAGCAACCCGATTCCCGCCATCCCGGAAATCCAGCGCATGCTGGAGGCCGCCGTCGAGGAGGTATACGGGAAAGACAATTCGCTCATGCGCACCGGCACGGTGCTCTCCACCGATGACCGCAACTGGGAGTGGCGCACCTCCCGGGACTTGTGGGAATGGCTGCGCCACTCTACCGCGGTGGCCGTGGACATGGAATCCTGCACGCTGGCCGCCAACGGCTACCGCTACCGCATCCCCTACGGCACGCTGCTGTCGGTCTCCGATCTACCTTTGCACGCCGTGCCCAAGCTTCCCGCCCAAGCGCAGGCCTTTTACTCGAACTCGAAGGAAGCCCACGTCATGTGTGCGGTGCGCGCGGTGGAGGCTTTGGCGGAGAATCCGGAGCGGCTGCGCACCCGCAAACTGCGCCGAACGGTGGCGGAGGTTCCGTTCCGCTGAGGTAGATGATTAGACTGAGGGAAATGCACAATCTGGCGAAGGAGACCTAGACGATGAGCACCCCGGAGTGGTGGAACCCGGAACGCGAGAACCTGACGTGGGAGGTCTTCGGTGAGGCCAGCCGCTACCTTTCGCAACAAATCGTGGATTCGGGCTGGTTCCCGGATCTCATCGTGGGCGTGGCCCGCGGAGGCCTGATCCCTGCAGGCGCTATTGGTTATGCCATCGGCGTCAAAGAAATGGGCGCTATCAACGTGGAGTTCTACACCGATATCGGTGAGACCCTGCCGGAGCCGATTCTCCTTAACCCGCAGCTGGATACGGATTCGCTCAAGGACAAGAAGGTCCTCGTCGTCGATGACGTAGCGGATTCCGGCAAGACCCTCGACCTCGTGGTCAACCTGCTCGAGCAGACCGCGTCCGAGGTCAAGTCCGCCGTCATCTACACCAAGCCGACCACCATCTTTGAGCCGGACTTCTCGTGGAAGAAGACCGACCAGTGGATCAACTTTGCCTGGTCGGTCCTGCCGGTCATCACCCGCGATGGTTCCTTCAAAGACGGCCACTAATGTCTGACCGTTCCGCCGGTTCTTTCCGCGCGGCCTTCAGCTCGCCCGCCCGCTTCCGCAAGGAGATGTTTGGCGGGCTTGCTGTTGCGCTGGCCCTCATCCCGGAAGTCTTAAGTTTCTCCATCCTCGCCGGGCTCGACCCCAAGGTGGGGCTCTTCGCCTCCGTCATCATGGCAATGTCCATCGCCATCACTGGCGGGCGCCCAGCCATGATCTCCGCTGCAGCTGGTTCTGTCGCCGTGGTTATCGCGCCCCTGGCCCACGAGCATGGCCTGCAGTACGTGCTCCTGACCATCTGGATGGCGGGCATCCTGCAAGTAGTGATGGCAATGCTGGGCGTCGCCAAGCTCATGCGTTTCATCCCCCGCAGCGTCATGCTGGGTTTCGTCAACGCGCTGGGCATCCTCATGTTCACCGCGCAGCTGGGTCACCTGTGGCAGGTGCCGTGGCTGGTCTATCCTCTCGTTGCTCTGGGCCTCGTCATCATGGTGGTGTGGCCGCGCATCACCACGGTAATCCCCGCGCCCCTCGTGGCGATCGTGGTTGTCACCATGTTGACTGTGATTTTCGGCTGGCAGGTTCCCGACGTCGCGGATCAAGGCGAGCTGCCGACCTCCCTGCCCGGTTTCGTCATTCCGGATATCCCGTGGACGAAGGACACCCTCCTCCTCTGCCTTCCCTATGCACTGGGGGTGGCACTCGTCGGACTCATGGAATCCCTGCTCACCGCCAAGCTTGTCGACGACCTCACGGATACCCACTCCGATAAAACGCGCGAATCCGTGGGCCAGGGCATCGGCAACATGCTCGCCGCTGCCATCGGCGGCATGGGCGTGTGCGCGATGATTGGCCAGACCATGATTAACGTCAAGGAATCGCAGGCACGCACGCGCTTGTCGACGTTCCTCGCCGGCGTCTTCCTCCTTATCCTCATCCTCGTGTTGGGGGACACCGTAGGGAAAATCCCCATGGCTGCTCTTGTGGCGGTCATGTTTATGGTGTCCTTCCACACCGTGGATTGGCGCTCGGTGCGCACGATTCACCGCATGCCTCTGAGCGAAACCCTCGTCATGCTGGTGACGGTGATTGGCACCTTGGCCACGAATAACCTGGCGGTCGGTGTGATCCTCGGTGTGCTCACTGCCTCGGTGGCCTTTGCACGCCGCGTCGCCCACCTCGTGTCGGTGGAGCTAGAGGGCAACGTCTACACTGTGCGCGGCCAGCTCTTCTTCGCCTCCTCGAACGATCTGGTCTACGCCTTCGATTACACCCTGCCGGTGGAGAAGGTCATCGTGGATTTCTCAGAGGCCGATATTTGGGATGCCTCAACCGTGGCGGTGCTCCAGGCTGTGGAAAGCAAGTACGCAAGCCGTGGAATAGCGGTGGAATTCCGGGGCCTTGATGGTGTTAGCCTCGCGCGTTACCAGCGGATCTCAGATTTGGGTTAGGTAAACCTACCAGAAAAAGTGTTATGACGTGCGAGTTTGCTTAAGATCACCTTGCTAGCGCGCCCGATTTTTTTCTGTATTGTGGGAACAACACACGAAAGGAATAACTCTTATGGATGAGAAACTGCAAACGCTCCTCAACGCCCAGGTCAATAATGAGCACGGCGCAGCCCTGATTTACACTCAGCTGGCCTACGAGATGGACAACCTGTCCTTCCCAGGCATGCGCGATTGGTTCTTCAAGCAGGCAGAGGAAGAGCGCGAGCACGCACAGAAGTTCGCCGAGCACCTGTTGGACCGCGGCTACCGCGTCGAGCTGGAGGATATCCAGGTCGGCTCCGTCAAGGCCGCCACCCCGCTCGATGCTTTTGAGGCATCCCTCGCGCATGAGCAGAAGGTCTCGGAGCAGATCCGAGAGATCGCCCGCACCGCAGATGCGGCTGGGGACCTGGATTCCCGTGGTCTCATCAACTGGTTCCTCGAGGAGCAGGTTGAGGAAGAGTCCTCCGTGTCTGAGATCATTGACCAGCTCAAGCTGGTGGGCAATGACGGTTCTGGCCTGCTGCGCGTCGATGGCTCGCTGGCGCAACGGTAACGAAGCCATATAGTTTGCGCGGATTCTCCCACGGCCCCCTGCGGTTGGTGGGAGAATTTTTTTATGACTACAACGCGCCTCATGCTCATCTGCGGTGCCCTTGCCGGGCTAGCGATTGCATTGGTCGGTGGCATGTGGCTGGCGGCAACCAACATGGCTCTGGGAACCTTTTTCTTCGCCCTCGCGGTGATGCTCGGCCCGTTTGCCGGGCTTGCCCTCTTATTGTGCGCCGCCGCGGCGGCGACGGCGCTGAGCCGCTCCCTGTTTAGCGTGGGCGGGCTATTCCTCGTGGGGGCAACCTCGACGCTGTTGGCACATGGCACACTATCGCTTCCGCTTTTCGTAGCGGGCACGCTGACTGGCGCTCTTGCGGTCTGGCTACACTGGGCGCATGGCCACTTTGCTCTTCGACCTCTACGGCGTGCTCATGCGGTCAGCTACGCCCGCCGGGAACGCTGAGCTGGAGGATTACCTCCGTCCCGACAATGTAGAGCACTTTTGGTCTCTTTATGAGGAGTTTCGCCCTGCATATGACGCTGGGCACCTGAGCGATGCGCAATATTGGGGCCGCATTCGCGCGCTGGCCGGTCTTGCTCCTTTTGATGTCAGCCACGCCATCGAATTGGACACCGAGCACCTGCTGGTAGCCGACGAAGAAATGGTTCGTGCGGTCCTAGGGTTTATTGGCCAGGGCCATAGTGTTGGCATCCTGGCGAATGTGCCGGCGGCATTGGGAACCAGGATCCGCCAGACGCAGCCCTGGCTGGAAGAATGCGCCGCCGTGACGCTGAGCTGCGATATAGGGGTGGCCAAGCCGGATCCGGAAGCCTACCTCGTGGCCGTGGATGCCCTCGGGGCCCAGGCCAAGGACACCCACTTCTTCGACGATCGGCCGGACTTCGTCGCCGGCGCCCAGCACCTTGGGCTCAAAGCCCACCTTTTTACGGGAATTACTTCAATCCCCTTTTAGGCAGCTTTGGCCTCGCGGCCGAGATCGAGCGGCACGCGCAGCAGCGGGTCCAGCGCCACAGCGCGGGTGCAGGCGCGAACAATCTCGGTGTGCGAGGGAATCATGCGCAGCTCCACCGGGTGGTCGGTGGCCTGGCGTACAGCGGAAGCAAAGAGCTTCGGCGCTGCCGGATCATCTGAGAAGGCTCCGCCGGCTACCACGAGGGTGTCAGGTTTGTACTCAGCCAAAAGCTCAGCGGCGGTGGCGCCGAGGGAGCGTGCGCGGTCGTCGAGAAGCGCTCGCGTCTCATCGTCAGCGTTCGCAACCACGTCTGGGAAAGACTCCTCACCTGTCACATCGAGCACCGCCTGCGTAGCGAGAGAGTCAGGGTCATCGATGTTGAGCTGCACGATCTCATCGCCAACTGTGAGCGCAGTACCAACGGAGTCATCCGCGTAGAGCACCATGACGGGCTTCTCCGCTCCCATCTCCGTCGACTGCGTCTCTGAGCCGAGGATCGCCGGGATGACGGAAGACACAACTACTGGAACGCCGAACTGATACTCCAGGCGGCTGGCGATGTCCATTTCGTCCCACCCCAGGTTGTGGGCGGTGATGCGCCCGGCCTCGTTGACGCTGCCGGAGGTGGTCACGCCGACTGACACCAAGCGGCGATCCAGGCCGGCCATGAGGCGATTAACGCCAGCGATGATGTGCTCGATGACGTCACTCGCGCTCAGGCGAGAAACCGGTGTAGCCACGTCTTCCTCGCGGAGCGTGCGTCCCTGCGTGTCAAAGAAGGCGATGTGGGTAAAGGCGGTACCGACGGCAATGCCGGCCAGCATCCAGTCATTATCCGCTACCTCCAGGGGCACTGTGGGGCGCCCGCGACCGCGGGACTGCGTCAAATCCGTGCGCTGGCGGATCAGTCCAGCACCCAAAAGCGCGGCGGTGGCGCGGGTGATTGTGGGCTGGGAGAGTCCCGTGGCTTCGACAAGTTCACTGCGGGTGACAACGGGGTTGAGTCGAATGATGTGGAGGCACTTCGCCGCTGGGGTGCGGGGGCGCGTGAACACGGGACCGGATTTAATCATGGCGTCAAGTATAAATTCACCAGACCGCATTGTCTAATAGAAATTAGGATTCAGTAGACATCATGGTCTAGAAATGCGCCTGCGATAGAGTGATACCCATGGATTCTGTTGCTGTGTACTGCGGCTCCGCCGCCGGAAACTCTGAGGCCTATAGCCAAGCCGCGCACCATTTGGGGGAGGAGCTCGCGCGCCGAAACCTCACCCTGGTCTATGGCGGTGGTGACGTAGGCCTGATGGGTATCGTTGCGGACTCCTGCCTTGCCGCCGGCGGAACCGTCATTGGAGTAATCCCGCGCCAGCTCGTCGATTACGAGCTTTCCCACCAGCGGGTAACCCAGCTCGAGGTGGTCGACACCATGGCCCAGCGCAAGACGCGCATGGAGGAGCTCGCCGATGCCTTCGTGTGCCTGCCGGGTGGCGTGGGGACCCTGGAGGAGCTCACCGAGGTCCTCACCTTGCAGCAGTTGGGCAACATCGATGGGCCGGTGGGACTCGTAGACGTGAACGGCTACTGGCAGCCGTTTAGAAAAATGTACTCCGCAATGGTGCAGGAGGGGTTTGTCCAAAAACGCTTCCTCGATGCGCTCGTGGTCAATGCCGATCCAGCTGAAGTGCTGAACGAATTCGCATCCTGGGTGAGCCCGGGTAGCAAGTGGAGCAACAATTAGCTAACAACCTGGTAAATAAGGCGGCGCCGGGTTGGCCCAAAGCCCCAGATCTTCGTTAGACTTCGCCCTTATGAGTTTTGACCAGAACGCAGAGCGCCAGCCTTCGCTGCTGGACGCGTCGTGCGATAACTTCGTCCACGACCTCGCGCAGCTCACGCCCACCGATGCCACCGCGTGGGGAATCCCCGGCTTCGATGGGGAGCTGGAAGATTTCTCCCCGGAGTACTACTCCTCCGTGGCGGATCGCACCCGTGAGATGATGGCGGATCTCGATGCACTCGATGACACCACCGACGAATCCGACGATGACGACGATTTCGACGAGGTGGACTACGTCACCGCCGCCGTCCTGCGCGACCGTCTCTGCCTGGATCTTGACCTGCACCATGCTGGTGAGGACATCCGTTGTCTTAACAACATTGCCTCGCCGGTGCAGACCATCCGCGACACCCTGATGCTCATGCCGAAGGACACTCCGGAACAGCTCGACGCCCTGCGTTCGCGCCTGTCGAAGGTGCCGGCATCCCTCAGCGGCTACAAGGAGTCCCTCACCGAGGCGGCGTCGCGTGGCATGGTGGCGCCCCAACGCCAGATCTCGGAAGTATTCGTGCAGAGTGAGCGGCTTGCCGACGCCGGCTCCATGCTCGAGGACCTTGGCGTGGAGGGCCCCGAGGTGGACGCGGCCAAGGAAGCCTTCGGCGAATTCGCCGATTGGCTTTCCAACGAGCTGCAACCGCAGGCTCCGTCCCAGGACGCGGTGGGCCGGGAGCGCTACGAGCGCTTCTCCAGGCTTTTCGTCGGGGATGCCGTGGACCTCGATGAGGCCTATGAGTGGGGCCTGGATCAGGTGCGTTCCATCAAGGCGGAACAAGAAAAGATCGCCCACGAGCTCTATGGCTCCGACGTGACGGTCCGCGCCGCGATGCGCAAGCTCAACGAGGAGGAGCGCTACCAGCTCCATGGCACCGACGCGCTGGTGGAGTGGATGCAGTCCACCGCGGATCGCGTCATTAAGGACCTCGACGGCACCGCCTTCGATATCCCGGAGGCCGTTAAAGAAATCGAGTGCTGCATCGACCCGGCCGGCACCGGCGGTATCTTCTACACCTCGCCGTCGGATGACTTCTCCCGCCCCGGCCGCATGTGGTGGTCCGTACCGTCTGGTCAGGAGCTTTTCCACACCTGGCAGGAGCTGACCACTGTCCACCATGAGGGCGCGCCGGGCCACCACCTGCAGATTGGTGCCGCGCTGACCCAGCCTGACCTCAATCTGTGGCGCCGCGCGGTGACCTGGAACTCCGGCCATGGTGAAGGCTGGGCTCTCTACGCGGAAGCACTCATGGCGGAGCTGGGTTACATGGATGACCCAGGTTTCCGCATGGGGCTTCTCGACGCCCAACGTTTCCGCGCCGCCCGCGTCGTGGTGGACATCGGACTCCACTTGGGTAAGCCTTTGCCGGATTGCAACACGTCCGGTGTCTGGGATAAGTCCCACGTCAAGACCTTCATGCGTGAGAACACCGCGATGGATGATGCCAACCTCTCCTTCGAGGTCACCCGCTACCTGGGTTGGCCGGGTCAGGCTCCGTCTTATGCCTTGGGCCAGCGCCTGTGGCAGCAAACCCGCGACGCTGCGGTGGAGCAGGGCATGGACGTACGCGATTTCCACTCCCAGGCATTGGCCCTAGGCTCTGTGCCGATGTCGATCCTGCGTGAGACAATTCTGGACTAAAACCCCAGGTCGCTTCTTAGACTCTTGGATTTATCCACACCTGACTCTTGGATTTATCCACTAGTGACTCTGTGATTTATCCACTTGTCGGGCTAACATGCGTGGTATGTACCTGCCCCGAATCGTTGATGCAGAAGTCGAGAGAGGGCTCCGTGTTTCGGGAGCCCTCTTCCTCAAAGGCCCCCGTGCAAGTGGGAAAACATCAACAGCACGCCAATTCGCAAAGTCCGTCATTCAACTTGACCGTGACTCCCCAGAAGCAAACCTTGCGCGCATGCAACCGGCTTTGGGGCTTCAAGGGGCGCGGCCGCGGCTTATTGATGAGTGGCAGGTTGTCCCTGCTATCTGGAATGAAGTGCGCCATGCAGTTGATGACTCACCGGAGAAAGGACAGTTTCTCCTTACAGGCTCCTCCACGCCCAATGACGATGCCACCAGGCATTCGGGCGCAGGCCGTATTCGTTCTATTCAATTGCGCACGTTGAGTTTGGCAGAGCGAGAACTTGCTGCTGAGCGGGTATCACTGGGCGCCATCATTGCTGGCAATCAAGAGCCTACAGCCGGGACGGACGCCACCGTGGCGGATTATGCCCGATGGATCGTTGCTGGTGGTTTTCCGGAGTTCTTTGACCTTGATCCGCTCGACGCGCAGGAAGGGATGGAATCCTACCTCACGGAGATGAGCGAGCACGATTATCCGGAGCTTGGCGGACCGCGCCGCGATCCGCGCCGTTTCCAGTCTTTCCTTCATGCCTATGCCGGACTAGTTGCCCAGCCGGCCACCGCTGCAGCGATTCGTAAACGCATAGGAGAACTCAGCAGCGCTACCTCGACACCAGCCGCAGAAACTGTGAACGTCATTCACGATTTTGCTACGCGCCTCTTCCTTATTGAGGATCAACCAGCTTGGTCACCGCGTACGAGGTCGAAGACTTCCATGGTCCAAATGCCTAAACGCCAGCTTGCCGATCCCGGTTTGGCTGCTGCTTTGTTGGGAACGGGTCCAGATAAACTGCTTGGGGATTTAGAGACATTAGGCATCCTCTTCGAGGCGCAACTTGTGCACGATCTGCGCGTCTATGCGCAGGCACTGCGTGCGCGCGGAGTATTCCACCTGAGGGATATGAAGGGGCGCGAAGAAATTGATGCAGTAGTGGAGCTTCGAGATGGTTCGTGGGTGGGATTTGAGGCGAAACTTTCGCACAACGAGGTCGATGCAGCGGCAGCACACCTTAAGCACGTAGCCGCTAAGCTTTCTTCGCCTCCAGCAGCGCTGATAGTTGTGATTCCCAGCGGTCCAGCTTTCCAACGTCCGGATGGGGTCTGGGTGGTACCACTAGCGGCGCTTGCGGAATAGCCCCAGAATCTGCGGCAGGTAGCCGGCGATGACGAGCACGATGATGAGCCGGATAATCTGTACGGCCACCACGGCGGGACCCGCCCCTCCTTCTGCGGACAGCGCGAGAACCGTCTCCAGCGCGCCGGGCGAGGTGGCGAGGTAAGCCTCAAAGTAGGTGATGTTTAGCCACGCGGTCAACGGCAGGGCGGTCAGCGCGCACACGCCGATCACGACAATGATGAAGAGGATCGTCGCCGGTAGCTGCTTGGCGAAGGCCCGCAGTGCCGGTACCGACAGCCCGCCACCACAGACCCAGCCGATGGACATGAATGCCATGATCTTGAACACGTAGAGCGGCTCCAAGGTGTGGCCGGCTGGGATAATCTGCGCGACCAGCACCGTCAAGATGAGCGGACCTAGCACCGCAGCCGCAGGCAAACGCACGAGCTTGCCTAGCTTCTCACCAACCACGGCGATAGCGAGGGTCAGCAGCACAATCCACCACGTGACCTCGCCGTCAACGCTCATGTCGACGCCTTCGCCCGCAGGAGCATCTAACAAAGAAACCACCAAAGGGAGCGATACCGACACCGCCAGAAGGCGCAGATATTGCGTCAGCGCCACGTAGCGGTAGTCCGCACCCAGCTCGCTAGCCAGCGCGGGCATGAGCGAGGCTCCGCCGGGCAGCATGGATAAAATGCCCGTCTCCCAGGAAATATCCTTCGGCTGTGAGCGGTGTAGCAGAACACCGCCAGCGACACCGATAAGCACGGTGATGAGGGACATCGTCACCGCAGCCGGCACAAAGCCAATGAGCGTGGAGGCAGGCACAAGGGTCAGCGGTATCCCCGCCATCATTCCGATGAAACCGCGAGCGACAGCATAGAAGCGATCGTTGACGGAAAGCTCCTTGCCCGTCGTCAGTGCCATGGCGCCGGAGACCACGATGGCGCCCAGAATCCAGGCGGCGGGCACGTGCAGGTAGCTGAATACTGCCCCGAGAGCAACAGATCCCGGGGCAACGATGGCCCACCTTGCACGCACAGACATGCAATCGAGTTTAATGATGGTCATGGGCTTTGGATTGAGTGGTTGGGCGATTCTCACTATTGGAGCTGCCGTGGCCGGATGGATCGACGCCGTTATTGGTGGCGGCGGCCTCGTCCTTATTCCGCTCATCATGGCGGTGGCACCGCAGCTTGCTCCCGCCGCCGCCCTAGCCACAAACAAGGTGGCGGCGGTATCTGGCACAGCGTCCGCGGCCATTACGCTCGTCAGGAAAGTCCGCCCGCCGAAGGGCGAGCTCATCCGTATGGGTCTTATCGCCCTTGTATGCTCCAGCCTCGGCGCCACGGCGGTCGCGCTCATCGACAAAGACATCATGCGCCCAGTCATCATTGTGCTCATGGTGGCGGTGGGTACCTTCGTGGCTTTCCGTCCAAGCTTCGGCAGTGGCGAAGGAGACGGTATCCGCGGCGGCTGGCGCACGTGGGCGGGGTTAGCCGCCGTGGCGGCCATTGCCTTCTACGATGGCGTCTTTGGCCCCGGCACCGGCATGTTCCTCATCATGGCATTTACAGCCATCTTCTCCCAGAACTTCCTTACTTCCGCCGCGATGTCCAAGGTGGTCAACACGTGCACCAACGTTGGCGCGCTCATCGCCTTCATTCTGGGCGGGCACGTGGTATGGGGCCTAGCACTTGTTCTCGCAGCGGCAAATATCATTGGTGCGCAGCTGGGCGCGCGAACAGTGCTCGGCGGCGGTGCGAAGCTCATCCGTTATGCGCTGCTCACTCTCGTCGTGGTGATGAGCGTGTACCTGGCCTGGCAGCAGTGGGGTTAAATCCTGTTCTTCGTCTTTGCGGTTGCTACCGCATTCCACGGGTCCTCGGGCCACGGGTGTTTTGGGTAGCGCCCGCGCATGTCGGCGCGCACCCCGGCATAGGGCCCGGACCAGAAGCTGGCCAAGTCATCGGTCACAGCAAGCGGCCGCCCGGCGGGAGACAGTAGATGGAATTGCACGTGGTGGCCGCAGTATTCGGGGGACTCCGCTAAACCAAAACACTCCTGCAACTTGATGGAAACCACCGGGCGCTCGCCGGACCAATCAATCTTTGCATCACGCCCGGACGGCACCGGCAAACGCTCCGGCGCGAGCTCGTCCAAGCGGCTGGCTTCGGGCCACGGCAGCAATCGTTGCAGCGCCGGATACATGTCTGGGCGCCCGCCAATCGCCAACTCATGCAGCTCCGGATCCAGCCACTCAAGGTTGGCATTGTCGATATCTGGCCAGGGCTCTCCGTAGGCCCGATACAGATGCCGCAGACGTTCCCGCAGGTTCTGGGCCTTCTCGCTGAAGTGGAACAAGCTTAAGCCCTGTCCGGACTTACGCAGTGCCTCCACCGCCTCATCGCCAGAGACCTTCACGGGCGTCTCCGACAACACGATGGCACCTGCCGCACGCACGCGCACGCCGCGGACCTTGGATCCGTCGAGAAACGCTCGCGTCTCTTCGGTCACGCCGATAATGCTGAGCGCATCCTTTTCCGCGATGGGCACGGCTTCACGAATGATGGCGTTACCAGATTGCGCCAACGACACCTCCGCCACCGCCAACCAGTCAGCTCCCTGTTCACCGTTGAGTAGCCGCGCGCGGGTACCGCTCGCTAACAAGTACTCCTTGTCAGCCACGCGCTTAGCCACGAACTCCGGGAAGGCGCTAGCGACCACCACGCCTGGGTCCACCGGCCCGTTGTTGGGCACCAAGCGGGCAAGCCGCTTCGGGTCCGAATCATCCAGACGAGCAATCGTGCATGCTGCCCCCGCACCGTACTTCAACAGTGCCGCGCCCCATCGCGGGTGCACCGGCAAAAGCGCCAACTCTTCAGTGGCATGAAGCAGATCTAGGGTGCGGTGGGCGTCGGCAAGCGCGGCCTTCGGCGGTTGATCAAGCAAGGGGAAGTCCGGTCCCGCGCCCCAACAGTCCATAAACAGCGCTGCCTGCGTGAGGTCCGCGGAAAGGATTTCTGGAATCACGTGCGGAGAAAAGTGCTGGTAATCCTCCTGCGAATAGCAACGGACGACGGTACCCGGCGCCTCGCGCCCGGCACGTCCGGCGCGTTGGTCGGCGCTGCTTTTCGACGTCGACACTGTCACCAACCCACTCATCCCGCGCTGCGCATCCCGCTTGGGAACGCGGGACAATCCAGCATCGATGACGGTGCGCACGCCCGGCACGGTCAGCGAGGACTCCGCAATAGACGTCGCCACCACGATGCGCTGTTCTCGCGTATACAGGGCCGCGTCCTGCTCCTGCGTGGTTTGGCGGCCGTGGAGCGGAAAAACGTTGTGGCCGCTCAATGCATCACACACCAGGTTGACCTCGCGCACGCCGGGAACAAAGACCAGCGTGGACTCGTGCTGCCGCGCGGCAACCTTGGCCACGCCTTTCCAAAACTCCCGATCGCCCGCGGCACGTCCCGGAATCGGTTCATAGGAAATGTCGAGCGGGTACGTCACTGCCTCAGTGGAATGGATCGGTGCCCCTCCCATGAGCTGGGAGAAGCGGGAGGCGTCGACAGTCGCGGACATGGCAATGACCCGGAAATCATCGCGGAGCTGAGCCAACTCCAAGCACATGCCCAGCACCAAATCGGTATCGAGCTGGCGTTCATGCACCTCGTCGATGGCTACGGCATCAACACCAGTGAGTTCCGGATCCCGCAACAGTCGGCGCAACAGCACGCCGGGGGTAACAAACTCGACGTCCTGACCTTTGCGGGAATCACCGCGCACCGCATAGCCGATGCGCTGGCCTGACAACTCCTGCAAGCGGTTGGCCGCGGCACGCACCGCCACGCGGCGTGGTGCGGTGACGAGAACCTTGCCGTTTGCCTGGTTCGCCAACGCCGGTGGAACAAGCGTGGTCTTACCCGTGCCGGGCGGAGCCTGGACGACGACGTGGCCTTCGGAAGGAAGCGAATCAATAGTCTCTAGGACGGGGAGTCCTTTGCCGATCGCCTTGAGATCAAACATCGAGATCCTGGCGCTCCCACCTATCTTCGTTATCCTCCAGCTTGCGCACCACACGTCCCGGTGAGCCCAAGACCAGCGAGTTATCCGGGATATCCTTAGTCACCAGCGTGCCCGCTCCCACGACGCAGTTCTTGCCCACGGTGACGCCCGGCAACACAGTGACATTGGCACCAAACCACGTGTTATCGCCGACGCTGATAGGCTTCGCAATCTCCCAACCGTTTGCTCGCATCTCATGGTCGTTGACAGGATGCCCCACGGTAATAAGCGAGCAGTTCGGACCGATCATGACGTGATTTCCGAGGGTTACAGGCGCCTGCGCCAGGATCGTTGCGCCAAAGTTGATGAAGACGTCCTTTCCGATGGTCACATTGCAGCCATACTCCAAGTTGAGCGGGACGTGCAGCCCGGGAACCTCGGACTCGGGCGAAAGCAGCTCTCGCAAGATCTCCTTCGCGCGCTCTGGGTTGGTGTTGTGCAGCTCATTGAGCTCCTTGACCAGCAGGAAGCCGCGTCGATGTTCGGCGCTGACCTCCTCGTTGACACCGGGCATGAACCACTGCCCGCTGGTCATGCGCTCAAAGGATCCTTCGTCTGGGTGATGCATGTCAGCCATCCTATTCCCTCGTCTTAGTCTCGAGTCAGAACATCGAGAGCGGCACGGTGAAGGAAAACCTTGGAGCGGCCTTGTTGGATTTCTTCGAGGATTCCTAAATCTACGAGATGTGCCAGCCACGCGCTGGCAGTTTGGCGTTTGACGAAGCCCATCTCTACCACGTCAGTAATGCGTACATAGGGCTTGATAAGAATGAGCTCGGCCATCTCGAGGGGATGGTTAATCACGCCCGCAGAACGTATTCGTTGCGCAGTGTTTTCCTGGATAGCCCGAAGCTGGGTAATCATCGAGGAGGCGTCGGCAGCCGCTGCGTGAACGCCGCGGATCATAAAGAGAAGCCAGTCTTGCCATGCTCCCTTGGCTGTAACAGCGTTGAGATAGCGATAGTAGTCTGCTTTGTTGTCGACGATATACCCGGACAGGTATAAAACCGGCAGCTCAAGAAGATCTTCTTGAATGAGGTAGAGGACGTTAAGGATTCGTCCAGTGCGCCCATTGCCATCGTAGAAAGGATGGATTGCTTCAAATTGATAGTGAAGCAGTGCCATCTTTACGAGGGAATCAACGTCGTGGCTGCAATATATATAGTCCTCCCACGCTGCGAGATGGCCCTCGATAATCTCCTTTCCTTCAGGTGGGGTGTAGAGCCGCTCCTTCGTTACAGGGTTACCGATAAATGTGCCCGGAAGTGAACGCACCTCGGCCTGAGTATCTAGAAGGGTGCTGCATACGATTTTTGCCGTCTTCTCGGATAGAGGTCGCTGCGATAGCGAGGAAAGTCCAGCGTGGAGCGCGGCGTTATAGCGAAGAGCCTCCTTGGTGGCAGGAGTCGGCTCAGCATCGACGTGCCACGCCGCACGGAAGAGCTCGTCATTCGTGGTGACGATGTTCTCAATCTCGGAGGAAGCACGAGCCTCACGCAGTGGAATCGTTGAGGTGATGATCTCCGGGTTGGGAATGAGCTGGCAGGCCGTACGCAGTTCAGCCAGTTTTTCCTTAGCATCGATGATGGCCTTAAGCACGGGAACGGTTTCCACCACTTCTGCTGGTGGGAGGGGCGGAAGCCCATTGTAGGGGGTGTCCGGGCTATAGGTTGGCATGGTAAAAGAATAGACATGTTGAGCGGATATGTCGATTTTTTCTAGAATTTTCGACATATCTGGGTGACTTGTCGATTGCGTCGACATATCGGCGTACCCTCAGACGTTGACGCGTTAACAAAATCATGAAAGGCATCCTTATGGCGAAAATCGGCATCATCCTCGGCTCTACCCGCGACGACCGCGCCGGGCTGGCCATCGCCCAGTGGGTCACCGACCTCGCTCAGGGCCGCGACGTGGACTACGAGCTCATTGACCTCAAGGCTTTCGATGTCCCGATCCTCACCACCTCCGTCATTCCTATGGCGGCAAACAAAAACTACGAGGACCCGAATGTGCAGGCCTGGTCCGATGCTATCGATTCCTGCGATGCCTTTATCTTCGTCACCCCGGAGTACAACCATTCCGTGCCGGGCGCGTTCAAGAACGCCGTCGATTCCCTCGGTGCCGAGTGGGTGGCCAAGCCGATTGCTTACGTGGGCTACAGCTTCAGCGGCGGCATCCGCGCGGTAGAGGCGTGGCGCCTTATCATGGCGAACTTCTCCATGCCGCAGCTGCGCACTCAGTTGGATATCTCGCTAAATACCGACATGAAGGATGGCACCTTCACCCCGGCTGATTTCAAGAGTGGAATCGTCGAAAACATCTGCGCCGAGCTGGAAGAAGCCCTATCCTAGGGCGCATGGAAAAAGTGGCAGTCGTTACAGGAGCGTCTTCGGGGATTGGGGAGGCGTCGGCAAGAGCGTTGGCGGCTGACGGCTGGCGTGTCGTCGTCGGCGCGCGGCGCGTCGAGCGCCTTGAGGCCCTCGCGAACGACATCGGCGGCGAGGCATATGCCCTCGACGTAACCTCGGACGAGTCCGTGGCCGAGTTCGTTTCCCACCTCGACCGCATTGACCTCTTGGTCAACAACGCCGGTGGCGCTAAGGGCCTGGAGCCCCTCGTGGACACCACCATCGAGGATTGGCAGTGGATGTATGACGTCAACGTCCTTGGCACCGTTCGGATGATCCAGGCTCTCATGCCGAAGCTGCGGGGCGGGCTCATTATCAACATGGGATCCGTGGCCGGGTGGAACGTCTACGAGGGCGGTTCCGGTTACAATGCCGCCAAGCATGGCGTCCGCGTGATTTCTCGTGCACTGCGTATTGAAGAGCACGGCGTTCGCGTTACCGAACTTGACCCGGGCCGTGTAGCCACGGAGGAGTTTTCCCTCAATCGTTTTCGGGGTGACGCCAAACGTGCCGCACAAGTTTATGACGGCGAGCTCAACCTCACCGCAGAAGACATCGCTGAGGCAGTGCGTTGGGTGGCGTCCCTGCCGGAGCACGTCAACATTGACACCATGACTATTAAGCCGCGCACGCAAAGCTAATTTACCTGTTTCGCTGCAGGTGAGACGCCTCTTATAGTGGCATGTGTTAGTGAAAACGCATGTGAGTATGGGGGGTTAGGTGACTTTCAGCGCCATAGTGGCCTTGATGGGTGTGTGGTTCGCGGCGATGGCTTCGCCGGGGCCAGATGTGGTTCAGATTATTCGTTTGGGTGCGCGTTCCACGCGTGCAGCGGTGTGGGCCGCAATAGGTAGCACGACTGGCTTGATGATATGGACCGTTGCTTCGCTGGCGGGGCTTACCGCGCTGATTTCGGCCCATCCTGAAATCCTTGTGGCGCTGCAGATTGCCGGCGGTAGCTATCTGCTATGGATGGCATTTTCTGCAATAAGCAGCGGCATTAAAGAGCGTCGTGCTCCAGCAACCATGAATCCTCAACCGCGCGGGTTCACCCCGGACGGCATCATCAGACTCGGCACGGCGTACCGCATGGGCTTGGTCAGCGATCTTTCTAATCCCAAGGTGCTCATCTTCTTCGGCGCTATCTTCGCCAACTTCATCGATCCGGGCATGGGCTTGAGCGCGAATGCCACGGTTGGCTCTGTGTTGGTTATTGAAAGCCTCATTATTTTCGTCGGCGTAGCGTTGAGCACCCGTGCAGTGGCGAAGTGGATGGCAAAGAACTCCGCTGGGGTAGATATCTTCAGCGGAGTTGTGTTTGCCCTGCTTGGCGTTATCATTCTGGCAGAGGGAATTCTTGCGCTTTGAGCTGGGTATGCTGGTCAACATGCTAGAAGTCTCAATTAAGGGAGAATCCATTAAGCTCGGCCAGTTCCTCAAACGGGCCTCCTTGGTCGCCACCGGGGGAGAGGCCAAAGAACTCATCGAGCAGGGGCAGGTCACCGTCAATGGGGAAGTGACTAAGCAGCGCGGAGCAACGCTGGCGCTTGGCGACGTCATCTGCGTCTCCGACACTTGCGCCCGCGTCGTCGAAGACGACGACGATTATTTTGATGAGGCCACCGCCGATGATGACTTCGACCCGGAGAAGTGGAGGAACCTTTAATGCCCGCTTTTGAAGCTGAAGTAGGAATGCCCTACTGGATTACTCTGGCCAGTTCTGATGTGAAAGCCTCCGAGAAGCTTTACTCGGCCGTGCTGGGCTGGGAATTCGAAGATGGCATCGCCCGCCTTCAAGGTCTGCCGATCGCAGAAATTGTTCCGGGTCAAGACACCTGGGCTACCTATTTCCTCTCCCGCGACTTGGAAGCCGATTGCGCCCGAGTAGAACAACTCGGCGGAAAAATCCTCGCTTTAGGTGCCCCGCTGGCGCTCGTACTCGACAAGTCCGGTGCCATGTTTGGCTTGACGCAGCCGGAGCTCGACCGCTTCGTCGCCGGCGGTGAGCCTGGCACCCCGGTGTGGCACGAGCTGACGGTCTCGGAGGATTTTCACTCAGCGCTGGACTTTTATGGTGAGCTCTTCGATTGGGAAATCCGTGGTGATGAGCATTATGCGGTTGCGGAGGAAGAAGGCGCTGCCTTCGCTGGGTTCTGGCATGCAGAAGGTCTGCCGAGTTTCTGGCAAACCTACCTGGGCGTGCGGGACATCGAGCAAGCAGCGAAGGCTGTTGTGGAGAATGGCGGGCAGGTTATCCGCGAGCCCCACGATTCACCATTCGGCCGATTGTGCCTGATTGAGGATTCCACGGGTGCGACGCTTACCTTGTGCGAGGTCGAGGATGCCCCTGAAGAACCCGTCGAGCTCTAGGGTCACGGAAGTTGTGCTCCGCATTCCGCCTGGCAACGTCTCCACCTACGGAGAGATCGCCAAAGTCGTAGGGGTCGGGGCGCGCTATGTGGGCTGGGTGATGGCGAAAAGCGAAGATCTGCCCTGGTGGCGTGTGGTCAACAGTACCGGCCGCGCGCACACCTCCGCTGCCCAAGCCCATTGGGATGCCGAAGGCATTCCACACCGCGGCGATAGTGTGGTGCTCGCTGAATGCGGGCTGGATGCGGCGGACCTCAATTACCTCCTCTAAGCCGATCGCCAATGTGGTTCGTCGTTTTAAGCGACGAACCTAGTTATCTAGAAGGGGATTTCTTCATCTCCCTTGCCATAAGCGGTCTTCTTATTTTTGTTTGCTTGCTGTTCTTGATCTAGCTCGGCCTTAAACTCCTGAGCTTCCCGGTGCTTCCTAGCGCGGTACCCTTCAATATCTTGCGCAACGCTTCGCGCCCAGCGCTTGTTCTTTGGTGCTAGTGGCCCGGAAGGCTCCGTGATTGCCCAGGTCCCATCCTCAAAGAGCCAGACCACATCCCCGGTATCGGGATCCAAAAAATAGAACGCCCGCCCATCGGTCTTCATGTTGTGGTGATGCTGGCACAACGCCACCATGTTGTCCGGATGCGTTGGCCCACCATCGGCATAGTTAATACGGTGGTCTAATTGACACAGCCACGCCGGCATTCCGCAGCCAGCTGCACGGCAGGTGCCATCGCGCCCTTCAACATATTTGCGAACCAACGTGGCTGGTCCGTAGCCATTAGTGGCTTCCGGCTTGGTACTCAAGTCCCTTTTCGTTACGGCTTGTGCTGGGATATTCTCTACCTGCCAGCCGTGCCCTTCAACATATACTGGCGCGTCTTCGACATCACTCGCTTGATAAGTGTGGAGCACTACGCGGGCAGCTTCTGGTTCTACCTTTCCGGTCGTTAGAAGGATAAGTGCTTCTGCCATAGACACCTCATGCTTTTCAGCAGCCGCCTTAATCGCCTCATGGATGATGATTCCAACGCTGCTATCCACCTCTAGTTCTATGGTGGCGCGCTGGTCGCGGGTGAGTAGGGAATATCGATTCTTTGTGCGCTTATCCTCCACTGCGATGGAGTCGTCATGGACCTTGACAAGGTCACGCATGCGACGACGAATCTGCGACGTGGTGGGAAATACCTGATTTGGCTTCGTAGGTGTAAGCCAACGGGCCAACGCAGCGTCAATGGTGGCCACTACCTCAGTGGAAGGTTGGCCGAGTTTAGCCATGACCTGGTCGATGGCGATCAGCGCAGGTAAGTCCAGCAAGAAATCGGCATCTTGCAGGGCTTTGAGCTGGGGTAGCTCTCTAAGGCGGTAAATCCCCATGACTATGCGAGCAACCGCCCCGGCCGCTTTGCCGGTTTTTAGCCCAAGGCGCATGCACGCTGTATCTGAGTCCTCATCCAAGGCGGGAAGGACGCTAGACCAAAACTCGTAGTCTGCTTGGCGTATGGCTTTACCTTTCATGCAGACCGGGTCGTTCGGATTGGAATGAGAAAAATAGGAAACAACGGCTTCTGTAGCGGAAGACAATTCAACCCCCTCTTTTGTTAGAGATATTGAGAAGGATCGAACCCCCACTGTCCGAATTCCTTTTCGAAAAATGAGTTTATTCTGTACCGCTTGGAAAGTCCATACCCTGGCGGAAAGTTGTGATTAGAGAGGTGAATGTGACTACTGATTTTGTGTTTACCCAGCCTGCCGCCGCTTTGAGCTTCGGCGGGAGAGTCTAATGGGAAAGGGGCTAATGAAAGACCTGTTCGAACCCTGGGGCGGGAAGAGTGCGCGCTGAACCCCTAGGGCAGCGTTGTTCCAATCAAGCCTGTTGAAGCTGTGGCTTGAGTTAATCTATGAAAGTGCTTAAACTCCGCTCCCTTATTGCTGGTCTTGCGCTAGCGACCGTCGCTGCGCCATCCGCCCAGGCCCTGACGTTTGATCCTGGAAAGGTTCCGCCACGCACTCAAATGACCGTGCGCTATGCCGACGGAAACTCGGTTTCCACTGGAAATGGCCACGAGTCTCGTCCTGCGCTATCCCTCGCGAAGCTGTACCTAGGAATGTGGGTCCTGAAATATGGCGCGCCGGAGGATAAAGCGCGGGTGGAAAACATGGTTCGCTTCTCTGAGGATGGCACCGCTAGCGATCTGGAGCGGAAGTATCCGCAGGCCATACCTTCCATCATCGGGGAATATCGCTTGGGGGAGACCCATCACAACGGTTACTGGGGCAATACCACGACGTCGACGGAGGATCTCGCTCGCTTTATTGGGGTGATATCTGGTGACCCAGTTGCTGCACCGCTCATGAAAGGTATGGCGACGGCAGCGCCTACGGCATCCGACGGATATCGTCAGGACTTCGGCACCGCGCGGATTCCGGGCATTATCGGAACGAAATTTGGGTGGTCGGATGACCGGCAGGTGCATGCGAGCGCTTCTTTCGGTCCTGGATATAGTGTGGCGGCAAATACCTATGGATCTCCCGCGGATCTCACCGCAGATGTGCTCGGCGCGGTGGAGGTACAGCCGCAAGCGCCGAGCTTGCCGACGCCCCCTCAGGACCTGCGCGATAGGGCGTGTGCGGAGCTGAAGCGCGCTGTGCCTAGTTCATCGCACGTGTGCTGATTGGCCACGGGTTTAGCTAAGTTTTACCTTTGCGGAAACTGAGAAATTAATATATTCTCGGCTACCAAATAAGCGGTTACTAACCCGAAAGGTATTTCCCTATGCGTAAGGCCCTGTCCATCGCGGCCATTGCTGTTGTTGCTTTGACCGTTGCCCCGTCGGCTTCGGCGAAGAGCGACCAAACTCGTTCGCTCATTTCCCCTGGCACCTGCACCTCCATCACCAAGTTGGCAAACGAAGGAAAGCCGGTTCCGGATCCGTCGATTCTGCACGATGCTGATTCCGTTCCTTCCTACTTCAAGAGCGGCGTGCTCAAGTACAAGGTGGCGGATAACTTCCCCTACCGCGAGCAGCTCGATGCCGCGGTAGCTGAGTGGAACGATGCTCTCGACGGCAAGGCTTCTCTGAAGGAAGTAGCGCCGTCCGAGGCCGATGATGACACCATCGCCATCATCTATAAGCCGGAGCCGAATGGTTACGTCCAGGGTACGGCCTACCCGGACCACGGGATGCTCTTCATCAAGGCGGCCACCGCTCAGTACCCAGAGGCGCTTCAGGGAACCATCGCTCACGAGCTCGGCCACATGATGGGAGCGGGCCACTCCTGCGCCCACGCCCTCATGGCCGGCGCAAACCAGAACCCCATTTCCTATCACGTAACTCCGCTTGACGCCGTGGCTGTCCTGCAGGGGCAGTTTGACTAATTCAGCGCAGGCTGGCTGAGCCGGGCGAGTGCGAGTAGGTATCGTCCGCCTTGGCTAGGCGGTGGGCGCGAAGCCCCAGGGTGATGACGATGGGGTAGAGGATGAGCGCGACCACGATGTACTGCGTGACCAGCTGCCATGTCTCATCCCACATGTAGTTCCACGCGAAATGGAGACAGAAGGAAACAAAAAGCGCGCCCACGCCCACTCCGAGGCGCCACCACCACGTTTTGTGGGCGGCGTAAATGGCCCAGCCGATGCCAAAGCCTGCGATGGCCGTCAGTGACATGTGTAGGCCTGGGCCCGCCACAAGGCGGAGCCCCCACATCTGCAGCATGCCAATCCAATCAGACGTCGGGTGCATGACGGCGCCGAGAGAAGCGTAGAGGACGTTTTCAAAGACCTCGAAACCCCAGCCCACAAGCGCGCCGACGATGAAACCATGCCAAGGACGGTTGAGCTGGCGGAAACTGAGTAACACAAAAACCACGCCCAGCGCCTTGGCGAACTCCTCCGGATAAGCTCCGGCCCATGACATCATGGATTCTTCCCATCCCACGCCCTTGGTGAGGGAGCTGAACGGAAGTGCTGATAGGAGCGCCAAAGACACCGCGGTGCCGGCTCCCCACAGCACGCTGGCTGTGGCCCATCCCTTGGCAGGTGATGCCCACATTGGGCTCAAGCGCCATAGATACAGCCCCAGCGCCAAGAAAGCAAAGCCGATCAGCAGGCTTATTAGGCCCGGCAGCGGGGCAACGAGGAAAGCACCTAACAGGTTGATCAGAGCTGCAGGCAGGCAGATACCAATGATGACCCACAGCGCCACGCGGAAGATCTTGCTCACTTGAAGGCCTCCATAAACTGATCGGCGATTTCTTCTGGGTTTCCGTCTGAAAAGACGAGCTCGTAGTTGAGATCGTCCTTGGCCACGCTAAAGGCAACGACCGGGATGTATGTATACGTTCGCAGTACGAGGATGCCGTCTTGGTTTTCTACTTCTTCTTTCGGCATCGACCCGAAGGTCGTGGCGCGCACAGCTCGGCGCAGGGCCAGCTCGTCATCGTCGACATCAGAGGTGAGGTAGGCCTCGACCAAGGTATCGCCGCAATCCCACGCCTGGTTGGCCACGGAATCGTAGTTCACGCTGCATTCGACGCCGTCGATAGGCTGACGCCACTCAGGATCGTCGAGGACAACAGGCTCGGTTTCAGGATCGTGGTCCGGCAGCGCCAAGCTGAGGACGGCGGGCGTGCCGAGCACGAGGAGGGTCACCCCAAGCACAGCGAAAAACGGCCCCGTCATCTTCGCTGGCGGGAAACGATAAGAAGTCATGCACACCACACTAATGGGTACATCTGACATAGAGTGAAGTGCATGAAGGATCTGTATCAGTTTGTTAATGGCCCTTGGATTGAGTCCCACGTTATTCCCGATGACCGCGGTGTTGACGGGACTTTTCACGCGCTTCGCGACGAAGCCGAGGAACTCGTCCATGACATCGTTAAGGAAGACGAAGGCCGTCCGGGGATCGTGTATTCCTCCCACATGGACGTTGAGGGAGTGAACGCTGCGGGAACGGCGCCTTTGGCCGAAGATTTGGACAAGCTGGTGGCGGCGGACCCGGAAGAGCTGGCGCACAACCTGGGCGTGCTGGAGCGCGAGGGCGTCGGCGCCCCGGTTACCTTCTGGGTAGAAAAGGACTCCGGCTCCGAGGAGGCGGTGGCCTACATTATCCAGTCCGGCCTGGGCCTTCCAGATGAGGCTTATTACCGCGAGGAAGCCCACGCGGAGACGCTTGAGGCCTACGAGAAGCACGTCGCAGCGATGCTTGGATTCCTGGATCCGGCTCGCCTCTTCGGGCTGGGCGCGGAAGCGGCCGCTACGCGCATCGTGAATCTGGAAAAGGAAATTGCTGCAGGGCATTGGGATGTGGTGGCCTCGCGTGATGCGGTGAAGACGTATAACCCGGTGGACGTCGCCAAGCTGCCCAGCATCACCCGTGCCATCCTGCAGGGTGGGGGACTGCCCGAGCACCGTGCGGTAGCTATGATGCCGTCGTATTTTGAGCATCTGGAGGGTCTGTTTACCGCCGGCCGCATGGCGGATTGGCAGCTGTGGGCCACGTGGCACATTCTGCTGTCGCGCGCGCCGTACCTTACTGAGGAGATCGGCAGGAAGAATTTCGAGTTCTACGGAACCAAGCTTTCTGGCGCTACCGAGCAGCGTGACCGCTGGAAGCGCGCCGTGGGCCTGGCAGAGAACATGGTGGGCCAGGAGATTGGCAAGGTCTTCGTGGACAAGCACTTCCCGCCGTCTTCGAAGTCCGAGATGGATGAGCTGGTGGAGTACCTTACCGCCGCATACCGCGAGAGGATTTCGCAGCTGGAGTGGATGACCCCGGCTACTCGTGAGCGTGCGCTGGAGAAGCTCTCGCAGTTCAAGGCCAAGATTGGTTATCCGGAGACCTGGCGTGACTACTCCGACCTGGAGTTTTCTCCCAAGGGTGCGGACCTGGTGGCCAATGTGCGCGCAGGGAGTGCGTGGAGCCACGATTATGAGCTGGCCAAGATTGGCAAGCCGGCCGACCGCGACGAGTGGTTCGCAACCCCGCAGACGGTCAATGCCTTCTACAACCCAGTAGTCAATGACATCACCTTCCCGGCGGCGATTCTGCGCCCGCCCTTCTACAATCCGGACGCGGACGCGGCGGAGAACTTCGGTGCCATCGGCGCGGTGATTGGCCACGAGATTGGCCACGGTTTTGATGATCAGGGCTCGCAGTACGACGGCCAGGGCAACCTCAACTCCTGGTGGACGGATGAGGACCGCGCGGCCTTCGAGAAGTTGACTGCGAAGCTGGTGGACCAGTTCCACGGCCAGGTGCCGAAGGTGCTGGAGGGCACCGATTCCGCGGGTGTCAACGGTAGCTTCACCCTGGGTGAGAACATCGGTGACCTCGGTGGACTGGGTATTGCTGTGGTGGCCTACAAGAATTACTGCGCCGACAAGGGCCTGGACATCAACGGCCAGGTAGCGCCGTTTGAGGCCGAGGGTGCTGAGCCGGAATTGGCAGAGCACGAGTACACCGGTCTGCAGCGCTTCTTCCTGGCGTGGGCGCGCGTGTGGCGCACTGCTATTCGTCCGGAGATGGCCACGCAGTACCTGGCCATTGACCCGCACTCGCCGGCGGAGTTCCGCTGCAACATCATCGCCGAGAACATCGACGAATTCTACGAGGCTTTTGATGTCGAGGGTGGTCTTGTCCCAGAGGAGCGCGTCACCATCTGGTAGTACCCTTGGGGGCCATGAGTGAGTGGAATATCGGCGGCCAGGATCGCCAGCTAAGTCCAGAACAACAGCTCGAGCAGCTCTCCTCCTACATGGAGGTGCACTACCCGCTGCCGGATTTCCGCCCGCCGTGGGCCGGTGGAGGTTCGCCGGAGGCGGACCGCTACTGCGCGCTGCTGCCGGACCGTATCGTGCAGGCCTCCATGATGGTGCTGGGATCTGCGGTGGATCACTCGCTGCCCGGCACCGTTTTTACGGAAGGCGTGAGCGTTGAAGACTCTGAGGTGGGAGCGATCTTTAGGCCGTCAGAAGAGTCTGGTCGCTGGGCGGTGTCGCTGCACTCCGGCGGCTGGTGGCGCGGTGACGGCAAGGCGCTAGAAATGCAATGGCGGCCCGAAGTTGCTGCCGCAGCGCAGTTGTCGGGCACGACGATCATTGATGTCGATTATCCGTTGGCGCCGGAGCACACCGTGGCGGAGATGGTTCAGTCGGTTCAGGCGGCCGTCGATTATGCGCGCGACCATGGGGCCAACCGCGTGACGGTGTGGGGATATTCCTCCGGTGGGGCGCTCGCAGCGCTGGTGCCTGCCGACGCCCTCCTCCTCACCTTCCCCGACTTTGGCGCGCTGGCCAAGCTGCCGGAGGAGATCCGTGGTGACTACGTCCTCGACGAGGCGGCACTGCCAGCGGCATATTCCGACATCTTGGTCCAGACCGCGGCGCAGGATGAGATTGCTGAGCGCGTGGAGATCCCCGGTGCACAGACCGCGGAGTACGTGTCCATGCACCGTATTTCGACCCCGGCCGTGGCGCGGCAGCGCATTAAAGATTCGGCCGAGTTCCTGTAGTTCTACTGTTCGCCCTCGGGGCGAATCTTCATTTCGGAGTTCTTCCACAGGCCGGAGCGCTGGATAATTTCTTGGTCGATATCCGCCTCGAGCGGGGCCTCGCCGCGGGAGTTGGTGCGCAGCTCATACTTTTCAATGGAGCCCCAGTCGCGCGCCCAATCATTGTTGAGGTAGCTCGGGATCTCATAGGAGTAGTTCACTGCCTCCGCAGTTGCCAGCGCACCACCACCGGAGAAGGACTGGAAGTCCGTGAGGGAGGTTTGTGCGGCGGCGTCGGGAAGAATGCGGAACTGCGGGATCTCGGTCACGCCGGCGTAGTGGTCGAAGGTGCGCTGGCAGGGGAACTGCAGGGCCACGGACCAGTCGAGGAGTGCCGGGGTAGAGGAATCGAACTGGGAGTTGATGGTGGCAAGCTCCGGGACGCGCGGCGGGGTAAACGCCATCCAATCGTCCTCATCGGTGGAATCATCGATCGCGACGAGGCGCACAACGTTGGCCTCCTCTGGGAGCTCGTCTAGAGCAATGCGGAGGTTGCGCCATTTGGGGGTCGCGCCGACGTCGGAAAGCTCGGCCTCACCCTTGTTGGTGACCTTGCCGTCCTTGAGTGTTCCGTACTCCAGGGTGAGCTCGGTGCCTTCCTGCTCCACTCCGTTGACGTCGTGGTGGTAAATCTTACCGGCGGCAGCGACCGAGAGGACGGGGGTGTTGTCGCCAGGTTCCGGCAAGTTATACCACTGGGTGGTGATGGTGGCGGTCGAGCGCTGCGATTCATCGTAGGAGCCCATGACCGGGACCTTCCGGTAATCCAAGTTGAACGGCAGGTGCATCTCGGAGCCGTTGACACCCAGGGTTCCGCGCACGCCGCCGGCGGAGGAGTCGGTGACTTCGGTTGCTTTTTCTTCAGTTTCGGTCTCGGTTTGCTCGTTAGACGCAGCGGAGTCGTCACTGGTGGTGTTGGCAATAGCGCCTACCGACGCCGAGTTGAGGTTCTCCGGCTCAATATCTTCCTTGATCATATTGGGGCCGAAACCGAAGTTGTCCTCCTTCTTGTCAACGAGCGAGTCCTGGAATTCGCCCTCGACTGGCGTGAGGAAGGATTCGTTGGTGTTGGTCTCCATCATGGTGGAATCCGCCAGCGAGCAGGTATCGCCGCGCAGGGAAGCCAGGTTGCCCTTGCCCACGGAGTAGGAATCCGCCTGGGCCACGTAGCCCTTGGCAAAGGAGGCACACGAGAAGGCCACGATGATAATGCAGGCCGCCGCAATCGGTGCGGACATGACACCCGCCCAGCGCGAGACCTTGGCGGCATTGGCGGCCTCGAACTCCTCGAGGGTGCCGGCGGTTTCGGCCTTGTTCTTGCGATAGCTGTGAACCAGGGACTGGTAGAGGCCAATCGCCAGGACCACCATGGCGATGGCCAGCACCACGGTGTTGGCCTCGATGCCCTTGAACTGCACGGTGCGATCCCACCACGGGATGCCGAAGGAGGACACGTACCACCAGGCGTTCCAGCCGCCCAGGGAGATGGCCAGGAGGAAGATCACCGCGGCGATGGAGAAGGTCCGGGCACGCGGGGAGCGCATGGCAATCTGGGAAAGGACCACCGAGCCGAGCGCGGCGATGACACCGGCGACACCGGCGTAAATGCCGAAGTGGTGCGTCCACTTCGTCGGCGTGAACATGAGGAAGAAGGCCGAGAGCGCCATGATGGCCAGCAGGCGCTTGGTGGGATCTGCCTCCGCACCGACGACGCGGTGGTCCTTGATGAAGGCATAGATGATGAGCGCCAAGCAGAAGAGCATGGTGAACATGGCAAAACGGCGCGTCAGGGAGCCGTCCACGGAGGGCTCGAAGAGCGTGGAGTAGCGCACGAACTCCGAATACCACGGCAGGGACGGGCCGACCGCGGAACGCACGCGAGTGGATTCGAGGACCGACGCTAGCGTTTGGTCCCCGAAGGCAGCGACCATGACAGCGGTGCCGCAGGCAAGGAACGGGGCGATGAGAGCTGTCCAGCCGATCTGGGGAGCGCGCTTGCCCATGATGCGGAACAGGGCGGGCAGGCAGACCAGGAAGATGCCCACCGCGGTGAGGCCGGTGGGGCCAGCGGCCAGGGTGATGGTGGCGATGATGGTGCCCACCGCCGCCGGAAGGAGGCGCTGGGTGGAGATGGCGCGCTCGAAAGAGGCCCACGTCAGCATGACGCCGAGGGCCACGATGGGCTCGGGGCGGATGCCGTTGTTATAGGGCAGCCAGAAAGCCAGGAACATGAACGCGGCGGTCCAGTGCGCCAGGCGGCGCTCGTTGACGCGAGCGCCGAAGCGCGGAAGCATCTCGCGCGACAAGATAAACCAGATGATGAGCGCTGAGATAAGCGCAGGCAGGCGCACGATGATGGACGCGCTGGAGAATTGCGCCAGCCATGCCACGAGGTCGTAGTACGGCGCACCGAACGGAGCCTCGGGGACGCCGTACCAGCGGTAGTAGTTCGCCATATAGGTCGCGTGATCGGAAACGCGTCCCATGGTGAGGATGAAGCCATCATCGGAGGTATTAGCACCGAAGATGTACCACCAGCCGAGAACAGCCGCCACGACGCCATCGAGCGGGCGGATCTGCTTCCAGGTTTCGGGCATGAAGCCGAGGCGTTTGCCATCGAGGCGGTCGATTCGCCACAGGCAGACCAGGCTGATGACCACCATGGCCAGGCCCAGCCACATGGCGATGAGCTTGAGCGGTGTCGGGGAGGAGGTGAAGCGGGAGTTGATCTCCACGTGGATGCGGAGGTCGTCGCCAAGCTCGGCGAGGGCTTCCGGGGAATCGTCGATCTCGGTATAAACGCCGGTGACCTGAGGGCGGAGATCCTCCTCGGAGGTCTCTTTGTGCTTGCCCAAGGAGACGGTGGTGCCGTCACCGGTGGATTGGATGCGGAGCGTGGAGTCCTCAGGCAGCTTCGCCACCTGCTCGGCCGTGAGAGAGAAAATGACCTCATCGAGGCTGGTCACCGAGAGACCATCCTCGCCGGCGCGGACAAACATGCCGCGGTTGGAGGCCTTCTTGGACTCTGGGGGCACGGTGCCGTAAAGCAGGTCCTGGCCATCGCGCAGCTTATCGACGGCCTTCAGAGGGATCTCTGCATCGATCTCCTCCGGCGCCACCGAGATGAGCGGGGCGTTGATGGACTGCAGGGACTCCTGCTGGGGCCAATCGAAGGAAGATTGGGTTTGGTTCACCGGCAGCAGCGGCGTGGCCACAAAGCACAGGAAACCGATGAATCCAGCGATGATGGCGGTGAGCCGCAGAGACTGCGGTGCTCGCAGTGAAGAGGTATTCCGATCTGACACGGCGATCAGTCTACGTCACCGCCATGGCTTATTAAGATCTGGCCGCGACGACGAAGGGGCCAATTTGTTTAGTGGTCCAGCCTTCTTCAAAGACCTCCGGGTTGAAGAACACCGCGCGGTAGCGCACGTTGGGCTGATTGGGGTAAATGTCTTCTGCCAAGTGCGTCTTGTAGCCATCCCCGGGTTCTTCGATATCACCGCGGAAGATGAGCACGTCTGGGCCGCGCCACGGTGAAGACTCGAGGGAATGCGAGAATTCCTTCGGAGTCTGGTCCCAGGAATTGGAAGCCCACTCTTCAATCTGCAGGTTACGGGTGCTGAACTCTCCCAACGGGTTGGCATAGTTGCTGGTGAAGGCGTTAAACCCGTAGTAGGGGTTATAGGCCATGAAGAGCTTTTCGTCCGTGAGGACGACGGTGTCGTCGGCCGCGTAGCCCTGGGCGTCGATGAACTCACGGATCTTTCCGTAATTAGCGGAAGAATCGCTGGTGTAGCGGTCCGCGCGCTCCCCGTAGCCGTCGGTATCGGTATAAGCGTGATCCAAGGCGGTCACGTTCGTCGCGGGGATCTGCTGCGCATAGTAAATACCGCCCAGCCCCATGATGATGGCAAAGACCAGGGTCACGCGCTTGCTGGTGGTCTCAGTAATGCCCGCCGGGTAGAGGGTGGGCAGGCCCATGAGGCGGACGTCGGCCAGCGCGAGAATGCCCGCCGTGGCGAAGAGCACCGCGACCATCAGCTCCAGGCGGAAGCCCAGCAGCGTGCTGCCGGCAAGAGTCATGACCATGGAAGCTAAAGTCCACAGGTAGGTACCGACGAGCGCGGTGCCCATAGCTCGGATTTCGGGCTCATCGACGCGCAAGATGAGGTAGATCAGGCCAATAAGGCTGAGGGCGCCGATGACGGACAAAGAGAGGAAGGGCGCCGGGATTTGGGTGCCCTCCTCCGGCAGGTAGTGCTGCGCGGTGGATTCTAGCGGGGCGGTGGCGTGCAGGACGGCGTGCAGATACGGTGCCCAAGCAATCGCGGCGATGGCCAGGGATCCGGCCGCGATGGCGGCGAGGCGCACGAGGGGAGTCCACGTACGGTCGCCCACGCACGTGACGAGTGCAATGAGGCTGACGATGGTAAGCGCCACGGCTCCCGTGTACAGCGTGTAGAAGCAGGCGGAGATTCCGAGGTAGATGGCGATTGCGGCGGCGGAGAACCACGAGGAGCCGTAGAAGGCGTGTGAACACAGGACAGCTACCGCTGGTACGCCCATTGCGATGACCGCGGAATACGGTTCTTCAGCGCCGATGGTCAGGGTCACCGCTGTGGTGGTCAAGGCAATGGCGGTGGCCACAGGTAGGGAACCGGCAAGCCGCTGCCACAGCGGAACCAGGATGCACCCGGCCACAGCCAGGGAGATGAGGCTCCAGGGTTGGTAGACCTCCCAGCCGGGCATGTTGAGGATGTTGGCCAGCCGGCCGCCCAACCAGAACCAGCCCAGCGGGTAGAAGGTGGGCAGGCCCTCGTAGTTCATGTCCGCATAGGAGCTGGCTTCTGTGGCGCGGGTGAGGAATTGGGTGCGGAATACCTGGTCGACTTGGACACCGTCGAGCCACAGGCGGGAGGCCGCAAGAGGCAGGCCGATGCTGGTCAGCGTGAGCAGCGCGGGCGACATGTAGCACACAGCGGTGGTGAGCCACGTCCGCCAACGGGGGCGCGGCGAAGCGCCAATCACCCACCACGCGCACAGAGCGCCCACCAGCAGAACGGTGAGCGCAGTTCCCGCCGTGCTCAACGCACGGGTCACCATCGACGTACTGAACGCCGGGAGGGAGACCGTTTTGAAGGCAAAGAAGCCAAGAAGCGTGACAAGGCCGCCACCTAGAGCGGCGGCGGCGATACCCACGAGGGTGGCGCGACGCGATAGGCGGTCGACGTCATATTCCATGGTGGGGGACACGGCGGGAGACGACATGGTGGGAGACTCAGTCATGTAAGTAGTTTCCCACACGCCGTGGACATAGCGGAACTTTAGAAAGGCAGCTTCCGGAAGATCGCCTGCGGGATGAACTTGAATCCCAAGGACACGTACTCAAACAGCGGGTGCACGAAGATGGACTGCTTGCCGTCCAGGACCGCCTTGACGGTGGCCTTGGCCACGTCGGAGACGTTGACGGTCAGTGGCGCTTCGCCGGCTTCCGCCGACATCTTGGTGCGGACCTGGCCCGGGCGGACCACGAGCACGTTGGCGCCGGAGCCGCGCAGGGCCTCACCGAGGTTGATGAAGAAGCCGTCCACGCCGGCCTTGGAGGCGCCGTAGACAAAGTTGGAGCGGCGCACGCGCATGCCGGCGACGGAGGAGATCGCCACGATGGTGCCGTGGCCCTGCTCCTTGAACTTCTGGCCGAGCAAGACGCCGAGGGAGACCGGTGCGGTGTAGTTGGTCTGGGCGGAGGCGACGGCCTTGGCCTGGTCCTGCCACAGTTCTTCCTGGTCACCGAGGGTGCCGAAGGCGATGATGGCAACGTCGACGTCGCCGCGCTCAAAGGCGCGCTTGACGACGTCCCCGTGGCCCTCGAAGTCAGTCGCGTCAAAGTCGATGACCTCGACGTCGCCGCCGCGGGACTCGATGGTCGCGCGGGCATCCGCGATACGCGGGGAGTTGGCGCGTGCCGCGAGGGTGACCTTGGCCGGGCCGCGCTCGAGGAATTCTTCGACGATGCCCAAGCCGATTTCGGAGGTGCCGCCGAGAAGGAGGATGTGTTGTGCTTGGCCTACTGCATTCAGCATGAGGTGATTCCTTTCTAGTGCAGCTCGAGGCGGCGGGACATATCGGAGGCGAAGACGCCGGTCGGGTCGATGTCGTTGCGGGTCTTGAGCCAGCCCTCGAGGCCCGGGTACATCTTGTGGAAGTTCTCCGCCGAGGTGCGGGACTCCTTGGCCAGGTAGAGGCGGCCGCCGAATTCCATGACGCGCTTATCCAGATCGTCGAGGAAGGCGCCCAGGCCCGGCTTGATGGGGAAGTCCACGCAGACATTCCAGCCTGGCATCGGGTAGGACAGCGGGGCCTTGTTTCCGGGGCCGAAGAGCTTGAACACGTTGAGCGCGGAGTAGTGGCCGGAGCGCTGCATGTCCCGGATGATCTCCTTGAAGGGCTCGACGGCGTCGGTCGGCACCACGAACTGGTACTGCAGGAAGCCGTTGGAACCGTAGCCACGGTTCCACTCGCCGATGAGATCCAGCGGCTGGTAGAACTGCGTGAGGTTCTTGACCTGGTTACGCGCCGGGGAGCCCATGAGGTAGTAAGCCTCACCGATAGCCATGAGGGAGAGCTTGTTCATGGTGAAGTTCGGGAAGATATCCGGAACCGTCATCAGCTGCGGAGCATTGAACTTCAGTGGGTCCTTCGCCAGCTTCGGGGCGAACTCCTCGAGCTGCTCCAAGGTGGCCAAAGAGCCGCGCGAAATGGTGGAGCGGCCCAGCTTCGGCTCCGGGGAGATAACGTCGAACCACGCGGAGGAGTACGTGTAGTTGTGCTCCGAGCCATCGGAGTGGAAGGCCACGGTCTCATCGAGGTTATCGGTGCGGTCGGTATCCGCGATGAAGTAGGCGGTTTCCGTCTTGGTCATCTTGATCTGCGCGCGCAGGATGATGCCGGTCAGGCCCATGCCGCCGACGGTGGCCCAGAAAAGATCTCCTTCTGGATCCTCATCTGAGCCCTCTGGGCTCAGATGTAGGACGCGGCCATCGGCGACGAGCAGCTCCATGGAGGTGACGTGGTTACCAAAGGAACCGGCGGAGTGGTGGTTCTTGCCGTGGATGTCCGGGCCGATAGCGCCGCCGATGGTGACCTGGCGGGTACCCGGCAGGACAGGAACCCACAGGCCGTAGGGCAGAGCGGCCTTCATGAGCTGGTCAAGGGTGACGCCACCGTCGACGTCGACAATGCCCGACTCCGGATCGATGGAGTGGATCTTGTTGAGGGGTTGCATGTCGATGACGAGGCCACCGGCGTTTTGCGCGGGGTCACCGTAGGAACGGCCCATACCGCGGGCGATGACGCCACGGCGCAGGTGGGCGGGCTTATCAGCGTTGTCCTCAGCCACCTGGGCGACGGCCGTCTTGATGACGTCGACGTCTGGGGTAGACAAAACGTGGGCGGTTGTCGCCGCCGTGCGGCCCCAACCGTGGAGGGACTTCTCAGTAGTATGCAGTTCCATCTCTTACTCTTTGATTCGATGTGATGGGTCGGTTCTCTACCCTACCTAGGTGACAGTGCCTGTGGCGTGAGTGAAAACGTGAGATTAGGTACAAAAGCCAAGTAAACGGAACATTTGTACTGTCCGGTCATGTGGTTTTAGTTCGGAATTAGTACAGATCCATGATCTCGCGGATCTCTTCCGGCAGCTCTTCCTGGGAGGTAATCTCCGGGCCGTCATACTCACGGAGGATCTCGTAGACTCTTGCCCTTGAGACGGAATCGAGGATGGGGAGTTCCTCGGCGATGAGCCGCGTCATGAAACCATTGAGCGGCAGCGAGGTGTGTTCGGTGGCCAGATAGTGGCCGTGGCGCTTGTCTTCCTCGGCGCGCTCATCTTGCGCTGCTCGCTGGGCCGGGGTGAGGTGCTCTTTTTTGGAGGAGTACATGCACGGTAGCCTACCGCCCGCCTAAAGTGGGGCGGTATGACTTCTCCCAAGCAAGACAATTATGCGCTGGATGACACCCTTGCCGGACGCATCACCCAGGCTGCGGCCGTGGGCATCATGACCGCGTTCCCTGACTGGATCAAGAATAAGACTGCGCTCGTTTTCGCCTATGTGCTGTCCTTCCTCGGATTCGGCGCGCTCGTGGCTATCACTAATGCAGAGAGCCATGAGGACCGCCCGGAGCCGGAGACCCCCGACGTTCCCGTGTGGGCCATCCCAGTTGCTTTCGCCATTCTTGTGCTGGGTGGATGGATCACCGTGAAGACTGAGCAAAGCGTGGTCCGGTTTATTCGCCGCCGTGGGGCGGCAAAACCCTGGACGGTATGGGGCGGAATTAGTGCTGCCATCGTCCTCATCCTTAGCGAGCTTGAAGCACGCGAGCTCACCGCGCGTAACTAAAAATGCGTATGGTGGGGCACATGAGCTCACAGGTCACAGATTTGGCGCAGGTCCGCGCCAATCGTGGTGAAACCCTCCTGTGCCAGGTATCCAATGTTCGCGCAGAAGCAGAGGTTCACCGCCAGATCGGTTTCTCTGACGCGCTCACGTTGGAAGAGCTCCACCACATTCTTGAAATCTGCTTCGGGCTGCCGCAAGAGGATTCACCGTGGCACTTCTTTGAGCACACAGATGCCCGCGGCCAGCGCATCGATCCGAGCCACACCGTGCGCGAATTCTTGAGCCGCGAAGGCGAGCAGGTCGATTACGCCTGGGGGCTGTGGGACTTCGAAATCGTTGTGGTGGAGACCTACCCGCGCGATAGCGGGACGCCGGAGGCCCTGTGCGTGGGCGGTTCCGGTTCTTTCCAGACCCCCTTTGATCTCACCGCCGTGAATGCGGAGCTCACGGGCCAGGAAACCATCGATGAGGTGTTGGATCTTGTCATTAGTCCCGTCCGCGCGCTGATTGAGAGAACCCGTCTCTATGACTTTGTTCCGCTCCTCCAAGCTCTGGACCTGAAGCGTGAGGTAAGCATTGATGCTCAGGCGTTCCGCCAGCTGCGCACCTTGCCGCGCGAGGTGACGAATGAGGGCAAGGATGCTTTTTGGTCCATGGCTCTGGCACTGTCCTGCATGGGCGGGCGCGAGTTGACTGATTCCGTCGTAGAGACCGCCATGGCCGCTCTGGGCTGGGTCGACGATGACGGTGAGGAATTACGTGGTTCGGCGATTCGGGAGCTGTGCTCGGCGTCGCTTAAGGTTTTGTCATCCCTCGGCGCCTATGGCGAAGATGCCGTCGCGCCCGTGGACCGCCTGGACATTTACCGCGCCCTTATCCGCGGGTAGAGTATTTCGTCGTGACTGAACCTACCTCTAGCATGAAGACCCAACTCGTGCGCTTCGTGTCCGTCGGTGTTTTCACCGCGGCGATTGATTACGGCCTGACCCTCTTCCTTACTTATTTGGGTCTGCATCGCTCCCTGGCGAAGGCGATTGGCTGGGTCTTCGGCACCATCGCCGCCTACGTGGCCAATGCCCGGTGGACTTTTGGTGCCCAGGTTTCCGGCCGCACCGCCGGTGCCGTGGGCTTGCTGTACCTGTCCACCTTTGCAGTACAGAATTTCCTGTATTGGGTGCTCAACGCCCCGCTGATCAGCTTGGGCTTTGAAGGCGCGGTCAAGGACACCATCGCCTTCGTCATCGCACAAGGCGTTGCCACGGTGACCAACTTCGCCATTCAGCGCGCCTTCATCTTCAAAGGAAAGTAACCATGGCTGGTCGCGCCGAACGCCTCTCACGGTCGAATTCCCTGCAGGCGCAGGGCGCGAAGTTCGCAATCACGGGAGCCATTGCCGCGCTTATCGACGTCTCCCTGACCTGGCTCTTTCAAATTGGTTTAGGTCTGTTCGGCGATGTGGCCTCGCGGACCGTTGGCTTTGCCGCCGGTACCTTCGTGGCCTACCTGCTGAATCGGCGTTGGACCTTCAACGCGCGGGCATCGAAGCGCCGCTTTGCTGCCGTGTTTGCCACCTACGCCATGACCTATGCGATCAACATTGTGCTGTATCGCTGGGCCTTCCCCTTCTTTGATCACACACTGGACTGGCCTTCGTCCTGGGCGCTGGCGGTCGCTTTCGTGATTGCCCAGGGCACGGCAACGCTTATCAACTTCTTTGTGCAGCGGTGGGTGATTTTCCGCAGCACGCGCAAGTCCTTTGAGGTTTAGGGCCGGCGGAAGTCTTCCTTGCGGCCGCGGTTGTGCAGGCGCAGCCACTCCATAAAGCCCTTCACGTCATGCTGCTGCACGATGAAGAACCAGCCAAACCGCGCGAATTCTTGCGGCAGCAGCTTGCGCATGCCGCGCTGCCACAACAGGTAGCCGCGGTTGCGGTAGGTGAAGAAGCGCTTGAACTCGCCCTCCGGGTATTGCGTGTGCATTTTGCCGCCGAGGATGGGCTTGAACTCATCGGAGCCATCCGGGTGCAGGTAACTCGTGGTCAGCGCGGTGCCGAAGTCTAGGCCCGAGTTGACCAGGCGGCGGTGGTACTCCACTTCATCGCCACGGATGAACAGGCGGTAGTCAGGCACGCCGATGATTTCCATGGCTTCTGCGGAGATGAGCGCGCCGTTGAAGAGGGAGGCAATGCCGGGGAGGAAGTCACCCTCCAGCTCGTTCATGTAGCGCCGCCACACCAGGCCCTGGCGCAGAGGGAAGGCCAGCTTGGCGGGCTCGTTGATGTTGCACACGGCGGGGGAGACTTCGTGGAGTGCGTTGTTTTCCGCAACCCGGTAGAGCTCCTCTAGCACGTGGTGGTCGGCGGGGCGTCCGTCATCATCCGCGCACCACACCGCATCTGCCCCGAGGGCCAATGCCGTAAGGAAGCCCAGCGCGAAGCCGCCTGCGCCGCCAAGGTTGGTCTCGGAAGGCACGTAGACGCCGCGCTCACCGGCCAGTTCGTGGAGGAGCTCCTTCACTGCTGCTTCCGCACCGTTATCCACCACGATGACCCATTGCACCGGGTGCGTCTGGTTCACCACCTGCTCAAGGGAGGCGCGTAGCAGCTCCACGCGCTGGTGGGTGACGATCACAGCGGCCGTTGTTCCGGCCTGGGACAGGGTGGCAGTCATGGGTTCTATTGTGCCACCCGCATGTGGCGCTCAGGTGCGTGACATGGAGGTGGCCGAGGTTTAGGCGTTGAAGCCCGGAATCTTGATGAGACCGGAGTTCACAGCATTGACAACACCAGCAATGAGGCCCAGCACAATCGCGGCGATGGAGGTGCCAACGAGGATCTCAGCGGTGGTGCCCACCGGGTATTCCTTGGCGGTGTCATTCTTCAGGGAAGACATGGCCACGTCCTTGGCGGAGCCGGCAGTCTCAAGTCCTTCTTTGATTTCCTCAGGAGTGCTGCTGCCCTCGCTGCTGCCTTTGCTGCTGATAGCTTCAGCGCCCTTCTCAATGCCGTAATCCACGGAGGAGGCGAAGCCGTCACCGCCGACGAGTTCCTTAGCCCCTTGCTTCAGGATGTAGCCAAAGACCTCAGCCTCGGAGACCTCAGAAGAACCCTTCTCAGCAGCAGTAGCCGGGGCGATGGACAGGGACAGTGCAGTGGCGGCGGCAACGGCAGCGGCGGTGAAACGCTTCATGGAGGTACTCCTTGGAAGAAAGGTAGAGGTAGCGAAAGTAAAGAAAATGATAAAGAAGTGAAGGCTAAAAAGTATGCGATATGGAAAAGCTCCAGCCCTCAAAGGACTGGAGCTAGAACTTCAAAGCTAAAAGCTTGATGCGTTCAGATTAGAACGGAAGGGAAACGCCCGGGATCAGGCCGTTCTGAACTGCGGCGTAAGCAGCTCCGAGGACGGCAGCGGTGATGCCAACGCCCCAGAGAATGTCGTGAGTGGTGCCCAGAGCGTAGCCGTTCTTGGCATCGTTCTGCCAGGAGGACTTGTTGACGTCAATGTAAGCCTTAGCGGAGCCACGCTGGGCATCCGAATCCCAGCTATCGGTAGCGTCCGAGCTGGTCTGGGCGGAACCTAGTGCAGGCTCGGAGAAACCGTTTACGGCTCCGACGATGCCAGCACCAATCAGCGTGCCTGCATCTTCCCAATCGCCTTGGGTCTGTGCAGAGGCAACACCAGCGGACAGGGACAGTGCGGTAGCGGCGGCAACAACGCCAGCAGCGAAACGCTTCATGATAGGGCTCCTTAGAGTCTAGAGAGAACGATTCCTGTGCTTCAGGATCTTGCTTATCTTAAGTGGATTGGATTGAGGAAAAGAAGCAAATAGAAAAAGTTTCTATCGCGCTGCACCCATACAGGGGTATGCATTTTTCCAGCGCATGGGCCCAATGGCTGGGGTCAGTGCACAGTAGAGTGGCCTTATGACTGCGAGAAGCGTTGAAGAAATGTGGGCTCCTTTTAGAGTTTCCATCCACGTGGGTGACCTGACTCTGCGGGTGCTGCGTGATAGCGACATCGCTGCGATTCATGGCGTTACCGCCGCTGAGATTTTTGGTGAGCCGCTACCGGATTACACGTTTCCGTGGTTGAAGCAGAAGCCGGATCCGAGTTTCCGGTGGGCGCACCGCGCGCAGATGTCCCCGGAGGAGTGGTCGCTGGACTTCGGTGTGCACCTTGATGGTGAAGTCATTGGCTCAGTGGATCTGCGGGCGAAGAATTTTCCCGATAACCATGAGGTCGTAACCGGATCGTGGATCTACCATCGCCTTCAGGGCCGCGGGATAGGTACGCAGGTCCGCCACGCCGCTGCGGTCTTTTGTTTTGAATACCTGGGTGCGCGCCGGCTGCGCTCAGAATGGGAGCCGGGGAACGAGGCGTCGCAGGCTGTATCGCGCAAGCTGGGCTACACCATCGAAGGCAACAAGGCCGTGCTGCGCAAAGAGGACTACCAGCCGTGGCCGGAAGTGAATGTGCGTGGCATGAGCGAGGAACTGGGCGAGCTGCTTGGGGTGAGGTGCCCTAAGTGACGAAAGTATGGCCGACCATTCGCTGGGGCCCGAAAAGTTTGGCAACTAGGGCAGTAGGAACAGCAAGGTTGCCGTGAAAACAAGTGAATTGTCGCCTGTTTTCACGGAAACTTAGGCGTTTTCCTCGTTGTCAAAGCGCTTGCGCAGATCCCGCACGTACTGGCCCACCTCAGGGCCTTCGTATTCACCGACGACCTCGGAGACCTCGCCCACCGAGCGAATCTGGCCGTGGTCGATCCACAGGGCGGTATCGCACAGCTGCGCCAGGAAGTCGTTGGAGTGGGAGGCAAAGACCAGGATGCCGGAGCGCTTCACCAGGTCCTGGAGGCGGACGCGGGCCTTGGCCATGAAGGCGGCGTCGACGGCGCCGATGCCTTCGTCGAGAAGCAGGATCTCCGGCTCAATGGAGGTCACCACGCCCAGTGCTAGGCGCACGCGCATACCGGTGGAGTAGGTGCGCAACGGCATGGAGAGGTAATCACCCAGCTCAGAGAATTCCGCGATTTCATCCATCTTGGCCTTCATCTGCTTGATGGTCTGGCCCAGGAAGAGGCCGCGGATGATGATGTTGTCGTAGCCGGAGACCTCTGGGTCCATGCCCACGCCGAGGTCAAAGACAGGCGCCACGCGCCCGCGCACGTTGGCGGCGCCGCGAGTGGGCTCGTAGATACCGGACAGCAGGCGCAGCAAGGTTGTCTTGCCCGCGCCGTTGTGGCCAACGAGGCCGACGCGATCGCCCTCACGCAGGTGGAGGTTGATGTCCTTGAGCGCTTCCACCATGACCACGTTCTGGTCATTCTTGCCAATGGAGCCACCGGCCGTGGAGAGCATCGCCTTCTTGAGAGAGCGGGACTTGGCATCAAAGATGGGAAAGTCCACGCAAGCGTTATACGTATCAATGGAAACCATGGACGATCCTTTCTAGACCCAGTAGGAGACGCGGAAGCGCCACTGGCGCATGGCCAAGCCGGCGATGAGCAGGCCGGCGACGGTGCAGCCGATGACGATGAGCCAGTGATAGCCGGCGACGGGCTCGCCGATCATGGGGGCGCGGATGATCTCCATGTAGTGATACAGCGGATTGATCTCAGCGATGCGCGCGCGGCTGGCCACGGCACCTCCCTGATCCTTCAGGGTGTTGGTCATCCACACGATCGGCGTGACGTAGAAGAGCAGCTGGGTTAGAGCCTCCAGCAGCGGGGCAACGTCACGGAAGCGGGTGGCGATGATGCCGAAGAACATGGCCACCCACACGCCGTTGACCAGGAAGAGTGCCAGTGCCGGGATGAACAGGAAGAACTCCCAGCCCAAGTGTCGCGGGAAGATAAGAATGAGCAACAGCCAGATGATGAGGTTGTGGCCCAAGAAGAGGGTTTGCCGCCAGACCAGGCGGTAGACGTGCACCGACAGTGGCGCGGGCAGCTGTTTGATTAAGCCCTCGTTGTCGATGAAGACCGTCGAGCCTTCTTTGATGGCGCCCGAAATGAAGTTCCACATAATCAGGCCCACGGTCACGTGGGGCAGGAACTCCGCCACGGGGATCTGGAAGAGCATGGAGTACAGCAGGCCAAGCGCCGCGGCCATCACACCGGTCGCGATGGTGATCCAGAACGGACCCAGCACCGAGCGGCGGTAGCGCTGCTTGATGTCTTGGATGCCCAGCTTGAACCACAGCTCGCGCTGGCGAGCGCCTTGCAGGAGATCGGCGAAGGCCGCCGACATGGTCATGGAACGCGAGGCCGGCTCCTCGCCGGGTGCAGGCGCGGAGGTCATGCGGGCGACGTCGTCACGCAGGTTTTTCTTGTCTTGCACGCCCTTCACCCTAGCGCGCACGTCCCACAAACACCTACACACACGCCCTTAACCTGGGAAAACACGGGCGAGCTGGGAAAACCGAGGGTTAGGAAAGATTCAGGTGGGGCGTATAGAGTAGGGGGCGTTCATCCGCAGCAGGAGGAAGGGTTGAAGCATGACGGAACAGTATGACGTCGCCAGCGTGCGAGGTCTTTACACTGGTCTGTCCGATGGTTGGACCTACCTGAACGCGCATGCCGCGCCGCAGATTGCGGAGCGCGTGGCCTCTGGCGTCGCCCGTTCTTTCCGCATGTCCGCCACGGTGAAGCCGCTGGAGGACGCCGTGGGTGCGCACTCGGCGCACAACGATCCGGGGGAGCTTAACGCGGCAGACATGTATGCCTCTGCGCGCCGGGCGGTGGCGGATCTCACAGGTGCCACGGCGGAACGGGTCATCCTGGGCCCATCCCTGCCGGTGCTCTACCAGTCCTTGGGCGTTGCACTGCGCCCGCTGCTGCGCCGCCAGTCTTCGGTGGTGCTCTCCCGCTTTGATTCGCCGGAGATGACACGCGCGTTTGAGCACGTGGGCGCTGATATTCGGTGGGCGCAGCCGGATTTGGGTACGGGCGAGCTCCCAGCCTTCCAGTACGCCGATCTGGTTGATGGCTCGACGCGATTCGTCGCTTTTTCCGCCGCGCACGAGCTGCTGGGCACGGTCACGTCGGCCTCGGACATAGTTGATGCGGTCCATGAGCGTTCGCGCGCATGGGCGCTTGTCGACGTCTCATCGATCGCCCCCTACCGTCTCCTCGACTTTGATGCGATTGGGGCAGACATTCTTGGTGTGGATGTGGGCGCGCTGGGTGGCCCGCAGATGGCGGCGCTAGTCTTCCGCGATACCGCGATGTTCCGCCGCCTCGATGAGATTGTCGTTGGCCCGGTCTCCGCGGGCTTGGCGGGTGGCGTTGGGCCCTTGGTGGATCATCTAGCGGAACTCGCCGGCGGGGAGCGCGGTTCGCGCCGCGTGCGCCTGACGCGTTCGATGGAAGTCCTCGCGGGTTACATGGAGGATCTCACGGGGGATCTCTATAGCTTGTTGGGCACGCTGCCGGCCGTTCACATCCTGGGCGTGACGGGTGAGGCGGCTGCCGACGCCTCCGATGATCGCCTCCCGCGCCTCACCTTCGCCGTGCGGGATGTGCCTGCGGATGTGATCCACCGCCGGCTCTTCGACAATGGCTTGGTTACTACCATTGCTCCGCACACCCCGCTGCTCACGGAGATGGGCGTGGAAGAGGTCGGCGGTGCCGTCACGGTCTCGTTGAGTCCGTTTAGCACGTACCACGACGTTGAGCACTTGACCCGCGTGGTCGCGTCCCTGGCTTAGACCTCGAGGACCAGCTTGCCCGTGACCTCGCCGGAGTCGAGGGCTTGGTGGGCTTCGGCAGCGCGAGCAAGCGCAAACGTGCGATGCAGGTGGTGCTTGACGCTGCCGTCCTCCAGCCAAGGCCAGACGTTCTTAACGGTATCCGCAACGATGGCAGCTTTGCCCTCCAGGGAGCGGGAGCGCAGCGTGGTGCCCTGCAGGGTCAGGCGCTTGTTAAGGAGGATGCCCATGTTGAGCTCGGCCTTTGTGCCGCCCTGCATGCCGATGGTGACCATGTGGCCGCCCTTAGCTAGCGCGATGAGGTTCTTCTTGAGATACTTCGCGCCCATGATGTCGAGGATGACATCGCACTGGTTTTTCAGTTCCTCGGCGAAGTCCTGCTCGTTGTAGTTGATGAGGATGTCCGCGCCGAGTTCTTTGCAGGTCTCGAGCTTTTCGTCCGAGCCAGCCGTCACCGCGACGGTGGCGCCGAGGTTTTTCGCCACCTGGATGGCGAAGGTGCCAATGCCGCCCGCGCCGCCGTGGATGAGGATGGTCTGGCCCTTATTTAGTTTCGCCTCCATCGCGATGTTCGACCACACGGTGCAGGCCACCTCGATGACGGATGCGGCCTCGGCAAAGGAATAGCCGCTGGGGATGGGCAGCAGCTGGCCCTTGGGTACGGCCACGTACTCGGCGTAGCCGCCGCCGGCCAGCAGTGCGCCGACCTTGGAGCCAACCTCGACGTCGGTGTCGCCTGCGTCGACGACTTCGCCTGCGACTTCGAGACCAATAATCTCCGAAGCGCCCGGCGGCGGCGGGTAGTGCCCGCGGGCCTGGAGCAGGTCGGCGCGGTTTACGCCGGCGGCTTTGACTTTAACGAGGACTTCGCCGTCTTGGAGCTGTGGCTTATCGGTTTCCCCCAACTCCAGTGAGTGTGGGTCTTCCAGATTGGTCTGAATGATGGCTTTCATGCCACACCACCGTACTTAAACCCAATCATCCTCGACGAGAAACGCGTTGACCGCGATGGCTGCGGCGTTGGCCTCGCCCATCGCTACCGCCACCTGCGCTGGCGGGTTAACCACGTTGCCCACCGCCCAGATGCGCGGGTGGCTGGTGGCACCGGCTGGGCCCACCTTGATGAGGCTTCCGCCCATCGCAGCCGGCGGGCTGTGGCGCTCAAGGTTGAGGTCAGTGAGGAACTCATCGTGCGGGTGAGGAACAGGCATGTAGAACAGCGCATCGACGGCATGGGGTGTGCTCCCAACCAGAACCTTTCCATCTTGGAAGGAGGTGACGGGACCGTCGACAAGCGCAAGGCCCCGCCGAGTCAGGTCCGCGCGCTGCTCCTCGGTGAGCTCCATGCCGTTGGTGAAGAAGCTGATGTCCTTGGACCACTGGCGCAGGAGTGCCGCATGGTGCAGGGAGAACTCGCCGATGCAGAGAACGCCGAGCTTCTTGTCCGCCACCTCGAACCCGTGGCAATAAGGGCAGTGGAGGACTGTATCTCCCCAGTTTTCTTCGAGGCCTGGGATGTCAGGATGCACATCGTCCACGCCGCTGGCGACGATGATGGAGCGGGCCGCGATGGTCTCTCCGTTGCTCAACGTGGCGGTGAGCGTGCGGTCATTATCGGTAACGGAATCTACGGTGGTGTTCGCGATTGTTACGCCGTAGCTGCGCAGCTGCTTTTTGCCGCGCTCCTGGAACTCAAGGGGTGGCGTGCCCTCGAGGGCGATGGCACCGTGGATTTCGTGGGCGAAGCGGTTGCGGGGAGCGGCGGAATCAACAACGAGGACGCTGCGGCGGGCGCGGACCATGACCAGCGCTGCCTGAAGGCCGGCCGCACCACCGCCGATGATGAGGGTATCGACTGTCTGCATGGGCCCGAGTAAACCAGAGCAAGGTGCGTGCGGCAATGGTTTTCCGTAGGTTGTGTTGGGCGCTTTGCACAACGTGATGAGGCGAATTCTTCTCCCGCGGCGGAGTCTAGTACTCTGAACGTGTTGCGCGCGGTGCATGCTGACGCGTGACGAGGAGGCGTGGCAGAGCGGCCGAATGCACTGGTCTTGAAAACCAGCGTGGGGAAACTCACCGCGGGTTCAAATCCCGCCGCCTCCGCCAATTGTTTTTGGGGGTCATTTGTTCAGGCTCTGCTTCTTGTCCTGCGCGGCTGTAACGAAGCTCAGAACGCATCCTGCCAATAGGAATCCGCCAATTTGCAGGTGAGTGGCCCAGTTTCCGCCGCCGCCAGGCAAGGCGAGAAAAATTGAAAATGCAACTGCGGCAAGGCAGTGGATGGCTAACCGGCTATGTGCGCCTAGACGCCGTTGTGGCCAGGCTTTCCCGATGGCCCAGCTCACTGCTGTGAGAATGGCGTAAAAGGTGATTCCTGCTAAGGCTCCTGGAACAAGGTAGAGCATGGATTCATCTCCTTTTGAGGGGATCGAATGGCTGGCAGGTTTTGTTTATCTGAGAGGAATTTTGCCTACTTCCGGTAAACATCTCGTCGGTGAGCAACGCGTAGCACGAGCACCACGAGCTTTCCGTCTAAGATCTCGTAAACCACGCGATAGTGTCCGACTCGAATTCTATACAGGTCGTCCGAGGCTTTTAACTTCTTTACTCCATCCGGGCGAGGGGTAACGGCCAAGTCTTCGATTGCAGCAAGTAGTCGCCTCTGTGTCGGCCTGTCGAGCTTGCGTAGCTCCTTGGCTGCGGATGCCTTATAGGTGATGTGATAAGTGGAGTCAGCCATAGAAGGCGATTAGGTGAGTCCGAGTTCTTTTTTGAGGTCTTCGTGTGAAATCTCTACGGACTCTCCTCGGGCAAGTTCAGCGGCCTGAACATCCTCACGATCTTCTAGTGCTTCGACTGCGCGGGCGAAAAATGAAGGAGAGACGACAAAAGCGCGAATCCGGCTTCCACGACTAGTGATGGCGACGGGTGTGTGCTGTGCCTCTTCAAGAATTTGGCTTTGGGATTGGCGGAATTGGCTGGATGTCACTGACATCGTTTTCATACTGCAAATGTATATCTTGTACATTTCGGTGGGCAAGGGCCGCGGGATATCGGGTTGCTGTTTATCCGATCCGCCCCGCCAGGATGCGAGGTAGCGCCTCCGCTGCGGTGGCGGTGACCACGACGTTGGCAAGCGGCGAGAGGTCCGTGGGCTGCGGGGTGACTTCCACGATCGGGATGCCGCGTGCGTGGGCAATCTGTGGCAGGCCGGCGGCGGGGTAGACCACGCCGGAGGTACCCACGATGAGCAGCGCGTCCGCGGTGGACATGCGGCGCTCGGCCTCAGCCCATTCATCGTCGGGCAGGGCTTCGCCGAACCACACCACGCCCGGGCGTACGAGCCCGCTGCACACGGGGCACTCGGGTGGCGTGATGCTCTCGACCGGTTCGTTCGGCAGTGCAATGTCCTTGTCATAAGGCGTATCGCAGTCGGTGCAGCGGAAGGAGAACAAGGAGCCGTGTAGGTGAACCACGTCTTGGCTTTCGGCGCGCTCGTGCAGGTTATCGATATTTTGCGTGGTCACCGTCATGCCGCGTGCGGCGGCAATTGCGCGGTGCCCGGCGTTGGGCTCGGCCCGCTGCGCAAGCTGTGCGCGCCACAAGTACCAGGCGAACATGGGTTTTGGCTCGGTTCGCCATGCGCTTATCGACGCCATCGCCACCGGATCCACGTTCTCCCAGATGCCCGTCTGCGCATCGCGGTACGTGGCGATGCCGCTATCCGCGCTCATGCCCGCGCCGGTGAACACCTCGACGTGGGTGGCATCAGAAAGAATCGAGTGTGCGCGCTCAAACAGGTGCTCCATATGCCTAGAGTACGTCGATGAGCACGCAGAATGCTATGGATGCAGTGAGGGCGATGCCCATGCGCCACAGGTAGCGCCGGCCCGGTTCGTGCGCGGTGTTGATCTGCAGCTTCGATGGATTCGTGGGGAAGACTGCCATGCACATGGGGTCTGTGGGCTCGTTGTAGACGCCCATGCCACCGGCAAAACGAAGTGCTTCGTTGCGAACCTTTTCATCATCGTCGGTTGGTATGGCTTTCACAGCCTTCGCAGATGTCAGCGTTAATCGGACGCCCTGAATCATGATGAACACGGTGAAGGCTATCCACGCGGCCACGAGGAGAAAGCCCGAGAAGGGGATATCCGGAATGACGGTGCAGACCGCAGTGAGGCACACGCAGGCCGTCATGGTGAGGACTGTCTGGGCAATGAACGTGGAGGTCTTTCCAGTGAGCAGCTCCGCGCGCTGTGCCGTGGCCTCGGAGAACGGAAGAGTTGACTCTGCCGGAACATCCATTGTTTTTCGAGCCAGCGAGATCGGCGGCACGCACAGCGGCAGCGCAATGGCGAACACAACGCCGATCCACACCAGGACCGTTGCGTTGAGGAAAGATTTGGGCTCGAAGCGGTCCGGGTTGCCTGAGCCATCGAAGTGGACCGGGATGGGATCAGGCACCGAATCCCAGCGCAGCAGCATGTACACCAGCGTGAGAGCACACACCACAGCGGTAGCGACGTAATACTGGCGGCTTCTCATGCCAGTGAGTTTACAAGGCGACCGGCCGAGGACCTCTGCGAAAGGCGTCTGGCAAAAGGCATCTGTCAAAAGGCATCTTTGGGATTAAAACGCCATTTGCGCGGGGGTAAAAGGCGTTTTTGGCTCTGAAAACGCCTTCTGGTTGATGCCTTTTACAAGATGCCATGTGAGCAGAGGAGACTGAGCAAGAGTGCGGGCTATGTGTCGTTGTGCTCTTGCCAGGCGTCGATGCCGCCGCGCAGCGAGTAGACGCTGCTGAAGCCGTGGGCGCGGAATGGATCTTCATTGGAGATGTGCTTAAAGGGCGACCGGCTGATTCTTTCCACGCTACGTGGTCTGGGTGAGCAGGTAGAGTCGAGCCCAAGCTGACCAAGAACCGGAAAGGACAGTAGCCGGCAATGGAACCTTATGTTGGAATTGTCGTGATGGAGCTTGCTAAGAAGTCCAGTTCATCTGCCCAAAGCTTCTTCCGCGAGGATTTTTATATTGTGTATGCGGAGTCGGACGAGAAGGCTCGAGAACGCGTTGAAGCGATGGCGAACGAGCAGGCCGATGGTGAGGACGTGAAGGTACGGCACATCGTGGATGTCGCGCCAGCCCTCTATGGTTATGTAGACCGCGATTGCGATCTTTACTCGCGGCACTTTGCGAACCTAGAGGACTACGAGCGCTTCGAGATGAAGCTCGGCGGAACTGACCCGCTGGCTGATTAATCGTAGACTTCGCGAAGAAACCTGCTGACTCTCTTCTGCGTTGGCCTGGCTAGCTTTCGGAAGGCTTTCGCACCGAGTGGCGTGAAGCTAATCTTCCACGCCACATTCAGCCTCTAGTTCTTCAAGAGAAGTGGTCTCTAGATCGCCTCGGCGGGCGGCAGCGGCCTCGGACTCGAGCTCGGAGATGTGCTCTTGCCAGGCGTCGATGCCGCCGCGCAGCGAGTAGACGTTGCTGAAGCCGCGGGCGCGTAGGGTCTCGACGGCCTGGGCGGAGCGCAGGCCGCTGGCGCAGTAGAGGACGGCGAGGTCCTCAGAATCTAGGGGCGGGTTGTGGCCAGCGAGGATGTTATCGAGCGGGAGGTGCTGCGAGTCGGGGATGAGGGAGGCGGCGCGTTCGGGGGCGGTGCGGACGTCGATAAGCGTGGCGTCCTCTGGGATCTCGCGGATGTCCGTGGGGTTGTCGGGGCGCGCCGGGGTGGCGCCGTTCGCGCGCACGGGGATGTATTCCCAGGTCCCGGCGAGGGAATCGTAGTAGCCCAGCGTGCCGATGAGCGGGGTGCCGATGCCCGTGAGGAGCTTGAGTGCCTCGACCGCCAGGGCGGAGCCGGCCACGCCGACGACCGGTCCCATCACGCCGGCCTGCGAGCAGGAGGGCACCTGCGGATCGGTGGGGAAGAGGTCTTCGTAGACCGGGCCGTGGCCGGAGTGGAAGACGGTGAGCTGCGCGTCGTAGCCCAGAAGCGAGGCCCATACGTGCGGAATGCCCAGCTCATGGGCGGCCCAGGAGGCCAGGTGCCGGGAGTAGAAGTTATCGGTGCCGTCGATGATGAGGTCAGCGCCGCGCAGCTGGTCTAAGGCGGTATCGGGTGTTAGGCGTGAGAACTGCTCGACGGTGCACTCCGGGTTGAGGGCATTTAAGGCCGCGGCGGCTGATTCGGTTTTGGGCTGGCCTACGGTCGCCGTGGTGTGGATGACCTGGCGGTGCAGGTTGGAGAGGGAAACGGTGTCGTCGTCGAAAAGCAGGATGCGCCCCACGCCTGCGCCTGCGAGATAGAGAAGGGCAGGCGATCCCAGGCCGCCGGCGCCGATGACGGCGACGGTGGAAGAGCGAAGTTGTTCCTGTGTGGAGGTTCCCCACAGGGCTTCCTGGCGTGCGTAGCGTGAGCTCATTCCAGGCCCACCCACGTGGTGGTGTCATCGGTGTGCAGTTGTTCCTTCCAGATGGGGACTTCCGCCTTGACGCGGTCGGCGCAGGTCGATGCTGCTTCGAAGGCATCCTTGCGGTGCGCGGAGGCGGCGGCGACGATGAAGGCGGATTCGCCGATTTCTAGTGGTCCAGTGCGGTGCGCGCACCAGAGGCGGACGGCAGGGAAGGCGGCGGCGACCTCGCCGGCGACGCGCTCGATTTCCTGTTGGGCGGTTGGGTGCGCGGTGTAGGTAAGGAGTTTCACACCCCGGCCGGAGTCGTGGTTGCGCACGATGCCGTCGAATACAACGACAGCACCCGTTTCCGCGGTGGCGATGTCCGGGGCCGTGATGGGCTCGGTGCTGATGCGCGCGCCGAGTAGGCCGAAGTTAGTGCTCATTGATGCCTTCCAGCTGGTTGATGATGTGGTTAAGAACTGGTTCGAGGACCGCGCAGCCGTCCTTGGCAGCACCCGTGGAGCCGGGCAGGGCCATGGCGAAGGTTGTGTTAGAAACTCCGGCAACGGTACGCGAGAGCGCCGCGGTGGGGATGGCCGCCGAGTGCGCGTAGAAGGCGTGGGCCAGGCCGGGCAGTTCGCGGTCAAGATGTGGGGTGAGCGCCTCGACGGTGCGATCATCTGGTGTGATGCCGGTGCCGCCGGAGGTGAGGATGACGGAGGGTGCATCGGCGAAGGCGGTGGCGAGGGCTGAGTCGATGTCGGCGTCCGCGACGACGACGGGCTCCGGGGTATCGAAGCCCTGCTCACGCAGGAAGTTCACCAGGATAGGGCCGGAGCGGTCTTCGTATTCGCCGGCGGCGGCGCGGGTGGAGGCAACGATAACGAGTGCGCGTCGGGTCATGAGAGTGGGAACACCTCCACGAGGTCGCCGGCTGAAAGCTGCGTGTTAGCCGGGATACGGATAAGGGCAGTAGCACCGATGGCCTGGGACATCAGGTGGGAGCTGGTGCCGCCGAGGAAGGAGGCTTGGGCGGTGCCGTCGGAGATGCTGATAGTTCCACGGCGGAACTGTTCGCGGTTGTTGAGGCCTTCGGCGGGCTCAGTAAGGTGTGCGCGAACCGGCTCCGAGGCATGTCCAAGGACGGGGGCCAAGTAGAGGCGGAAGCTTACCAGCGTGGAGATAGGGTTGCCCGGGAAGCAGACAACGGGCACCTCGCCCAAACGTGATAGGCCCTGCGGGCCGCCGGGCTGCTGCGCCACGTGGCCGAACCAGCCGTCCTCTTCAAAGATTTGGCGGATGACCTCGAACTTTCCGTGGGAGATGCCGCCGGAGGTGACGATGACATCGGGGCGGCGTGTGATGACTGCTTCGGCGAGGTCCGCGCGAAGGACAGAAGGATCGTCATTCGTGCGCACGAAGCCGGCCACCTCGATGCCGTATTGCGCGGCCAAGGCCGCGAGCATTGGTGCATTGGAATCGGGGATGGAGGCCTCGCCTTCGCCACCGATTTCCGCACCGCCGGTGCAGATGAGGATGCGGGCGGGCGCAAAGGTGAGGACCTCGGTCAGGCCCTGGGAGGCGAGGGTGGCGATGGAGGGGGCGTCGAGAAGCGCGTGCTCATTGATGAGGGTGGTTCCGGCCTTGACATCGGAACCGGCGCGGCGGATGAACTGCTCGGGGGCTGCCGGCACGGTGACCGTGGCGCCCTCTTCCGGGAAGCGCGGGGGCTCGCAGTGCTCGACGGGGACGATGGTCGCGGTGCCCTCAGGGATTTTCGCGCCGGTCATGATGGGGAGGGCGGTGCCTTCGGTGAGGTCCCCCGGAGGATCACCCGCCGCGATGGTGCGGCCGACAGTGAAGGTGCCGCCGTCACATGTGGAAAGCGCATAGCCATCCATCTGCGAATTATCGAAAGGCGGAAGGTCCTGCTCCGCGCGGTAGGTGACGGCGGCGCGGCGGCCGAAGGCGTTGGCCAGGGGAGTGGAGACCGCCCGGGGCTGCGGAAGGGCCGCGCGAACGGCGGCAAGGTGTTCCTCATAAGTGCGCATCGAGTTCCTTCCTGTCACGGAGGCTGGCATAGTGGCAGCCATGGTTGACATACACTACTTTGCCGCAGCCCGCGCCGCCGCGGGGCGCGCGCAGGACACAGCACAGGCGGCGACGCTGGGGGAGCTGCTGGACGTGTTGCGTGCTCGGCATACTGGCAGCACCGAGGCCGGCATGAGCTTTGCGGAGGTGCTGGAGCGCTGCACATTCCTGGTGGATGGCGCGAGCGCAAAGGAAGACGCCGTGCTTGCCGACGCCTCCCGCGTCGATGTCCTCCCGCCTTTTGCTGGCGGTTAGTTGCGGACCCGCAGCGGGCTGGTGAAGAAGTTCACCACGCTTGAGACAATCGCGAGGACAATCGCGCCGATGATGGCAGCACCCCAGCCGTCGATGACGAGTGAGTCCATGAGCGCGCTGACGAGGAGCAGGACCGCGCCGTTGATGACGAGCGCGAAGAGGCCCAGTGTTAGGCAGGTCAGCGGTGCGCCGAGGAAGCGGAGAATCGGGGTGACGACCTCGTTGACGATGATGAAGACCGCCGCGATGAGCAGGAAATTCTGGGTGGTCGCAGGGACGATGTCGATTCCGGGGACAATCGCCACCACGGCCCAGAAGGCCACCGCGACGGCAATGACGTTGAGTGCAAAATTGATAAATGTCTTCACAACTGCACTCTAACGCGGAAACTAGCCCTCTGCACCGAAGGCCGCGTCCCAGGCCTTGAGCAGCGTCTCGGTCTCCTCCGCCGTAGTGACGGTGACGCGCACGCCCTCAGGGAAGGCGCGGACGAGGACGTCATTCTCCGCGAGCTGTGCGGCGACCTCCTGCGGGGAGCCCAGCTTCGCAATGGAGTCGGCGGCGAACCAGATGTGGTTGGCCTGGGACTCCGGAACGCCAAAGTCTGCGAAGTGCTCCACCAGGCGGTCGCGCTGCTTAACGGTCTCATCGGTGCGCTCACGCAGCTCCTTCTGAGCGGCCAGCGAGGCCGCTGCACCAACCTGCGCCACCGAGTTCACGGAGAAGGGGATGGCCACCTTGCTCAGTGCCTCGATGATCTCGGCGTTGCCGAAGGCATAGCCCAAACGGATGCCGGCCAGGCCATAAGCCTTGGAGAAGGTGCGCAGGCCAATGACGTTGTCGTGGGTGTGGACATAGTCGGTGGCCAGCGGGACGGCCTCGTTGCGGTTGTATTCGATGTAGGCCTCATCGAGCGCCACGATGACGTCCTTCGGGACCTTGGCCAAGAAGGCGTCGAACTCCTCCTTGGTGATGATGGAACCGGTGGGGTTATTCGGGTTACACACGAAGATCAGGCGGGTCTTATCCGTGATGGCAGCCGCCATGGCCTCCAAGTCCACGCGGTGGTCCGCGGTGAGCGGGACCTTGATCGGGGTAGCGCCCACGACCTGCGCGAAGATGGGATAAGCCTCAAAGGAGCGCCACGGGAAGACAATCTCATCACCGGGCACCGAGGTGATCTGCACCAGCTGCTGGCAAATCGCGGAGGAACCCGCGCCGGTGGTGACCTGCTCCGGGGTGACGCCAAGGTTTTCGGCGAGTGCCTTGCGGATTTCCACCGCGCCCATATCCGGGTAGCGGTTGACGTGCGCGACGGCAGTCTCCATGGCCTTCAGCGCGCCGGGCAGCGGCTCCTGGGTTGCCTCGTTGGAGGAGAGCTTCAGTGCGTGCTCGGCATTCTTGCCGGGGACGTAGACGGGCAGGGAGGAAAGGTCTGGTCGAATCATGTTCTCCACCTTAGGCGTTGCGGGGGCCGCGGGGCCCGAAGTCGAAATCAGCGGTCTGCGGGCCGAAGGCCTGAAGTCCCTTCGGCGCATCGAAAGCGTCGAGGCGCACCTCGAGGAAGGCACCGCGCTCCGGGTGGGCGGCGATGTCCTCCAAGGCCTTCGCTAATTCGCCTTCGGTCGATGCCACGTAGGACTCCATCGTGGTGTCCTTCATGAACACCTTCGGCAGCGCCGTGTAATCCCACATCTGGATCTCGTTGTACTCGCGCTCCATGCCCAGGATGTAGCGCTCGATGGTGTAGCCATCGTTGTTGACCAGCACGATGATGGGTTTGAGGTCCTGACGCACGATGGTGGAGAGCTCCTGGGCGGTGAGCTGGAAGGAGCCATCACCGATGAAGAGGACGTGGCGGCGCTCCGGGTTGGCCAGCTGCGAGCCGAGCACGCACGGCAGGGTAAAGCCGATGGAACCCCAAATGGTGGAGTTGATGTACTGCACGCCCTCGGGCATGCGCTGTTGGCCCAGACCGATATTGGAGGTGCCGGCCTCGGCGATGACCACGTCATCTTCCTGGATGAAGCCGAGCATCTGCGGCCAGATGCGCTCCTGGGTCAGCGGGGCATCCGGGTTCGGCTCGAAGGGCTCGGGTTCGAAAGCCGCGCTTGTCGATGCCCCGGCTTCCGGGATGCGGTCGAGGAGGACGTCGAGAAGCTCCAGCGTATTAATGCCCACGAAGTACTCGCCGTCGGCGTTGAGGTGCTGGTCGCCGAAGTTGTAGACGCGGGCATCGGCCAGGTTGTGGGTGAAGGAGCCGGAGTTGACCTCGATGAAGCGCGGGTTCGTGGTGACCAGGAAGTCGGATTTTTCGATGCGCTCCTGCACACCCGGGGCAGAGGCCGCGCCGTTATAGGTGCCGATGAACAGCGGGTGGCGCTCGGACAAGATGGCCTTGCCGGAGGAGAGCTGGGAGTAGGGCAGCTGGGCCTTGTCGATGATGGCGCGGAACTTCTCCGTGAAACCGTGGCGGTTGGTGTCCTGGTCGATGAGGATGATCGGGTCCTTGGCCTTCGCGAGGTGTTCGAGCACGTAGTCCGCAGCGGCGTTCAGGCGCTCGGGATCGGAGGGGGCGAGCTCGGTGGAGAAAGGCTCGTCGGGGACCTCGATGGTCAGGTGAGTGATATCGGAAGGAATCTGGATGTGCACCGGGCGCTTTTCGCGCAGGCAGGTGTGTAGGGCGCGGTCAAATTCCTCGACCACGTTCATGGGGGACACACGCGTGGCCACCTCGGTGAAGGGTGCAAAGGAATCCAGCATGTTGGCAAAGTCGCCGTCGGCAAGCGAGTGGTGCAGGTTCCAGCGGAATTCGGTCGCATACTGCGGCGGGGCACCCGCCAGCGACACCAGCGGGACGTGCTCGGCGCGGGCACCGGCGATGCCGTTGAGGGCGGAAAGCTCGCCCACGCCATAGGTGGTGAGCAGGCAGCCCACACCTTTCTGGCGGGCATAGCCGTCGGCGGCATAGGCGGCGTTGAGCTCGTTGCAGGCGCCGACGAAGCGGATGCCCTCGGAGGCCTCGATCTGCTCGAGGAAGCTCAGGTTGAAGTCACCGGGCACGCCGATGATTTCAGTAATGCCGATGGCCTTGAGGCGGTCCAGGATGAAATCACCAATGGTGGTCTGCATGAGAGGGTCCTTTCTATTTGTTTCGGGCGTCGTGGCGCTTCTTGCCCAGCCAGATGAGGGCCAAGGTCACAATCCAACAGGGTAGGACAATGGCGCCGGTGCGGTAGTCGGGCAACATGAACATCAAAACGATGACGAGAGCGAAGAAGGCCAAGCACAGGTAGTTAGCGATGGGGTAGAGGGGCGCGCGGAAGGCCGCGTCCGGGCAGCGCTTGCGGAAGTTCAGGTGTGCTACGGCAATGGCGGACCAGGAGATGAGCTCCGCGCCGACGATGATGGCGAGGAGAACAATCAGGATCTTGCCCTCGAAGAGGAAGTTAAGTAGCACGGCCGAGCCCATGAGCAGGGCGTTGAAAAGCAGAGCGCGAACCGGCACGCCCTTGGCGCTGACGGAATTGAAGAAGGGCGGGGCTTGGCCGCCGCGGGAGAGATCCCGCAACATACGCGCGCCGGAGAAGGTCATGGTGTTGAACACGGAGACGGCAGCGACGAGCACGATGAGGTTAAGGCCCGTGGCCGCGGCACTAATGCCCAGGGTGCTCAGCGCGCGCACGAAGGGCGAGGTGGAGGTATCGAGCTCATTCCACGGGGCGAGCAGCACGATGATGCCGATGCCGCCGACGTAGAAGATGAGAATGCGCCAGATCACGTTGTTGATGGCCTTGGGCAGGCTCTTGGCGGGATCTTGGGCCTCGCCTGCGGCGGTGCCGATGGAGATGATGCCGCCGAAGGAGAAAATTACGGCGACGAGGGAGAAGAGCACACCGGCGGCACCGTTGGGGAAGAAACCGCCGTGCTCGGTGATATTGCTTAGCCCAAGGGCAGGCTCCGGGGTGAGGCCGAAGACGATGGCCGCGCCGACGACGATCATGAGGATGAGCGCAGCGACCTTGATGAGGGAGAGCCAGAACTCCGCCTCGGCGAAGGCGCCGACGTGCACCAGGTTGATGGCGGTGACGATGACGAGCGCGACGAGGGCGGTGAGCCAGTGCGGGATACCGGGGAACCAGAAGTCCATGATGGTGCCCGCAGCGGTGAGCTCCACCATGCCGACAACGATGGTGGTGAACCACCAGTTCCAGCCGGTGACAAAGCCGGCAATAGGGCCGATGTACTCGCGGGCGTAGGCGCTGAAGGAGCCGGCGACGGGGTGCTCCACGGCCATCTCACCGAGCATGCGCATGATGAGGAAGATGATGAAGCCGCCGATGGCGTAGGCGGCGATAACGCCGGGACCGGCCTCCTGGATGGAGGCACCGGAGCCCAAGAAGAGGCCCGTGCCGATGCACGAGCCGAAGGCGATCATTTGCAGGTGGCGCGATTTCATGCCGCGCTGCAGGCCGTCGTCTGCACTGGTGTTATCGCTGGCGACAACGTCCTGTGCCCTGACGGAATTGTTGGTTGTGGTCATGTAGACGCCCTTCATGAACGTATATGTGTGACGTGGGTCATTTAGCTGTAGGAGATTATTGCGCAGCACAGTTTTGTTTGTCACTAGACAATATTCGGAAGTATCTTTGACATATGTCAAAAGTGACACCCCCGCAGCTGACGAGCATCCAGGATATCGTCGACGAATGCGCCCAGATCCTGCAGCGCTCCGTTGAGGTGACCACCCCCGCCATCGCGGTGATTGCGGCTAGTGCGCAGATCGGTGCCATCGATAAGAACAGGGCGGCCTCCATTCTTAATCGCACCCCGCCCCCGGAGCCCATCCCGTGGATGCTCAGCTTCGGCATCCAGGAGGCTGTGCTGCCGGTACGCCTGCCCGCCAACCCGCGCTATGACATGCTGCCCCGCGTGGTCATCCCCCTGCGTCACGAGGACCGGCTGGTAGGCTACCTGTGGATCATCGATGAGCCCGCGCTGGGCGACGTCCCCTTGGCCCGCCTGGATTCATTGCTTGCGCCCCTTGCCAGGCTTATCGACGAACGCGATGCTCCTCTCGCCGCCCGCGCCCAACAGCTCGGCGAGTTGGCCCGCGAGGTGCTCACCGGCGATCCGGCCGCGCTGGCGGGTGCCCGGGAGCGCGATCTCCTGCCTAACGATGGTGAGCTGACGGTGCATCGCGTGCTGGTGGAGGGTGATCAGCGCGCGGTGGCCGTGGAACTTGCCCGACCGTTGGCGCGCCGGCCTTTCTTGGTCGCGGATTCCCACGATTCCCTCGTGCTCGTTGAGTGCCGCCGCGATGGCAAGGACACCGAGGCCCTCATGGAGGAGCTGCAGAGTGCCGCGCTTGTCGCCGGCGCTGAGGTTGTGGCGCGCGGCTCAGCGCCGACGGCCCCGCAGGCGCGACTCATGGCGGACGTGGCCAAGCTTTGTGGCCAGGATTCACTGCGCTGGGAAGAGGCCGGCGCGTGGCGGCTGCTGCGCGGGTGGGAGCTGACCCCGGCAACCGTGGTGGAGATGAGCCCCGATGCCGCCGTGCTTCTCGACGACCCCCGCAACTCCTACTGGCACACTCTGCTGACCTACTTTGAGTATTCCCGCAACGTCTCTGCGACCGCCGCTGCACTCTACATTCACCGTGCCACGCTGCACTACCGCCTAGACCGCGTCCGCGAGATTCTCGGGCCCGGCGTGCTGGATGATGGCTGGCGCTGCGCGGCTCTCTACGTTGCCCTTAAGCTGCATGCGGCGCTTCAGGGAAAGAATAGGGAAGCCCCATTTTGTCCCTAGGGGAAGCGCTCAGGTAGAGTGATGGACGATTCATTGCGAATCGCTGGAGACGTGCCAGAGCGGCCGAATGGGGCTCCCTGCTAAGGAGTTGACTTACTTGCGTAGGTCCGGAGGTTCAAATCCTCTCGTCTCCGCAAACTACAGAACCCGAGTCATCGTTTCACCGGTGGCTCGGGATTTTACGTTTTCAGTTCCTTCGTATGCCGACAGCCCGTGAGCAGGGAACTTAGAATGAAGGCGCTGACCTTAATCTGTGCTGGCTGGGAGCGTCATGGAGTTACTAAAAGAGCCAATTTGGGATGTGGAAAGTAACGCGAACATCGATCCCGATGAGAACTTTGTCCGAATATTTTGTTCTTTCCAAAATTCATGAGTGCTATTCCCCTCAGCCACTTCCCAAAGCAACGAACGGCATAGTGAGGTGGGGGATGAAAAAGAAGTAAATATCGGGCGAATGTGCTTGATGGCGAAATGGGGCAGGGGTGGTTCCGAAGAATTTTTGGTCGCCTAATTCAGCACTAGCGGCAGGACCAATACACCGGTTGAGAGCGCGAGCATGCCTAAGCAGTTGATCCAGAATTCACTGTCGAGGAAGTGGGCGCGGACACGGGCTGCTGAGGCTGCGCAGAAATATGCGATGACTCAAAACATGGATGCGATTCCTACGCTTGGGAACCAGAGTCCGTCGATGACTCCTGTGGCTGCGCGGCACTTGATGACAATGAGCGCCCACCACCAGTCTTTGGGGCGCTGGTTAACCCGAGTCTCAAAAGACTAGGGTTTGCGGGGAAGGGGAGGGATTATATGCCTTCTTGTGCGCCCTCGCAACAAATCTTGAGGAAGTTTATACAATAGTCTACATTTTACATCTTTTGCTTCCAATTATCCCTACTGGATGTAACTCTAGGGGTGTCCGATTTTCAGCCATCTTTTCTAGAAAGGATTATGGACATGTATCGTCTCAAGAAATCTACGCGTTTAGTGGTGCTGGTTGCGGCAGCAACAGTTTTTGCACCAGTCAATGCTAGTGCCGGTACTGAGACTGACCTCGCTGAGTCGACTCAGAATAATGCCTCTCAGTCTTCTGTTTCCTCAGAAGTTGCGGAAAAAGCAGATTCCTATGTTTTCCTTCAGGGAGACCAATTCGCGATTGCTAGAGAGGCAGAAAGCGCTCTTTCGCAAAAGGAACTGCAAGAAATCAAAAATGAAGTAGAGACTCAGAACGAAAGGATCAGCGAGGCCAAGGCTGATAGTAACCTTGAGATGAAGGTGGCGGGAGACTCGATAACTTTCTGGGAAAAAGGGCCGAAGATTTCGAGCGCTGATGATGATGACATTGATCCATACTTTCAAGAGGGTCGGAATGGAATTGAATTCCATGGGACTTATGTGAGGGTGCTACTGTCTAAAACGACGATTAACCGGGTGGGTGGCGGTGTCACAATCGCTGGAGTCTGGATTCCCGAGCCAGTTCTTTCCAAAATCCTAGCTACTGGAGGGGCTATTGCTGGTCTTGCGCCCGGTGGTATGTATGCAGACTATGGCATTGGTTCGATTGTGGCTGGCGCTTTCACACATAATGCATATCCTCAGCGGGTTGGTTTTCAATAAATTATCCTTCCTCTAAACAGAAAGGGGTTTAGGGAAAGGTAATTGGAATTTTGCCATATGGATGTTTCTGCATTGTTCAGATAACAGTCCAAGAGAATCTGCCGCCTGGCAAGAATAGAAATGGTTCTGGAGAGTAAAATATGTGGAAAAAGATATTGGCCACTGTGGGCGTTTTATTGATGATGCTTTCCGCTCAACTTCAGTGGCCGTATGGGGTCACGATTGCTCTAGCAATTTTGGTCATTTTCCTTGTGTTTGTTCCATCTGGGAAGAAGTAAATATCTGAGCAGAGGTGGGTATTTTAGCGGGCCTGCCTCTGTTTTAGATTGATTATTTATTAAGTTATGAAACAAAATACTATTTCTATAGTAGGCAGGCTAGCTCTTTTCTTTCTGGCTAGCGTATCTTTTGGGGCCACGGCTTCATCAATATCTACTGCTCAACAGAGGAATTTCGATCCTCTTTCATATATTGAAAGTGGAGATGAGGTGCAGGTGGGTCCTCCCCGAGGGGCGGTGACGTGTTCTGTGACTATCATTTCCCAGCAGCGGGCCTTGACTGCCGGTCATTGTGGTGAAAGTGCGGATGAAGTGTATTCGAAAGGTAGGCGTATTGGAAGTATTGGTGAAAACTACTTGTGGAGTAACCAAGGGATAGATGTTTCAGAAATACTTCTTGATCCTCCGGTAGATTACGTTCTTCGGGCTGATAAAATTAGTGATAAAAGTATCGAAATACCTTCAGCTATTTTTGCAAAAACCTTTCTCGGAGGGAGAATTGATGGGGTTGTCAACGACAAGAACTTATATTGTGAGGCATTTTCCATCAATGGGAGAGAATATCAGGCGCGAACTCTAAAGGCTCAAATGACTTCAAAACCTGGGGATTCAGGCGCCCCTGTCTATAATCCTGCAGGAGAATTGGTGGCCCTCATTGAAGGCGGCAATGGGAAAGGGGATACTACTATCACGCCGCTTTCTTTCCTGGAGGAAAAACTCTCTGAAGACTCTTCTTCTAATGAGTGTAAAGGAAATGGTTAAATTACACAGCCTGTTTGCTAGGAGATTTTCCGCTTTATCTAACGACTAGTTGCAGCTGCTACGCAAAAGAGGAGGCGGAATCTGCTCAACGACTTCCTGCGCTAGCGACGAGTCGGATTTGGACGGTGTTGGTTGTTGCCGAGTGTATTTTGTTAGTCGGCGGACGTAGCGCCATCGGCAGATGCCTCAATACTAGTCCTTGTCCTAACATCGAGAAGTTTTAGAGTGCGTTAATTTTGTCGCTTTAGTCGAGGGCTTGTCGGTTTATTGATTGCTTGATTTCGCTGCTTCAACTTATAGAACCCTAGTCATCGTTCACCGGTGGCTCGGGATCTGCGTTTGTTGTTGTCATTCTAGAAGCGGGTGCCAGCGCAGCTCTCGGAAGCGGGCAAAGCCCTGATCTTGGCTCAGTAAGGTTGCTTCTTCTTCTATTACGGACGCGGCTATCCAGGCATCAGGGATGTCGCTGGCTTTAAGCTTGTGCAAGCGCACCAGTTCAGTGAAGGTTGTCCAGGTCCCTGGGCTGGAGCTCAAAAGAGTGCCCGTTTGGGGCCGCTAAAATGGTATTGAGTGCAGTCAGTGCTTGCTGGGCGGTTAGTGGTTTGTGGAATAGCTTGTGGTTGGTCATAACTCGAACAAGGCCCGTTGCCACAACATCCAGGAGCCCAATTGTTTCATGCCGATTCAGCGCACCACTTAACCACTGCTGAGCGGGTTTATGTTGTGGTGCTGCGGAGTGGAAGGCATAAACGAGAATGTTGACATCAGGAATGATCATCGAGCACCGCCCATACGGCTTCTTTGTCGCTGAGATCAACTAGAGCTGGTCCGCCGCAATCGAAGGAGGGGAGGTTTATCCTGGTGTGCATACCTTTAGGGTAGAAAGCATCAAGTCATCAATCAATAGGTGCGATGATGCATCTTCCTTCTGGAAGCCGTGAATGGTTGACTGGTGTCTTAAGTCAGTGCGAGCGTCAGGATCGGTACTCCGATGGAGAATGCGAGCATGCCTAAGCAGTTGATCCAGAATGCGCTACCGAGGAAGTGGGCGCGGACATGGGCTGCTGCGGCCGCGCAGAAATAGGCGATGACTCCAATCATGGCTGTGATTCCTACGCCGGGGAACCAGAGGCCGGCAATGAGTCCTACGGCGGCGAGGCACTTGATGACAATGAGCGCCCACCACCAGTCCTTGGGGAGTTTGACGCCGCTGAGGCAGGCTTCGATGAAGGGGACTGGTTTGAGGGAGAGGGCGGCGTCGCCAAGCAGAATGGCTGCTAGTAGAAGGGAGGGCCAGGCTGGGGAAGATTCTAGGATCATTGGGTTACTCCGAATGCGGTGTTGAGGCGTTCGATCGATGAGGCGGCTTGGGATGTGAGGTGCTCGGTGTCGTAGATTCCGGCGGCCCAGCCGATGAGTAAGCCGAGGTAGACGTTGTACAGCAGGTCGGCGTACTCGGCCGCATCGGCGCTGCTGAGCCTGGTGCCGAGTCGCAGGGTGATTTCATCGGTCAGGAGCGTTTTGAGTGCGGTGAGCGCTTCGCCTTGATTGCCTTGTTGGATGAGTGCTGCGCCAAAGGCGCGGGAGAGCTCTTCGTGGCCGGTAAACATCTGGAGGAAAGGTCTCAGGACATCGAGAAGGCTATCGGATTGTCCCCGGATGTCATCGTGGAGTTCTGAAATGTGTTGGCCAATGGTGCGGATGAGCAGCGTTTGTTTGTCGCCGACTCCCATGACGGTTCCCACGCTAACGCCAGCTTCGGATGCGATAGTCCGGATGCTGGTGGTGGCGTAGCCCTGAGTGAGGAAGAGTTCGTAGGCGGTGGCTAGGACCTTGCTGACGGTGCCAGCTTTGGCGGCCGAGCGCGATGAGTGAACGTGTTCAGTGAACATGTTCAAAAGGGTAGCTCTTGATGGTTTCGAGGTCAATGACGCCGAAGTGTTGACAGTTGGCGCTAGGCCAGCGTGGGGAAGACGCGGTCGCGCAGCAGGTGTGCAAGCTCGCGGTCGGGGGCTGCTGGGTTGACCCAGGCGGTGTCCCCGATTTCGGCGGCGGCGTGGGGTTCGTCGGTGGTGACGGTGCGGGTGTAGGTGAAGATGGTGCCGACGACGACCTCGCCCGGTTCGTTGGCGGCGGGAGCGTCGAAGGTGCCGAGTTTGTTGAGGCTCTCGGCGTCGAGGGTGAGGCCTACTTCTTCGGCAACTTCGCGCAGGGCGGCGTCGACAAGCGCCTCGCCCGCCTCGGGCTTGCCGCCGGGCAGTTGGTACTTGGTGGAGGACTTCTTGCGCACGGTAAGCACGTGGCCTTGTGGGTTGCGGATGACGACGGCTGCTACTTCAATCATGGCTGCTGATTGTAGACGGCCTAGAGCAGCGGCAGGAGCACGAGGGCGAGATTGAGTGCGATGACCAGCGCGGCAAGCGTCCAGCCCACGGCCATAGACCAGGGTTTCGCGGCGAACTCACCCATGACGTCCCGGGAGCCGGCATAGCGGAAAAGCGGGATGATGGCGAAGGGGATGCCCAGGGAAAGAAGTGCCTGGCTGACCACCAGTGCCATAGTGGGGTCGACCCCGCAGCCGATGATGACCAGCGCCGGGATGAGCGTGACCAGGCGGCGGACTAGTAGGGGGACCTTGATGTGAAGCAGGCCGTCCATGATTTCGGAGCCGGCGTAGGCGCCCACTGACGTCGAGGCGAGGCCGCTGGCCAGCAGGCCGATGGCGAAGAGAACGCCGGCCAGCGGGCCGAGGTGGCTGGCAATCGCCGTGTGGGCCCCGGAGATGGTCTCTGTGCCGTCCACGCCGTAGAGGGCCGAGCCCGCCAGGACCAGCAGGCCCACGTTGACGAGCCCGGCGATGGACAGCGCCACGGCGATGTCCGCGCGGGTGCCGGCCAGCACGTGGGGGATTTCCAGGTCGGGGTAGCGCTGCTTGGTCAGGGAGGAGTGTAGGTAAATGGCGTGCGGCATGACGGTGGCGCCCAACATGGAGGCGGCCAGCAGGATGCTGTCCTTGCCCTCTAGGCGGGGGATGAGGCCGCCGGCCACGTCGGCGGGGTCGGGCGGGGCGATGGCGAGGCCGGCAAGGAAGCCGATGCAGATGACCAGGAGCAGGCCGATGACAAGCCCCTCGAACCACTGGTTCTTCTTCTGGAAGATGAGGAGAATGATGGAGACCGCGCCGATGATGAGCGCGCCCGCGAACAGGGGGAGGTTGAAGAGGAGTTGCAGGGCAATGGCGCCGCCGATGACTTCGGCGAGGTCGGTGGCCGCGGCGATGAGCTCGGCCTGGGCCCACATGCCTAGGCGCGCGCGGCGGGAGAGACGCTCGCCCATGATTTCCGGCAGGGAGCGGTGGGTGACTAGGCCCAGTTTGGCGGAGTGGTACTGGATGAACATGGCCATGAGGTTGGCCACGACGAGTACCCACACCAGGAGGTAGCCGTAGTGGGAGCCGGCGCTGATGTTGGCGGCTACGTTGCCGGGGTCGACGTAAGCCACTGCAGCAACGAAGGCGGGGCCGGTGAGGCTGATTAAGGTCTTACGCATAGGCATCTCCATACCAAAAGTTCAACTACTTGAAGTCTAGTTTTCATCGCCATATGTTCAAGCCAGGGGTTTGATCCGGCAAACCATGTTAAAGTTTATTTGTTAATTATTTAAATTACTTTATGTATTTCGGCAGGTTAGAGACTCGAAGCTTCAACGGGTACACTGCCTTCAGTGCGCCAAAGTTGGAAGATTTTTATTAGAGATGTAGCCAGGCTTGGCCGCGTCCCCAGGGCGTGGATCATCCTCATCGGGCTTATCATCACCCCCGCGTTGTATTCATGGGTGAACATCGCGGCTTTTCGTGACCCCTACGGCCATACCAACAACATCAAGGTGGCCGTGGTCAACGAGGATAAGGGTGCTAACAACGAGCTGACGGGGAAGATAGATGTCGGCAGCGAGGTCATTGAGAAACTCAAAAAGAATGACCAGCTAGGCTGGCAATTCCTCGAGCGCGACGAAGCCGAGAAAGCCCTTTTAGAGGGAGACGTGTATGCCTCGGTGACGATTCCTGAGGACTTCAGCGAGAACCTCGTGAGCATGCTCGACGGGAAGTTCACGCAGCCGCAACTGGTTTACCGCGTCAACGAGAAGAACAACGCCATCGCCGTGAAGATTACGGATACCGGTGCCAAAGGTCTGGACAAGCAGATCACGGCGGCCTTCAAGGAGCAGGTGGCCACCGTCGCGGCGGAGAACGTCAAGGACACCGGTACTGACTTCGAGCGAAAAGTCACGCGGGCGATGAACAACACCAGCTCCGCGTTCGGGGAGACCGCGCAGGAGATTGACGGTAACCGTGAGAACCTCGCGCGGATCCAGGGAAAGCTTGACGCCGCTGCTGATTCCACGTTGGGCGCCAAGTCCACGGTGGCTGATGTGAGTGCTGCGCTGGGCGACGCCCAAACAGCCCTCGCCGAGGTCTCCTCCCTAGTCGAGCAGGCCCAAGGGGGCATCGGTGACTTCACCGACCAGACCACCGGTGCCTTCGTCAGTGGCGCAAGTGCGGTGGCAGACGGCATCGCACAGGCGCAGGAATCCATTGCGGATGTCACAGCTGGCCTGAACCAGGCCGGTGACCGTTTCGATTACGCCACGCAACGGGCGAACACTGCTATTGACGCGAGTGCGGAATCGATTGCGCAGCTTAAGGCGTTGCGCGATTCCGCAACGCTTTCACCGCAGGTGGCCAAGGAGATCGATGACGCCATCCAGCGCCTCGATGAGGGCAATGAATCCAACCGCCAGCTGGTGGGGAACCTGAATGCGCTGAGCAAGGATACCCAGGCCGCAGCGGACAACGTGCAGGCAAGTGCGGAGGCCATCAACCAGGCGGCGGCAGATACCAAGGCCACCTCGCAAACGCTGCGCGATACCGTGACCACCGCTGTGCCCGAAATCAACCGTGCCATGAGCAATCTGAGCTCCATGGCGAGTGCTTTGAGCTCCACCCTGGAAGCTCAGAAGGGAACCATGCAGGAGGCCAATGGTCTCCTGGACGGCGTGGCCCAGCAGCTGCGCGCCACGAAGGACACCTTGTCCGATTTCGATACCAACCTCCTGGCCCTGCAGGACAGCCTGCGCGCTATGCAGGGCGATGTGGGTTCGCTGCGTGCCGCGATGAACTCCAAAGTCGTTCAAAATGTCACCGGGCTGGACGCGGAAGAAATCGGTAAATTCTTTGCGGAGCCCATCGAGCTGAAGACCGAAACCGTGTACCCGGTGGACAGCTACGGCTCCGCCATGGCGGCGCTGTTTACTAACCTCTCTCTGTGGATTGGTGCCTTCGTCCTCATGGTGATCTTCCGGGTTGAGGTCGATAAGGAGGGCTTCGACCGCATCACGGTGGGCCAGGCCTACTTGGGCCGCTTCCTCCTCATGGCCCTGATGGTCATCATCCAGGCCGTCACGGTGACCGTGGGTGATCTGCTCATCGGCGTGCAGACCGTGAACGCGCCTGCCTTCATTCTGACGGGCGTGCTCGTGGGGCTGGCCTACTTGAGCATTATCTATGGGTTGTCGACGTCTCTGGGTCACCTCGGCCGCGGCCTCTGCGTGGTCTTTGCCATCATTCAGATTCCAGGTGCGTCGGGCCTGTACCCGATTGAGCTGCTGCCCAGCTTCTTCCACAGCATCTACCCGCTGCTTCCGTTCACGTACGGCATTGACGCCATGCGCGAAACCATCGGCGGGTTCTACGGCAACCATTACTTCAAGAAGATGGGCGTGCTCGCCTTCATGTTCATTCTCTTCTTCGTCTTCGGTCTTCTACTGCGCAAGGCGTTGGCGCACTTCAACGTCATCTTCAATCGCGAGCTGCGGGACACCGAACTCTTCGACTATGAAAACGTGCAGGTTGTGGGCTCCGGCTACCGCATCGCGGACGTCATCCAGGCGCTGGATAGCCGCAGTGGCCTCAAGAGGGATTTGGACCGCCGCGCTCATAACTGGGGCTATTGGCTCAAGATGGTGGCCATCGCGGGCGTTATCGGCGTGGTCATCCTCATCATCGTCTCGGGCCTCTTGCCCGACCAGAAGCCGTTGCTCTTGGGTATTTGGACGGCGTGGTGCTTCCTCATCATTGTCGCCGCGGTCACCCTGGAATACCTGCGCATCAGTCTGAAGCAGTCCGCGGAGCTCGTGACGCTGGATGAAGATGACCTTATTCATCCGTCCCGCATCGGCGCAGAGTCCACGGAGGGGGATAACTAATGCGTGGAACACTCGATCTTTTCCTCAACGATATCCGCACCGCATGCCGCAACGTGATGAGCGCGGTGATGCTCGTGGGTCTCGTCGTCATTCCGATGCTGTTCACGTGGTTTAACGTGTTGGCTAGCTGGGATCCCTTTGATAACACCAGCCAGCTCAAGGTGGCGGTGGCCAGCAAGGACACCGGCTATGAGAGCGATCTTTTGCCGGTGCCCATCAACGTTGGCGACCAAGTACTCAATGAGCTGCGCGCGAACGATCAGCTGGATTGGGTTGTGACCACCTCTGATGAGGCGATTGAAGGTACCAAGTCCGGCGAGTATTACGCAGCCATCGTGCTCCCCGAAGATTTCAGTACCGACATGATGAACTTCTACACGGATGGTTCCCAGCCCGCGGATTTGTCCTTCTACATGAATGAGAAGAAGAACGCGCTGGCGCCGAAGATCACCGGTCAAGGCGCAGAGGGGGTGTCAGCCCAGGTTGCCGAGGCTTTCACGACGACGGTCGGTAACGTGTCCTTCGATCTGGTCACCTCACTCTCCGATTTCTTGAGCAAGGGCGATACCAAGGCTGTATTGGACCGGATGCAGGCGCGCGCGGATGGCGTGCAGACTCAGCTGGATATGGCGGCGCGTACCGCGCGTTCCCTCGCTGGCCTCGTGGATACTGCGGTTCCGCTCATGGAAAGCGCCCAGCGCATTGCGGACTCGGCGGACCTGAAGCTGCCGGAGATTCAGTCTTCCTCACTGAACGTGTCCACGGATGCGCTGCAGCAATCGCTCGATGCCACCAGCGCTAGTTATGACGTGGTGCGCCAACGCATTGATGCGCTTTACGCCGACGCCTCCGCCTCCCGCGCCGACCGCGTCGCCGCGCTCAACACCTTGGCCGGCCAGGTAGAAGGCACCATTGCCCAGTATCAGAACCTGCACGGCCACATTGAGGCCCTGCCAATTCCTGCCGGGGATAAAGAGAAGGCGCTCAGCCGTATCGAGGAGGCCATCGACGCGCAGCGCACTCTCCACGCGCGCCTCACTGCGGCCGCGAATGCTCCCGAACCCACGAAGCCGGATCTCTCCAGCATCGACAATGCCAAGAAGGCAGTGGAGGGAATCTCCACCTCTGGTCTGCGTGAATCCTTGCGCGCGCTGCAGGATTCCCTGGGCCAGGTAAGCGCGGATCTGGATACCGCGAAGACTCCCGTCACCATTGATTCCTCTTCCCTGACGGATGCTCGGGATGCAGTACAGAAGCTCGCCTCTGGCCTGCAGGATAAGGCCAACAAGTTCGGCGACCTGCGGAAGGATATCGACTCCGCTGCGGCATCTGGTGACCTGAAGAAGCTGGCGGACCTCATCGGTTCCGATCCGGACGCTCTGGCGCACGCGATTGCGGCTCCGGTGGACGTCGACAGGCAAGCGGTCTACCCAGTCAAGAGTTTCGGTGCCGGCATGACACCCATGTACACGGCGCTGGCGCTGTGGGTCGGCGCGCTGCTGACTGCGGTGAGCGTGCGCACGGATGTGGTGGATAAGGATACATATTCGCCGATGCAGCGCTTCTTCGGCCGCTTCGGAATGTTTGCCGCGGTTGGCCTCGTGCAGTCGACGATGCTGATTCTGGGCCTCATCTTCTTCGTGGGCATTGAGCCCGCGCACCCGATTCTCATGCTGTTGGCGGGCTGGGTTAGCTCGCTCATCTTTATGCTGATTTGCTACACCTTCGTGGTGTCCTTCGCCAACGCGGGCAAGGCCCTAGCGGTGCTCATGCTGGTGGTCCAAGTATCGTCGTCGGGCGGTGCCTACCCCTTGCAGGTGCTCCCGGACTGGTTCCAGAACATTAGCCCGTGGCTGCCGGCGACCTATACCATCCGTGCTTTCCGCGCGGCTATCGCCGGAACCTACCACGGTGATTACTGGCTGGCGTTGCTGTGCCTGCTGCTCTTTGCTGTACCGATGCTTGTTCTGGGCGTGGTCTTCCACAAGCCGTTGGAGAAATTCACCAACGGCTGGGTGGAGACCTTGGACAAGACCAAGCTGATGTAGCGCCTATTTCTTGGCGTAGGCGCTGCTTTCGGGGTTGTCGATTGTGGAGTGAGTGCGGCTGTCATGTAGGAAGAGCATGGCAACCACACCCAGCGCCGCCATGACAGTGACATAAATGGGGAAGGCGTTAGCATGACCGGCGTTCTTTAGACCCAGAGCGACGTATTCGGCCGAGCCGCCGAAGAGCGAGTTGCCTACGGCGTAGGTGAATCCCACGCCGAGGCCGCGGATGTAGGTGGGGAACATCTCGGCTTTGAGAATTCCGGAAATCGAGGTGTAGCCGCTTTCGAAGACGAAGATGAGAATGATGACTGCCCCGGCGCCGATCAGAGTGGATTGGGCTTCCAGGAGCATGAAGGCGGGGATGGTGCCGACCGTGGATGCCACACCGAAAATGAGGATGGTGTTCTTGCGGCCGATCTTGTCAGAAAGCAAGCCTGTCAGCGGCTGCAGGATCATAAAGACGAAGAGGCATACTGTCATCGTCCGGGCAACGTCGCCTTTGGCAAAACCACCCGTATTGATGAGGAACTTCTGCATGTATGTGGTGTAGGTGTAGAAGGTCAGTGAGCCGATTGCGGTAATACCAAGGACGACCCAGAACGAGCGCGGGTGCTGCATGAGTTGGCGAAGTGTTCCGGCTCCCTCCTCACTGCGCTCGGTGCTCGACGTCGTTTCTTCAAGACCGTTTCGTAGCCAGAGGCTTACCACAGCGGCGAGTGCACCGATTACGAAAGGCAGGCGCCACCACCCATTTGTGATTGCTTCTTCTCCCAGCGTGGAGGTCATGATGACGGCGAGGAGGCTGGCCAGCAATTGCCCGCCGATGAGCGTGACGTATTGGAAGGAGGAGTAGAAGCCGCGGCGTCCTGAGGAAGCAATCTCCGACATGTAAGTGGCCGTTGCTCCGTACTCACCACCCACGGAGAGTCCCTGGATGCAGCGCACGATGAGCATCAGCACTGGGGCCCAGGCACCAACGGTCGCCGCGGTGGGTAAGGCCGCAAAGAGGAGGGAGCCGGCACACATCATGATGATTGCGATCAGCATTGAGCGCTTGCGGCCGTAGCGGTCGGCGATGCGCCCGAAGACATAGCCGCCGATGGGGCGCATGAGGAACCCGATAAAGAAGACGCCCGCAGACTTCATGAGCGCACCGGTTTCGCCGGTGCCGCTGAAGAACTGATCTGCAAAATAGACGCTGAAGAAGGCGTAGATATAAAAATCAAACCATTCCACAAGGTTTCCGCTGGAAGCGGCGAGGATAGCCTTGATGGTTGGCCATTCGATTCTTGGTTTGGCAGCTTCAGCGCCGTCCGCCGTGTGTGTGGTCGCTTTATGATCCATGGTGGCCTCGCTTTCGTATCCGGGTAAAGGGCCGATTCGTTCCTAATACCTGTCGTGTAATTGTCTATTGGGAAGCTACTCTTAGTGCTATTTATTACAAAAGGTGAACTAATAAAATTGCCGGCAAATTCACAGGCAATGGGGGTGACTTGAGAGGGCGTGAAGCGTAGTGTGAAGCGCTGTGAAACGCGGTCATTTCCTGGGCCCAGCTCGGCTCACCGCCGCGGGCTTTATCCTCCTCATCCTCGTGGGAACGCTGCTGCTGATGCTGCCGATTTCCGCCAACGTTCCGCAGTGGACCCCGTTCCTGCCGGCACTCTTTACGGCTACCTCGGCGGTTTCTTTGACGGGCCTCGTAGTGGAGGACACCGGTACCTATTGGACGCCTTTCGGCCAAGCGGTCATCATCGCGCTCATCCAGCTGGGCGGCCTCGGCATTATGAGCCTGGCATCGTTATCAGGCATGTTGTTGACTGGTCGCATCAGCTTCAAAGCCCGCCGGACCATGGCTGCGGAAGGCCGTGCTGTGGCTTCTGGTGGCATTCGCCGCGCTCTTTTGCTCACCTTGGTCATGACCCTGATCTGTGAGGCCACAGTTGCCGTGTTCATCGGTGTGCGCCTAGCCACCGAACACGGCGTGGCACCAGGACGCGCGGTGTGGGAAGGAGTTTTTCACGCTATTTCGGCCTTCAATAATGCCGGGTTTAGTACCTATTCCGATAGCGTCGTTTCCTTTGCCGCCGATGGCTGGATTCTGATTCCTCTCGCCTTCGCCCTGATTACGGGTGGCTTGGGCTATCCCATGCTGGCGGAGTTCGTGCGACGGGCCCGCGCACGGCTAACGCGCTGGCGCGGCGGCACGCCGCGCATTCACCGCATGTCCATGACCGCCCGGATGACGCTGGGCGCCACCGCGTTCTTGTTGCTGGGTGGCACCGTGATCTTCTTCCTCTCTGAGGGCTCCGGTGTGCTGAACGGGATGCCGTTGGGCCAGAAGCTCATCAACGCCTTCTTCATGAGCGCTTCGCCCCGGACGGCAGGTTTTAACGCTATTGATTACGGTGAGGCGCACCCGTTGACGTTGATGGTGACGGACATCTTGATGTTTATCGGCGGTGGCTCCGCCGGTACTGCGGGCGGCATCAAGGTCACCACCACATGCGTTCTGGGCGCCGCGATGATCTCGGAATTCTTGGGCCGGGAGGACACCTCCATCGGGCACCGGCGCCTGCCGCTGTCCACCTTCCGCCAAGCCCTCGCGCTCACGGCCGCCGGAATGGTGGTCGTGGCCCTCGGCGTGGCAACGCTGCGCATCTGGGACCCCGAGTTCACCGCGGACCAGGTCACATTCGAAGTCATGTCTGCCTTCGCCACCGTGGGTTTGTCCACGGGTATTACCGCAAGTTTGTCCGCACCATCACAGCTCATGCTGTGCCTCATCATGTACGTTGGCCGCGTAGGCCCCACCACCTTCGTGGCGGCACTGGCCGCCCGGACCATTACCCTGCGCTACCGCTACCCAGAAGAAAGGCCGTTCATTGGTTAACATGTTCAGCGCCCTGCGGCGTGAAAAGTCTTCCATTAATATCCCGCCGGTCGTCGTCATTGGCATGGGTCGGTTTGGTTCTTCCCTGGCTCGCGAGCTGATGGAGCATGGCGTGGAAGTCCTCGGTATCGATGCTGAGGAGAAACACGTGCGCGAGCACGCCGCGTACCTCACCGAGGCGGTGACCGCCGATACTACCGACGCCGAGGCCCTCCGCCAGCTCGGCGTCGATGAGGTAGAGCGCGTGGTCGTGGCCATCGGTTCGGATCTGGAGGATTCCATCCTTACCGCCTCCAACCTCGTGGAGCTCGGGGTGAGCGATATCTGGGCCAAGGCCGATTCAGATGCTCATGCCCGCATCCTGCGCCAACTCGGAGTGCACCACGTGATCCGCCCGGAGCGCGATACGGGCCGCCGCGTGGCACACCTGCTGGGCGGGCGCTTCGAGGATTTCGCGGAGATCGCCACCGATTATGGCGTGACGGCGATGACCCCGCCGGCGTCGATAAGCAAGGGCCCTCTCAACCTTCACAAGGTGTGGGAAGAGCACAACGTCCAGCTCATCTCCCGCTGTCAGGGGCCGGGGCAGTGGCGCCCGCTTGACGACGGCACCGAGCTCACCCACCGCGACCTCATCGTCGTCGCCGGTAGTCCCGGAGATCTCGAGGCCTTCTCGCAGTCTTAGGCGCCGCGCTCGGGGTGCCTCGCGCTGTGGAGTTAGGAGCGGGGCGCTACAGTAGCGCCTATGACGAAGGCACGTTTCCCGGGCTCGGTGTATGGAACAGGGGAGGAACCTGATCCGCGCTTCAGCATGGCTAATGAGCGCACGTTCTTGGCCTGGATCCGCACGTCCTTGGCCTTTATCGCCGGTGGCGTGGCGCTGGAGACCTTCGAGTTGCCGCTGAACACCACGCTGACTCGCGTTGTCTCTGTCATCATGCTGATCGTGGCCATCGTCCTGCCGGCGGTGGCGTGGTTTCACTGGGGTGCCTCCGAGCGCGCGATGCGCCATGCGCGTCCGCTCCCGGCAAGCCCGGCGTTGGCGTTGATTGTTGGTGTAGTCATCATCATCGGCTTGATGATTCTGGTGGGCGAGCTGCTAGCGTGAGCGAGCTTTTTGATCCCGGCCTCCAACCCGAGCGCACCCGCTTAGCCTGGCAGCGCACGGGGCTTGCGGGCCTTGTTGCTGGCTTGCTCGTCGTGCGTTCCATCGCTCCATGGGCGGCCGTGATCGTTGGGGTAGTGGTGGCCGTGGTGCTGTGGCTGGCCACCGCCAAGCTGCGCCATGCTGATGAGATCCTGGCTCGGGCCGGATCACCTGCCCTCCCCGGTGCCCCAGCGCTCGCTGCCGTTGCGCTGGGGACGATGCTCCTCGGCGCGGTGGCCTTCGCCGCTATCTGGTAGCGCAAACCTCCAGACCTCGATCCCGAAACTCCCTGGTGGGTGGTGGGGCGTCGGCAAGCGCTTGGC
>NZ_KV805226.1:28498-117912 GCF_001811565.1 Corynebacterium sp. HMSC078A10 | reverse complement strand
GCGCTTGGCGACGCCCACCTGCAGGTTGCGGGATCGAGGTCTGGGGATCTGTGGAGGAGGGGGAATTGGGCGGGGAGTGCCCACAGATTGGTGAGCAAACTTTGCAGTTGTTCTGCAATAGAGTTTGCTAACAGGGGTGATTTTATGGCGCTAGCGGGGGTAATGATCGGAAAGTGTTTGTTGGCAGTCTGTGACCTCGATAACCTGAAGTTGTAGGCCCATTCGGCGATCCTAATAACTCTCTCTCGGCTGAATGGGGGGCTGGTTAACCAGGAAAAGGAGGGGGCAGATGACTACCCCGCAAACTCACGTCTCAACTTCGCATACGGAGGGCGAGGACGACCGTGGCGTCGACACGCGCGAATGGCGTCGCATGGCTATTGGCCTTATCCTCGGGCTCGTTTTGGCCGCTCTCGTGTGGTTTATTTTCCCGAGCAACGCCGTCGATACGGTGCTGCAATCGCCTGGCGCTAAGGATGACACGGAATACACCCAGAGCGCGCTGCGCGCCGTAGCGGCCGTGACCATTCTCATGGGTGTGTGGTGGATGACGGAGGCCATCCCGCTGGCCGCCACCGCGCTTTTGCCGCTGGTCATCTTCCCGCTGGCAGGTGTGGGCAGCATCAAGGATGTTGGTGCGCCCTATGCCTCGTCCACCATTTTCTTGTTCATGGGCGGCTTCCTCATCGCCCTGGCCCTGCAGCGCTGGAACTTGCACCGCCGCATGGCGCTATTCGTGGTCAAGGTCGTCGGTACCTCGCCCAAGCAGCTGATCCTCGGCTTCATGCTGGCCACCGGCTTTTTGTCCATGTGGGTGTCCAACACCGCTACCGCAGTGGTCATGCTGCCGATTGGTATTTCCGTGCTTTCGCTGACTGCCGACGCCGTCGGCGGCATGCGCAAACAGAAGAAGTTCGCCACCGCGCTCATGCTGGGTATTGCGTACGCGGCGTCGATTGGCTCGCTCGGCACCCTCATCGGCACCCCGCCGAATACCCTGCTGATGGGCTACATGAAGGAAACTCACGGCATCGTCCTCGGCTTTGGCAAGTGGATGATGGTGGGCATGCCGCTGGCATTCATCTTCCTGTTCATTGCCTGGTTCATGCTGATTACCGTGTTCAAGCCGGAGATGGACAAGATTCCAGGCGGCCGCGAGCTCATTGATTCCGAGATTGAAAAGCTTGGCCCATGGACCGGCCCGCAGGTCATGACGGGCATCATCTTCCTCGGTGCCGCCTTGGCCTGGGTGATCATTCCCTTCTTTGTGAGCAAGGAATCCAACTACGACGACGCAATCGTGGGCATTGCCGCTGGTTTGCTGCTGTTTACCATCCCGGCCGACACGAAGACTGGCGTGCGTCTGCTGGATTGGAAGACTGCGAGCGAAATGCCGTGGGATGTGCTCCTGCTCTTCGGTGGTGGCCTGTCCCTGTCTTCGATGTTCAACAAGTCCGGTTTGTCTCTGTGGATTGGTGAGATGGCCAAGGGGTTGGGCAGCCTGCCCATCATCCTGCTCATCGCTTCGGTGGCCCTGCTCGTGCTCTTCCTGACGGAGATCACCTCGAACACCGCAACTGCGGCGACCTTCCTGCCGATTATGGGCGGCGTGGCCGTGGGTATCGGCCTTACCCAGAATGGCGACATCAACGTCCTGCTGCTCACCATCCCGGTGGCGCTGGCCGCAACCTGTGCCTTCATGCTGCCGGTGGCGACCCCGCCGAACGCGATTGCCTACGGCTCCGGCTACGTCAAGATCGGCGACATGATCAAGGGCGGTATCGGCCTCAACCTGATTGGCTGCGTGCTCATCACCATCACCGTCTACCTGCTTGCCGTTCCGGTCTTTGGGTTGGTTCTGTAGCCCTCAATTAATGAAAAACGTTATCATTACGGGATGGCTACACCCGTTACCGTGCTGTCCGGATTCTTAGGCAGCGGAAAGACCACCCTTCTCAACCACCTGCTTGCTAACCGTGAGGGGCGCAAGCTGGCGGTTGTTGTCAATGACTTTTCCGAAGTCAACATCGACGCCGCCCTCGTCGCCGGCGAGGGCCATCTTGAACGCGGCGAAGACCGCTTCGTTGAACTCTCCAACGGCTGCATTTGCTGCACGTTGCGCGAGGATCTCATTGAGTCCGTCGGCAAGCTGGCTCGTTCCGGCCGCTTCGACCAGATCGTTATCGAGTCCACCGGCATCTCTGAGCCCATGCCTGTTGCCGCCACTTTCGAGTGGGAGTTTGAAGATGGCACCACGCTTGCCGACGTCGCCCCTATCGACACCATGGTCTCCCTCGTGGACGCCTCTACATTCCTGACTAATCTTCGCCGCGGCCGCAGCTTGGTCTCCGAGAACATTGAGGCCACGCCTGAGGATGACCGGACCATTGCCGATTTGCTCGTGGACCAAGTCGAGTTCGCCGATCTCATCCTCATCACCAAGACCGACCTGGTGGAGGCCGCCGAAACTGAGCGCGTCATCGCCACCGTGCGTGCCATGAACCCCCGCGCCCGCGTCGTGCCTGTCACTAACGGTGTTATTGATCCCACGCTGGTTCTTGACGCCCACCTCTATGACACCGCCACCGCCGCGACCTACCACGGCTAAGCGGAGGAGCTGGCCAACCCACACACGCCGGAAACCGAGGAATATGGCATCTCCTCCGTGGTCTTCCGCGCTGACCGTCCCTTCAACCGCGAGCGTCTGCTGAAGGCCCTTCGTGCCAGCACCGGACTGGTGCGTTCGAAGGGCTATTGCTGGGTTGATACCGATCTGCGCGTGGCCCACGCCTGGCAGCAGGCCGGCCCTAACTTACAGATCATGCCGGCCTCCCTGTGGGCGGCCAATGGGGTTACGCCCGGCACCGAGCTCGTGCTCATCGGCGTCGACTTCGACCACGAGTCCACTCTGCAGGCTTTTCGTGACGCCGTGTTTTCCGACGCCGAAGTGGCCACCCTCGTCTAGTCCCTCCTTAAGGTGAACACGGGGTGAATTGCTATGCCCATTTCTTGGGTAGAAAACATGCATTGACATCGTGATTTGTCAGATTTCTAGCGTGTGGGTATAGTTATTCCTCGTTGCACAGCAGAGCGCACACGCTCCGGCGTCAAGCACTGCAAACCAACGGACTGCGCCCGTAGCTCAACGGATAGAGCATCTGACTACGGATCAGAAGGTTGGGGGTTCGAATCCCTCCGGGCGCACCACCTAAACCCCCAGGTTAAGCCATTAAAACCAGGCTAGAGCCTGGGGGTTTATTCGTATTTCTGGGGACTCCCCACATGTTGCGAGTTGTTGCAGGTCATTGGTTCGCGTTAATTCTGTGTGTGAACGAAATGTGATCGCCATGTGAACGGCTGATCGCCGCCATAATCACGGGGCATCACGGTCACCCGTAGGGTTATTTACAGGTGTTGACCGCAGGTCCAATCCTTTCTAGGGAATAGGGAAACATGGTTCGCGCATAGCCATGGGGCCCGCGGCCAACGCCAGGACTCAACATCATCCGCACACGCATAAACCCCGCCAAGTCGCTGACTTCTTGGCGGGGTTTATGTGTGGGCGCGCCGGGCTACACGACGCGGAACATCGAGCGCCGGCGCTCGGCCTCCGAGGCGTCTTTCATCCGCTCGCTTATCGCCCTGGACTCGCGCTCCGCGGCCATCTTCGACTCGATGGCGTCGGGAATCGCGTCCAGGCCTTCCTCCCACAGGTGCGCGTAGGTATCCAGGGGCATAGCCGCCGAGGCGTGGCCAAGCATGAGCTGGACCGTCTTCACGTCGGCGCCCGCGGCGATGGCCAGGGACGCCGCGGTGTGCCGCAGCTCGTAGGTATCCAGCCCCTCGATTCCCGTGTACTGCAGCATGTTGAACCAGACGGTCCTCCAGCGTGACGTGGTCCACACGTGGCCACGCTCGTCGGGCACCAGCCACGCCTCGGGGTCCTTGCCCTCGGCCGCGGCCATGAGCTCGCGCAGCAGCGACCCACCGATGGGCACGTCGCGGTGCTTGCGCGTCTTGGTCTGGTCCGGGCGCCCCAGGTCGTCCACGTCGCGGCGAATCATCAAGCGCGCGCGGTCGTAGTCCAGGTCCTTAACCTTCAACGCCTTCGCCTCGCCCGGCTGCAGGCCCGTCATGACGAGCACCCGCAGTAGCAGCCGCGCGGCATCCGTCGGCGCCGCATCCATGAGCGCGTCCACCTCGTGGACTTTCAAGTAGCGCCGCTCCGACGGCCCCGGCTTCTTGGCCACGGCCTTCTCCAACGGATTCGACGCCACCGCGCCGCGCTCCTTGGCCAAGTCCATGAGCCCACGCATGACCACGCCCACCTTGTACTTCTGCGCGTCCCCGAGCAGCCGCGGCTCCTGGCCGTCCTTGACCGTCTTGGTATTCACCAACGTCGCGATCCACGCCGTCACCGTCGAACGCTGCACCGAAGCACACGCCTCACCGCCCCCACGTCGGCCGCACATGGGTCTGCCACACCGACAGGTAGTCGCGCCGCGTCTTCTCGGAGATACCGGCCTTCGAGGCGTACCAAGGCTCCCACAGGTCCTCGAAGGTGATCGCCTTCTTCTCCTTGGTGATCCAGGTCCCTTCGTCCTGGCCCACCTCCACCCGCGAGCGATGCAACTCCGCGGCATCCTGGGTCACAAACGACTCCGAGGTCCACTCACCGGCTTCTTGCCAGCGCACCTGCCAACGCTTGCCGACGCCCCACCGCGCACTCGGCACCTTCTTCGGCGCGCCGGGGCTTTTGTCGGGGTTCTTCTTTGTCCAGAGGTCCACAATGTAGGCCATGGGATAGACTTCTTCCTTGTCAGGGCGAATCGCTTAGCGGTTCACCTGTCTGGGGCCTCTCTCCCGTCTGTCGCCAAACTTGCCGGGGGAGGGGCCTAATTTATTGATCTAGTGTGCGAGGTTGCAGACGTGCGCGGTCTCTGAGAATTCGGGACTCGATATGTTTGAGCTCATCGATAATCTGTGATTCGATCGCATCATTTTCTTTTGCACGTCGCCGTGAGTCGTAGATTGTGTACCGCTCGCCTGCGAGCCGCTTAGCCTCTGTCATACTGATTCGTCCACGGTCTTGAAGAGGCTCGTATTCATTGAATGCAATAAAGTCATCTGTTTTCTGCATCCAGTCTGCAAGGCGAACTACTTTCCGTCGCTTAGCCTGGCTTTCGGCGTAGTCGAGGAATTGGCTAACTAGGAGGTTCAAGTTTTCCAGCTCATCTGGAAGCAGGTAATTCTTGGCGGAAGTAATGTCGCCCTTGCGTACCTTTTTGCCTCTAAAGGATGTAAGTCCGAGGTTGTCTGCGTGGGGGTCGCATCTTGTTGCAATGATTTCTGAGGCAGTAAGACCTGTAATCGCGTAATGCAACTTATTTTGAATAGCTGCGAAGAACGTTTTTGATTTTTCGGACTTGGGATCGTAGTCCTCGGCGAGCGAAAAAAGCTCCCGAACTTCGGCATAAAAGCGCCGCTCGGACGACCGGATGTCCCGGATTCGCTCAAGTAACTCGTCGAAGTAATCGGCCCCGCGAGGATCCTTGAGCTTTTCGTCATTGAGGACGAAGCCCTTGATTAGGTATTCCTTGAGTACGGATGTCGCCCAGGTTCTGAATTGGATTCCTCGTGGTCCACGGACTCGGTAGCCAACCGCGATTATGGCATCGAGATTGTAGTGATTGAGAAGGCGAGTTATGTCGCGGTCCCCCTCAGATTGAACTCTTTCAAATTTTGTAAGAGTTCGGTCCCTGGTTATTTCACCTTCTTCGTAGATGTTCCTGAGGTGTCTACTGATTGTGGCCACACTGACATCGAAAAGCAATGCCATTTCTTCCTGTGTCATCCAGACCGTTCCCTCGCGAAGACGGAGATGAACTTCTGTGCGCTCATCTTCCGTCGTGTAGACGACAAACTCGCCTAGAGCATCTTCTTCACGTTGGACTGGGGGATTAGTCATGATTGTCTCCAACTCCTTTTTCTTTGGTCTAGCAGGGGCCGTATTCAGACGGGAATCGCTGGCACAGCGGCGGCAACTGTTGGTCTGGGCCGTACCCGTCGCCGCTGTTGGGGTCGTAGGTGGGCGTGTTGGTCATGGGGATATCGACGCCGCCGTTGCAGGCGGGGTACTCGGGGTGCGCGGCGCACATCTCGGCCTTGTTGGCGTAGGTCGGCGCGCTGTCGATGCCGGCATTTCCTTCGGCCTCGGCCGCTGCGGCGCCGCCCATCTGCTGCCAGCACCAGTCGGAGTAGGCGGTTGTGCCATCGGACCACAGCGCGGGACCTGGCGTGCCTTCGAGGCACTGGACTACGTAGGGTTCTTCGTCGGCTGCTGCGGTGGTTGCTTGCGCGTTCGACTCGGGTGCCTTCGTGCTCGTCGCTGCTGCGCTCGTGGAGGTCGGCGTGGCCGACGTGCTGGACGTGGCGGCCGCCGAGGTTGAGGTGGTCGCGCTCGTGGAGGTAGCCGGGGTGCTGTCGCCAGAGTTTGAACATCCGGCCACGAGTAGCGCGGCCGTGGCGATGGAGGCGAATAGCTTCTTCATGGGTGGTTCCTTGTGATTGCTGAGAGGTTAGAGAATCATGCAGCTGTATGGGCTGTGGGTTGGGATTCGGCCGGCTTCGTAGAGTTGCATCCAGATTCGTAATAGTCGTGGGGTAATTCCTAGCTCGGCGGCGATGGCGCTTGGTGCTCCGCCGTTGTCTGCGGCGGCGTCTTCGACTAGGTCGACGTCGATAAGTTTCCGTGCGGCCCATTCATCTGCGAGGCGTTCGGCCCGCGCGGTGGAGCAATCATCACCGTTGGCCGCGTGGCCAAGCTCGTGGCCGATGGCGCACGTGCGAGTGGCAGGGTCCAGCCCCGTTCTCACGATGATGGTTCGGGTGGCCTGGTGGTAACAGGCGTTGTACCTGGCGTCGAGCTTGCCTGTCTCTACTAGCTCGACACCTGCCTGGGCTAGCAGGTCGTGTAGGCGCTCCTCTATAGGGGACATAGGGGATTCCTTTCTAGGGCTGGTGTTCCTCTAGTGGCTCCGTTGCCTCCTGGGCGGCTACGGGTTCGAGGCCAGCATTGATTCGGTCGATTAGGTCATCCTTGCCACGGTCGTCCAAATCGTAGACCTTGCTCTGGACATTCCCTTTAGCATCGGAGCCGTGAACCAATCGGTGCAGGACTTCATCGGTCAATTGGTGGTCGTTTGCTTCTGTTAGAAGCACACCTCCGACCCTTACCTGTCGTAGCTTGGCCTCGTCCTCGGAAATCAAGCCGGACTCTACGAGGGCTTCCAACACATTCGCGCCGTAAGCCCGAGCGAGTTTCACAGCGAACTCTGGGTCGGCCTTGGCGCCTTTCTTCCATCGCGAGAACGCCGACTTGTCGAACCGGGCCTTCTCGGCCGCGTCCTTGAACGAGTCATTCCCGATTAGTTGAGTTACGTACTTCCACCAGCGAGTTTCTTCCATAACGTAAACACTAATTGCGCACGCGCAATTGTGCAAGTAGTGGGCCAATGCAACTTACAGTTGCGCACAAACTTCCAACGGTGTAAGTGCAGTTGTGTTCGAACAATCAATGGTTGTAGCAACACATACTAGGAGGTGAAAAGTGGAAACTATCAACACTGTCCGAGTGAACCAAGAGTGGCTCGAAGCTCAGATAAAGGAAAACGGCGGTGCCTCAAACTTCGCCAAAATCCTCGGAGTTACCCCCTCAACCGTTAGCCGACAGCTCAACATGAAGGCCGAGGCGAGCCCCCGATTCATCGGCGCGGTGCTTGCCAAAATCGCGGTCCCGTTCGTTGACGCCTTCGATGTTACTGAGGAATCCGTCCGCGTTCACCGCTCGCGCATCGTCAAGACGGTCGCCGTTTAGGCGCGCCGGGCCCATGAAGTGATTGGAAGTTAGAAAACAATGAGCACTAACAATAAGAAAGCCCCCGTCGGGGCAACGCCAGGGGAAACCGCTCGAAAGATCGTGCTGAATGTGGAAACGGCAGAGGCCGTATTAGCTCGCCGTGAACGAGAGCAGGGAACTACGTGCTCCACGCAGGTGAAAGTTGCTAATGATTCGGACGAGTTCACGAATCCTTGGGAGCTGTCTTTAGACGAGACTCATTACGCAGTCCGGGTGCTCAATGATGCGCTCGAGCTGCTTGCCGAGCGGAGTGCGCCACTGGATAGTCACGGTGACGTCGAACTTGAGCGGGAAATGTATCGGGGCAATGCCTACCGAGAAACTGGGGCCGAGGCCGGTGGCGGCGAGTTTAGCTTGTCGCGCTCGGTAAGCCTGCTGTTCGGCGTCGAATTCCGCTTTGTTGCGGCGGAGCTTTTCGAGAAGTTCCGGCAGCGAGATGCGGATGTCCTCGCCGGGGGCCAGGTCGACGGTCGGGTGCGTGAGGTGCTCCCCGTCTACGACAACCGTGGCGACGACGTTCAGGGCTTTATCTTGGCCCGTGTTGGTGAGCCGGCAGGTGCTCGGGTCTACCCAGTCGTCCTTCCAGCTCACGTTATTGACTTCAGTGTCGCGAGCCTCGGCCCTGCTGCTTATCGCATTCGCTTCCTCTGCGAGCTCACGCGCATCTACCGCGATGCTGTTGGACTCCTTAGCGACAGCGAGGGATTCCACCGCCTTTTGCTCACTTCGCTGGGCAATCTCGTTAGCGCGCTTCGAATCCAACTTGGACCAAGCTGCCAAGCCAACGCCGACCAGCCCAGTGACACCACTTAGCACGGTGAATAACGAACTCACATCCATAAGCAAAGAATACCCACCACCTAGCTAGGGAAAACACCTAGCGCAGTGGACCACCACATGCTCCTACGGCAGGGGATACCGCAGGAGCACCAACCTCTAGGGAAACCACCATGAAATTCGATACCACCCGCGACTGCGGCTTGGGCATGCGTACGCCGGCCATCTCGTTCGCTGCACTATTCCACCGCCACACCGGTCGCGACTACGAGCCCGCACCACGCGACTACCGCGGCCGCCACCACAAGCCCACCGAGGACCAGGCCCAGCGCCCCGTCCTGCTTATCCGATAGGAGACCACCATGCCGCTATTGAAATCTGCCGATGTTGACGAAGAAAGGAAAGGAGCCCACAAGATGGATGCCTTGAGTTGGGAGGAGCTGCAGTCGCGCTCGATCCGCGACATGATGCGCAGCGGTATTGATGTGCGTTGTCGCACTGAGTTTGGTTTCGAGCCGGGCTGGCAAGACCAGGCGGAATGCTTCACCGAAATGATTATTGACGGCATTTACGGACAGGGATATTGGACAGCGCGTGAAGTGCCGTCTGAGGCCTTCGCATCGCTGGTTATGTCGAGTTGTATGAGCTTGACCGCGGCCCAAAAAGCTGTGTTGGAACAGGCCCTGCTGGTGCCGTAGCGGATAGCAACTCTCCTGTGGCAGGGGATACCGCAGGAGGGAATCAAGAGAGGAAAACTATGAGTAATCACGAAGAAACCTCCGGCGCTGCAACGCCGGAGGAACTGGCTGAAAAGTCGATCGCCTTCTCCAAAGCAGCCATCGAATACGCAAAGAAAATAATCGAAGAACTGCAGAAAATTGGCGACGACGAGCCTGGTTAGAACGGCTTTTCTCCGTACTTCTGCTCAAACGCAGTAACTGCGGCGTTGAGAGCATCTTCGGCAGAGCTGTGTGTGGTCTTGGCTTGCTGGTAGAACTCTTCAGCCTTGTCGAACTTCTCGGCGGCTGCCTTCTTGGATGCCTCGGCCTGATCCAGGTTGAAACGGGCCTTACTGACAGAGATAGCCGCCTGGTCAAACATCGACTTCGCCAGCTGCAATTGGGCTCGTTCTTGTTCCTTACTCATCTTCACTTCACCTCACTTTCCAGGGAAATGTCCCGGCAGAAAGTGAACCACATTGTTAACCCCACAGCAGTGGAAAATCAGCACAAAACGAAAGGAGCCCCGGATGTGCCCCGGAGCCTTAACCGGGCGTTCCGCAGTCGCGCTCCCGCACTAACGGCGCAGATTCGAGTTTTCTGACATAGTGGGGCGCCTAAGCAAAACCGTGATGTGAAGGAGATTAAGAATGACTAGCGTATTGTTCGTCGTCAGTGCGGCAGATGGCTGGACCCAGAAGGACGGTTCTGTTCACCCGACTGGGTACTGGGCCGAAGAACTTGCCGTTCCACACCGCCTGTTTAGCAATGCCGGCTGGGAAATCACCATCGCTACCCCCAACGCGGTAGCGCCGACGCTGGATGAGATGAGCATTGGTGAAGGAGCTGGTGACCCCGAGGAGCTTCAGGATATTCGTTCCTACCTTGAGTCCATCAACAACGAACTCGATAACCCGAAGCCGCTCGCTGACGTTAACGAGGAAGACTATGACCTCGTCTTTTACCCGGGTGGACATGGTCCCATGGAGGACTTGGCTGTCGACGCCGTTTCTGGTGCACTGTTGAAGCAACGCCTTGCTTCCGGCACGCCCCTAGCACTGCTGTGCCATGCGCCCGCTGCGCTCTTGGCAGCGAAGAACGACGATGGCACCAACGCCTTTGCCGGCAAGAACGTGACTGGCTTCTCCAACACCGAGGAAGAATCCACTGGGCTTGCGGAGAATGCGAAGTGGCTCCTGGAGAGTGAGCTTGTGAACGCGGGCGTCAAGTATGACAAGGCAACGGAAGACTGGAGCTCCCACGTCGTTGTGGACGGCAACCTCTACACTGGCCAGAACCCGCAGTCTTCGGCTGATCTGGCTAAGCGCATCCTGGAGGACTTGGGCAAGTAAGTACTGGAGGATCGCACGGTGGGCCCGCCAGCGGGGGATATAATGGTGCCCATGATTCAAGCGATTCTCTCCGCTATCTTGCTTTTCATTTCCTCTCTGTTTTCTGTTGCTGGCTCCTCGGAACTGCCGGGGAGCTCGGGTATAGCGGAAGCTGGATCCTCGCAGCGCAACATCGTTACTAGCGTGCCCTCGGGCTTAGTTACCGTTAATGCACAGCAGATGGAGTTCGTGGAGAATTCTGAGTGGAAGTCCGCGGAACAGCCGGAATCTTTTTATGTGAACTTCAGGGATCAGGTCATGGAGTTCTCCTGCGATATCGCCGGTTTCCACTTTGAAAGCAATGAGGCTGGTCAGATAGATATCACGTGGGATTTGATATCGGATCACGTCTGCTTTGGCCCACAATCGGACGGGGCCATCATGAAACTTCTTGCGAGCCCAGTAATGGTGAAGGTGGATCCTGCTGCCTCCGTAACGCCGCAGCGCATCTACCTTGTGAACGGGGACCAAGCCATCACGCTCATTCGCTGAGACGCATATCACGCAGCGCTGGATGAAATGCAGAGCTGAAAACACACACAAATAAGAAGACCGGCCAGAGCCACTGGTCGGTCTTTAAACGTTTTCAACTGCAAGGAGATGAATAGGTGTCAGCGCGCGCCCGAATAGTGGGCCTCGATATTGCTCGTTCCTTGGCCATCATCGGGATGATTATTCTGCACATGGCCAATCTGGTGTGGAGCGCCAAAGTGGTGCTCTCCGGGCTGCCGGCGGCGGGCTTTGCCATCATTGCAGGTACCACGATGATGATTCTTGCCCGCGACTACTCGCTGCGGGTCTTCCTCAAGCTGGTCGCCCGCGGCCTTCTGGTCATGCTCATCGGCGTGGCACTGCTGCCTGTTGGCGGCGAGATTCAGGTCGTGCTCGTGGTGATGGGCGCGGCCATGGCTCTCACCGCTTGGGTGCCGCCGCTGGCCACCGGCTGGAAGGTCCTGCTCTTCGCGCTGGCTACTGCGGGTGCCACGGTGCTCTACGCGCCCTACACCCTCCCGCAGGTCTACCCCCTCGTGGCGTTCCTGGCGTACATGGTGGCGGGCATGCTGCTTTACGACGTCTACCTCACCCGCCCCACCCGCACCCAGATCGTCACGACCGCGGTGGCCGTCGTCGTTACTGGCATCGGCCTGTGGCAGCGCTTCAACCCGGATATCGCCGGCTGGCTGCGCTTTACCGGGCATACGGGCGTGCTTGGTGAAATCCTTCTCTCCGTGGCGGTCACCGCGATGGTGCTGCACCTGTGCTTAATCATTGGCCGTCAGCTACCGCGCTTGGCTTTCCCCTTCGCGGCATTGGGCTCGATGTCGTTAACCATCTATATCCTGCACATTCTCACCGCACGCTACTGGCAAGCACACGTTTCGCTGCATAACACCATGGCGGCACTGGGCTTTGTGCTCGCGTTCCTGGTGCTGAGCGCGCTGTGGAAGAAGTTCTGTGGAAAGGGCCCGGCCGAGAGGGTCGTGGCTTGGGCAATCAAGGAGGTGGCCGCGTAATGGTGGCACGAAAGATAACTGCTGTTGTGGCCAGCTCTCTGGTCGTGGGGCTAGGCGCTGCGCCTGCCATGGCCTTGGAATTCGCCCAGCCCGCACCTCACTCGGAGGAAAGCGCTGCCGTGGCTGCGCTGCGTATGGGCAAGATCGGAAACTTCGGCGATTGCACCGGCACGCTAGTGGCTGAGCAGTGGGTGCTGACTGCCCGCCACTGCTTGGAGTCCGTCAACAACGAAGGCTCGCAGGCCCGCTTTGGTCAGGGTAAGGACACCCGTGTCTATGACGTGGACTCCTGGGCTGTTTCGCCGACTATCGACGCCGGCCTCATGCACCTGACCGAGCCCGTCAAGGGCGTTAAGCCCGCCAAGCTCGCGGACGCTGTCCCCACCGCCGGCGAGAAAGGCCACTTCTACGGCTGGAGCAGCAGCTCCCGCATGGCCCGCAAAGGTCAGCTGCCGATGGCAGAGATGGAAGTAGGCGAACTGCTATCCGGCGGCACCCCACCGGCGAGCCCCGACGAGTCCGGCCAGAAGATGACGCCGGTGGCTCCGGGTGATTCCGGGGCCATGGCTCCTGGCGAGATGGCTGTGCCTGCCCCCGGTGGGATGGTCGCTCCCGCCCCTGGTTCGTCCGACGCGCCCCAGGTGATGGAGGGCGGCGACATGCCAGAGATCACCTCTGGCCCAGGTGGCGCGGAAAGCATCCCAGCTGGTGAGCTTGGGGGAGTAGGGCCGATGATTGCGGCGGCCATCATGGACGTGAAGTCCCTTAACGGCGAAGGCATGCAGGGCGGCGATTCCGGCGGGCCGTTCTTCGTAGGCGGTCGCCTCGTCGGCGTGGCCACGGCGGGAACGTCGAACGCGGATCCGGATCTGCCTTCCCCAACAGCGGCGATTACGTCCGTGGTCGAAGTCCGCGATTGGATCGAGGACGTCACCAGCGGCCGCGACACTGATGGTGTGTTGAATGCCGACAACTCCCCGAAACCTCCGAAAACCATGCAGGTCAGCGAGCCCTATGCCATGCGCGCCGGCATCTTTGGGGTGGCAGGACTGGTGGTTGTCGCCATCGCCTCACGCGTTCTTCGCCGCAAGGGCACACGCTAAAATAACTGCTGGACTTTGCGCCTGATATGCCCAGAGCCATGGTGCGGCTAGGCTGAATCTCCATGAAGGAGAAACTCGTTCCGTGTCTGATCGCTGGTGTCATTCTCGGGGTGGTGTTGTGGCTGGCCTCCGGTATGCTCTGGCTCTTGCCGGTGGGCCTCGCGGTGGGCCTGGCGGGCTACCCGCTGCTTGGCATCACGCGCGATGAGTCCCAAGCCCGCAAGCGCCGCGACGACACCTTCCGCGACTAAGCGTCCCGCACCGCCCGACGCCGCCGCGCACGCTGCTTCACAGCCGGTCACCAGATGGCACCCCACAAAAGGCTTCACTCAGAAGTCTCCAGTCAAAAGGTTCCTCTGGGGGCAGGTAAACCATCTTTAGCCAGGTAGAAGGTTCGTTTGGGGGCAAACAAACCTTTCGACTGGAACCGGGTGAGGGGAACCCGTTGGGAAACTACCGATTAAGGGCAGAAGGTCAGGGCTGGAAGCTCGCCAACGGGTTAGAAAATCTCGATGCGCCCGCCCAAAGACTCCGTCTGGCGCAGCTGCGCCACCCAGTTCGGCGCACCCGGGTGCATGCGCAAGACCGGGCGGGAAGAGATCTTCACCGGGGAGACCGATTCCTTCCGAGCACCGGAGCGGGCTTCGATGCGGGTGCGGGCGCGGAAGCCAGCGTCGGCAAGCGCGGCGATGGAAGGCTGATCCGAGGCCAGCGATTCGCGCGCATCCTGCAGCAACTCAAGGGCCTCGTCGAGAGCCTGGACCAGTGCGGGTGCATTGGTCTCGCACATCTGGCGAACCAGGTCCGGGCGCGTGCCTGCCACGCGGGTTCCGTCCTTGAAGGAGCCGGCCGCCAGGGACTGTGCCAGGATGCCGCCATTATCGCCGACGACCGCGAGGGTCTCCGCCAGCACGTGCGGCAGGTGCGAAATGCGGGCGACCGCGGCATCGTGGTTAGCCACGCGCACCGGAACCGCCTCCGCGTGAACCATCTGGGTCATGCGGACCACGTCCGCAAAAATGTTCTCCCACTCGGCGGGGATGCGCTCGCCGCGCGCGTCGCACTCGGCGGCATAGTCATAGGTGATAACCCAGGCAGCGCGGTTGAACAGCCCGGTGTGGGAGTTCTCCCAGCCGGACTTGGAGGTGCCGGCCATGGGGTGGCCGCCCACATAGCGCGACTCCATGTTGCGCTGCACAATGAGCTGGCGCACCTCGGTCTTGACCGAGACCACGTCCGTCAAACCACAGCTCGGGGCGTGTTCCTGAATGGAGTCGAGGACCGAGGCAACCGCATCCATGGGCACCGCGACGACGATAAGTGCGTTGTCTTCCTCGGCCCGGTGCAGGATGGCCGGCAGATCATCGGTGACGTCGTAGCCCTGTTTAATGGCCGTTCGGGCACCAGAGGTGGAGTGGTTGTAGCCGTACACGGAATGGCGTGCAGCAGCTAGGTCACGCAGGAGGGAACCTCCAATGAGACCGAGGCCGATAATGCAGACGGGGCGTTGAACATCTTGAGAACTCACGGTGACAATTGTGGCACAACCCGACTAATCTGACGAGGTATGAGCCACGACGATCTGTCCTTTGCCATCACCGTCGCCAGTGCCGAAGGCGGCTGGGTGATACGCCCTTTCAAGGATGACTTCACCGACGTCAACACCTCCATCAAAGCGGTGCGCAACCTGCGTTCCGAGGGGGCGGCATTCGCGCTGCTGTGCGTGGAAGATGATTATTTCGTCGTCGTGCGCCCGGTTCCGGGGGATGTGCGCATGCTGCTTTCCGACGCCACCTATGCCTCCGAAGACGACTTCGCCGCGGATTTCCTGGACCTGCGCGATATCGATATCCCGGATTTGGACGAGGACGAGTGGGAGGACGCCGACCCCTACGGTGACGGCGATTTCGATATCTTCGCTGACCTCGGCCTCGATGAGAACCAGTTGGGCTACATCATCGATAACGATGAGGACTGGCCTTCTGACATGCTCCTGCGCATCGCCGGCGAGCTGGGCTTTGGCGATGAGCTAGAGGATTTCATCGACGGCCTCGACTCGGATGATTCTTAAACCAGCGGTGGGGCTGGTGCGCGCGGAGGCCCGCATGCGCCGCGCCTTAGAGGTCGCGCGCACGACGCCGGCGGGGGATATCCCTGTGGGTGCCGTGCTTTACGACGCCTCCGGAAAAGAACTCGCCACCGGCGTTAACCGCCGCGAGCAGCTAAATGACCCCACCGCACACGCAGAGGTGGAAGCCATCCGCCAAGCGGTGCGTGTGCATGGCGATGGTTGGCGTCTGGAGGGCTGCGAGCTGGTTGTCACCCTGGAGCCCTGCGCGATGTGCGCGGGCGCAATTCAGGCTTCCCGGGTGTCTTCGGTGGTCTTTGGTGCCTTTGAGCCGAAGACGGGGGCGTGCGGTTCGCTGGTGGAGGTATTGCGCGCCCCCGGCGCCCTCCACGTTCCCGAGGTACGCGGCGGTGTGCTGGAGGAGGAGTGCGCGGAGCTGCTCACGGGCTTCTTCGGGGGTCTTCGCGGCAGCGGCGCTTAGCCCCTGAGCGGGTTAGTGGCCCCGGAGCCGCCTTCCAGTTCGGGTGTAGGCTTGGTGGCCCACGTGAGAGAAGTAGAGAGTAAGGAGAAAATCATGGGTGATTTTGAGAACAAGAAGGACGAGTTCGTCGGCAAGGCTAAGGAAACCGCTGGCGGCCTGACCGACAACGAGAAGCTGGAGAACGAGGGCAAGGCCGACCAGGTCACCTCTGAGGCCAAGCAGAAGGCTTCCGATGCCGTTGAGGGCGTCAAGGATAAGGCCAACGAGGTCATCGGTAACCTCAAGGACTAATTCCTAGCCTCAAATAGCTGAATCGCTGTCCGCGCCGCGTGGTATGGACAGCGATTTTGTCGCTCGGGATGACTCCCGTAATCTGGAACGCGGTGGCGTGTCCGAGCGGCCGAAGGTGATCGCCTCGAAAGCGATTGTTGGGTAACCCCCAACCGCGGGTTCAAATCCCGCCGCCACCGCCACATCCGGCACTCCAGTTTTAGCTCTGGGGTGCCGGTCTTTTTGTGTTTTAGAAGCCGGCCCGCCCTCTATCAACATCTCTTTGGAAATCCAGCGCGGCTTGGCGTGCCTCGGGGTCGTGGTCTTCCGTGCGTTTGTGAATTCGTCGGCTCATCATGCCTGCAGGGATAGCAATGAGAAGGATGGCCGCGATGGCGACGATGATGAACGTAGACATGGGGGGGCTCCTAAAGCACTTCAGCGGTTAGAGCTTTGACTGGACAGGGGGGATGTACCCTGACTCTCTATAGTTAAATACTATGATGCAGAACACTATAAAATGTCGAGATTGATGAATAATCTTTCTTTTAAAACTACGTTCTCGCTTGTCTTCGCAGCCGCTGTCGTTTCCGGGTTAGGTGACGGCCTCATCCCGATTGCCTTTGCGCTTCAGGCACACCGAGTAGATCCGTCGGGGCGCGGCTTGACGGTGGTGCTTATCGCGCTGTGGGCGGGCCGCTTCGTCAGTTCTTTAGTGGTCCGAAAGCTGCCGCCACCACACCGGCCAGTGACCTGGATGCTGGGTAGTGATGTCGTTCGGATGTTGGCGCAGTGGGGACTCGTGGCGTGGGTGGTTGCTCGTGGCGATTCCATTGCTGCGTTCGCGCTCTCAAGCTGCGTGTACGGTTGTGCCTCGTCATTCTTTGGGCCAGCAAGGTTTAGCCTCTTGTCGCAGCTGTTTTCCGATGAGCAGCGCACCCGCGTCAACGGAACCCTGTCGATGCTCGGTGATGTGCTGTTTATCGCCGGCCCCCTCATCGGTACAGCGGCAGTGCTCACCTTGGGATTTAACACGGTATTGCTTATCGACGGCGCCACTTTCCTCGTAGCCATGCTCTTTGTTCTTCCGTTTCTCTCAGTACGCAGAGAACCAGCAGGAGAAAGCTCTAATAGCGCAGCGGCTGAACCAGAACTGGACAGCGCAGGTTCATCGACTTCGAACAAACCTCTTGCGTCTCCAACACTCCCGAGCTGGGTGCGGGTAGGACTCGGTACTTGGCTGGTCGCGGCAGTGGTCAACGGCTTCCTGGGAAGCGCTGGACCTACATGGATTATGAATACTTTCGACGAAAAGTCGTGGGGGTTTATGGCAACTGCGCTTGCGGTCGGTTCGCTGCTTGGCTCAGCCGCAACAATTCTGAAGGCATTAGATCGGGTGCGTTTTAGCACCTTGCAAATCCTGATGCTGATTCTTTTGGCCGGGCAGATCCTGGCTTTGGCATTCTCCTCGGTCTTCGTGCTCATCGCCGCAGTTGGTGCTGCCGCGTCCTTGTTGATGACTGCGGCAGGCATTGCGTGGGATTCTCTCGGGCAGTCTTTGGGAGATGATGATCTGGTGCATCAGTTCGCAACAAAGGATCAGCTGGTCTTTACCGCCGGTACCCCGCTTGGAATGATTCTTTTCGCGGTTCTGTCTTCTCATCCTGGTGTTGCGGCGGTTGCTTTGGCAGCTGCGTTGGTAATTGCAGCCGTTGCGTCGTCCTTGCCCGTGGCGCGTTCGCCGCGTACTGCAGATATGGCTGAGGGTGCTGTTCCTTTGTAATGAAGTAGGTACACATCGCAGGTGTGCAATTGGCTATGTGCGAGCTTAGGCCTCATTGAATTGTCTAGCCATGATTACTTGTGGATCGACGACCACCGAGCTCAGGCTCATCAAGAAGTAGAACAAATTTTGTTTGTCCACATTGGATGGGTCAATGCAGCAAGCAGCCTCTGCAAGGGCAGATACCTTGCCATAGTGGATAATCAATTCATCTGGTTCTTGGTCTATTTGTGCTTGATGGGTTCTCTCATCACTCGCCTTGAGCCATCGCTCCGCGCTCTCGAGATTTTTGGAGAACTCGGATTCTCTAAGTCGATTAATGATTTCCGGAGGAATCTCTTCGAGGAATGGAGCAGACACCGCGAGGAATGTCTTAGCCATCACTTCCAATTTCGATGAATCGCCCGTCAAACTTAGGGTTCTGGAGATGACAGGATCAAACCGAAGGTGGTGGTCCTCTAATGAGGTCAAGATATACCTACTCCCGTTGAACTGGCTCAAGTAGTTTGTCGTTTGCTCGTGCGATGTCTTCATTTAAGGAGACCGAAAGCCCTTGGTCTTGGGACTGTAGTTTGGATTGCTTGGGATTTCCTAGGAAAGACTTTGGGGGATGATGGTCTAGTGCACCAGTTCGCTGCGAAGGATCTGCTGGTCTTTACTGCCGGTACCCCGCTTGGAATGATTCTTTTCGCGGCGCTTTCATCTCATCCTGGTGCCCAGCTGGGCGTGCGATACCGTTAGGGCTTCACAGCCCAACTGGTTAAACTGGTGCACATTCGTGTCCACCACCAAAGCTTCCGCGAGCAATAATCGCGCATGTGAAGGGGAATTTCCGTGGCAAAGCTGCTTTACCACCTAGGCCGCTGGTCTTTCATCAATCGATGGAAGGTCATCATCGCCTGGATCTTCATCGTGGCGGCTGCGGGCGGAGCGACCTTGAGCTTGATGAAGCCGATGACCACGGAGTACTCCATCAGCGGCACGCCCGCTATTGATGCCACCCGCCGCGCGGTGGAGCTCTTCCCGGAGAACGGTAACCCGGCCAATGCGCCGTCGGTCAATCTCGTCTTCAAGGCCCCGGAAGGGCAGAAGCTCAGCGATCCGCAGAACAAAGATGCTGTCGAGGATGTGGTGCACCACATTGCTGAAGGCCTTGATATCCCAGAGGGCAGCCAGCAGCGCTGGGGTAACCCGCTCGACGTATCGCCAGCACTTCAGCAGCAGGTCATTGAGCAGTTCACCTCCATGGGCTTGCCGGAGGAGACCGCGCGGGCGGATGCCGATAACCTGGCCATGGTCAATGCTGATGAGACCATCGCCTACACCACCTTCGACTTCAAGGCGGAAAGCCCCTATTCGGTGGACCCCGCGGATAAAGACGTGGTCCATGAGGCCATGGATATCGGCCGTGCGGCTGGCTTGGAAGTAGAGGCCGGCGGCGCGGGCTTCGGTGATGAAATCCAGGTCAATTCGATTTCTGAGGTCATTGGCCTGGCCGTGGCGTTTATCGTTCTCATTATTACTTTTGGTTCGCTGGCCTCCGCGGGCATGCCGCTAATCTCCGCGGTCGTGGGCGTGGGCCTGGGCGCGATGGGCGTCATGATCGCTACCCACTGGATTGAGCTCAACAACCTCACCCCGGTGCTGGCCGTCATGATTGGCCTGGCCGTGGGCATCGACTATGCGCTGTTCATCATGTCGCGCTACCGGCAGGAGCGCTCCCGCATGGATGGGCCGGACGCCGCCGGCATGGCCGTTGGCACAGCGGGTTCCTCGGTTGTCTTTGCCGGCGCGACGGTCTTCATCGCGCTCTTCGCTCTGCTCGTAGCGCGCATTAGCTTCCTCACTGCCATGGGCCTGGCCGCTGCGGGTACGGTCTTCATGGCAGTGCTCGTGGCGCTGACCTTGGTGCCTGCGATGTTGGGCTTGCTCGGTGATAAGGCCTTCGCCGGGCGCATCCCCGGCGTGGCTGGCAACCCCACGAAGCGCCGCCCGCGCCGCACGAAAGCAACGATGGGCAACCGTTGGGTGCGCACGGTGCAGCGCGCCCCTGGCATCGTCATGGCCTTGGTGGTGCTCGGCCTCGGAGCGTTGACCGCCCCGGTCCTGCACATGGAGCTGGCCCTGCCGGCGGATACCACCTCCAACCCGGATACCACCCAGCGCAAGGCAGCGGACCTGCTCTCCGAAGGCTTTGGTCCCGGCATCAACGGCCCCTTCCTGGTGATCGTGGATGGCGCCAATGCCAACCCGGAATCCGCGGCGCTACAGCCCTATATCCAGGGCCAAGAAGGCGAGGAAGATGAGCAGAAGAAGGCCGCACTTTCCTCCTTCATCTATTCCGTGCAGCGCCTCAACCAGGTGGGTGGGGTCAAGCACGCCCAACTGGTGGGCGTGAGCAAAGACATGAAGTCCGCGCAGATCATGGTCAGCCCCACCACAGCGCCAACGGATGAGGCCACGATTGGCACCGCCTCCGCCTTGCGCACGGCTAGCTCGGAGCTGGAGGATGCCACCGGCGCCGAGATCGGCATGACGGGCCTGACCGCAGTGCAGCTCGATATCACCGAACGCCTTGAAGGGGCCATGGGGCCATACCTCGCCATCGTGGTGGGCCTGGCTATCTTCCTGCTGCTGGCGGTATTCCGCTCCATCTTGGTGCCGTTGGTGGCGGGCCTGGGCTTCCTGCTTTCCGTCGGCGGCGCCTTCGGCCTGACCGTGCTTGTGTGGCAGGACGGCCTCACCGGCCTGGTGCCAGCACCCGGCCCGCTGATTTCCTTCATGCCCATCTTCCTTATCGGCGTGACCTTCGGCCTGGCCATGGATTATCAGGTCTTCCTGGTCACCCGCATGCGCGAGCACTTCTCCCGCTTCCCGCAGGGCAGCGGCGGGCAGTACAGCAAGTACAACGCCAACGACGAGGCCACCATCGCCGGCTTTACTGCCGGTGCCCGCGTGGTCACCGCTGCGGCCATCATCATGATTTCCGTCTTCGTGGCGTTTATCAGCCAGCCCCTGCCCTTCATCCAGATCTTCGGCTTCGCGCTGGCAGCGGGCGTGCTTTTCGACGCCTTCTTAGTCCGCATGTCGCTTGTCCCCGCCACGATGTTCCTCATGGGGCATACCACCTGGTGGATGCCGAAGTGGCTGGACAAGCTGATCCCGCAGCTGGACATCGAGGGCACCGCACTCGAGGAAGAATGGGAGCGCAAACACGCGGCAGCATCCCGTGAAGCAGAGGATAAGGCAGCGCAGCCCGTAGAATAGTTCCCTATGACTCACCCTAAGCCGCAGCTTGAGACCGATCTTTCCTTCGACGTGAAGAAGGAGCTGGACTTGAGCGGTCCAGCACAACCGGGAAAGCACGGCCGCACCGGCGTTATCCATACCCCGCACGGTGATATCCAAACCCCGGCCTTCATCCCGGTGGCCACCAAGGCCACGGTGAAGACGCTGACCCCGGAACAGATCCGGGCCACCGGCGCCCAAGCCATCCTGTCCAACGCCTATCACCTTTACCTGCAGCCGGGCCACGACATCGTGGACGAGGCCGGCGGCGTGGCTACCTTCGAGAACTGGCACGGGCCGACGTACACCGACTCGGGCGGATTCCAGGTCATGTCCCTGGGCGTGGGGTTCAAGAAGGTCTTGGCCATGGACGTGGCGGAGCTGACGGATTCTGATATCCGTGCGGCGAAGAAGGAACGCATGGCACAAGTGGATGAGGACGGTGTGGACTTTAAGTCCGTCATCGACGGCTCCTCCCACCGCTTTACCCCGGAGGTCTCCATGCAGATCCAGCATGGCCTAGGCGCGGACATCATGTTTGCCTTCGATGAGCTCACCACCCTGGTGGATACTCGCACCTACCAGGAGGAATCCGTGGAGCGCACGCGCCGCTGGGCGCAGCGCTGCCTGGATGAGCACGACCGCTTGACGCTTGCTCGCGGTCCGCAGAAGCCGCGCCAGTCCCTGTGGGGCGTGGTGCAGGGCGCGCAATACGAGGACCTGCGGCGCCAGGCCGCGCGCGGGCTGGTGGAGCTTTCCGATCGCGCCGAGGCGAATGGCCGTCGCGGCTTCGGAGGCTTCGGCATCGGTGGCGCGTTGGAGAAGGAGAATCTGGGAACGATTGTGGGCTGGGTGTGCGATGAGCTGCCCGTCGATAAGCCCCGGCACCTGCTGGGCATTTCCGAGCCGGATGACTTGTTCACCGCGGTGGAGGCGGGTGCGGATACCTTCGACTGCGTGGCGCCGACCCGCCTGGCGCGCCGCGGTGGCGTCTACACCCTCGATGGACGCCTCAACCTCACTAATGCGCGTTTCAAGCGCGACTTTGCTGGCGTGGACGAGGAATTCGGCGGTTACGTCTCGGAGAACTACTCCCGCGCCTACATCCACCACCTGCTCAAGGCCAAGGAATTCCTGGCGGGCACGCTGTGCACCATCCACAACCTGGAGTTCATGGTCCGCTTGGTGGATAACATCCGGGCGTCGATCGACGGCGGCTATTACGAGGCCTACCGCGATGAATTCCTGGGGCGCTATTACGCCAAGTGACCGGTGACGATGACGTTGTACTCCAAGTCTGTTGCGCCGTCTACCGCACAGGCGATGAGTACGATGCGCCCGGGAACCTCGGTATTCATCAGGTCCGCGTCGCTTCCTAATTGCTCCTTATCAACTAGGAAGGCGTTGTCCACGATCCACTCGCGCCCGGCACCACCATCAGACGTCATGCGGATGTGGGAGCCGTTGAGGATGGGCGTCGCAAAGCGCTGCACCTGCGCCCCGTCGAGACCCTCCACGGTGGTGGGGTTGCTCAGATCGACGTTGGCGGTGACCACCTCGGAGAAGGGGTTGAATACCAGCTTCTGCTGGCCCCAGGCATGGCCCAAGACGTAGGTGGTGCCCTGTTCTGCCGTGGCGGGTGACTCACCCCAGTCTTGCACCCAGCGCACCATGGTCTCCTGTGGCCCAGCGGGGTTGAGGGGCAGAACGAAGGGCATTGAATCGTAGGTAGCGCCCGTGATGGTGGCCGGGCCTTCCATCTCAAACGTGCCGGTCAGTGCGGGTGCTGGGCCCTCATTGAGTGGTGGCGGGGTAGGGGTGGTGCTGGGTGCTGCGCTTGGCGACGCCTCACTGCTCACCGTCGTCGTTTCCGGTGCCGCGTGGCTCGTCGTTTCGGGCGACGACTCTTCTTCCGTACCCGAACACGCCACAAGACTTAGGGTCGTGGCTAGGCCAAGGACGGGGAGGAGGGGAGTTCGTAGATGCTTATGCATCGTCGATGTCCTTTAATACCTCATCAAGATTAAACCGCTCGCCAGAATCCTCTGCCATTGCTGTGCGCAGTTCCTGAAGGTCGTAGTAGTCTTCGACCCGTTCCAAAAGTGCTGCACGGGCTGAAGCAGATTTCGGACGGCCTTCACATGCAGCCATTTATTCTCCTTTGCTCTTGTGAATGCATCGTATTACGCAAGTTGGGTGAAGGGAAGAGAGAAATAGACCCCCTCAGCACAGTGCGTGCCAAGGGGGGATTCGGGACGGGTCGCTGCTACTGAGGCTGTGTTGCCGTAGAGGTTTCGGCCTCGTCGATAGGTGCGTAATCCTCGCGGCGCTTAACCCAGGAGATAACCAGCGTGGTCAGCGGAAGCATGATGACCTCGCAGGCGGTCTTCCAGAGGAAGCCCACGATGACGTAGTTCAGGAAGCCACTGAAGGAATCGATGCCGATGACGGGTGCTGCGATGGCGCAGAACAGCAGAGTATCGCCGAATTCGCCGACGACGGTGGAAGCAACAAGGCGGCCAATGAGGCCCTTTTCGCCGGTGCGGGCCTTCATCTTCACCAAGGTGAAGGAATTGAGCAGCTGGCCCACGAGGTATCCGGCTAGGGAGGCAGCGAGAATCTGCGGCACGAGGCCGAGGGTTGCTTCGAAAGCTTCCTGGCCTTCGTAGAAATCAGCCGCGGGCAGCCAGATTGCAATGTAGAAGGAAACCGCGGCCAAAAGAGCCATGGCAAAACCGATATAAACGGCGCGGCGGGTGGACTTGAAGCCGTAGCACTCGGAGAGGACATCGCCCACGATGTAGGCGAGAGGGAAGAGGAAGAAGGCGCCATCGGTGATGAGTGGGCCGAGTTGGACGCCCTTCGTGGCGTTGATGTTCGAGATGAGGAAGGTAACGACGAACACCGAGACCAGCCACGGGTACAAAGTGGAATGTACCGGGATGAATCGGATGCTCTCGCCACCGTTTGTGGTGGTTGCGGTTGCCGATTGAGTTGTCATGGCACAGCATTTTTCCACGAAACTAGGGGAACTAGAAATAGGGAGTTTCATTCGGTTCACGCGGGGAGCACTCCCTTGCCCGGCGGTTCCTTGGGAAAAGGCAGCGGAACGGGTTGTTTCTTTGCCGTGGTTCCAGCGCTTCGCCCATCAAAATCTGCAAACTGGGCAGAAAAAATGCACGTAGTATGGCATTCTTTTGCTTGCAGTGTTTTCGTGTTCCCTGAACGTTTCCTGTCTATTGTGCCGCGGTGCGTGCTCGAAGAGATTCGGGGCGTTCGAAGTCCGAGGTTCGTGACGGGCATGTCGTGTCAGGGGGTGCGGCTACCTTGGTTTCTAGTCCTTAGAGCTTTCCGGCTGATCTGCTACCTTCTGCGTCTCTAGATGGGGGAGGCACCAGGTTTGCCGGTGGCCCAACTTCGTACAAGGGAAGGTCATCGATATGACGTTTGGTTCCCCAGGCTCCTCACCACAGTTTGGCGGGCGCCCGCCCCAAGGTGCTAGCCAGCCAGGTGCAGGATCCGCGCCTAGTTCTGGCTCCGGGTTTGGATCGCCCACTGGGGCTGGGGGCTTCGGCGGTTTTGGCGCCCCGAATCCTTCCCAGAATCCTGCGCAGAAGCCCTCTCCGGGTTTTAACTCCGGTTCGAGCGCGGGCGGCTCCTTTGGCGCGCCGGGCTCGCCGGATGGTTTCGGTGATTCCTCGCCCGCGCCGGATTACCGCCGTCAGGTGGCAACACCGACGAGCCCAACGAAGGGGCCGTGGCCGATGCTCATTGCCGCTGGCGTATCCGCGGTCATCGCGCTGATCCTGTTGATTCTTGCGCCGCTGCTTGCCGCTCCGACGGAGGGCCTTTTCTTTGGCCTGGCAATCGGGGGATGGCTCTTGGCTGGAATCGTGTCCTTCATCCTCTTGGGCCTGTACACGCTGAAGAACACGCAGCGCCAGGCTGAGACCTTTTATATTGAGGATACGACGCAAACCTTGCTCTACCGCGTCATTATGGGTGGAAGCTTTGTTCTTGTCATTGTCGCTGCGGTGGAAATCGCCTTCTACGTAGGAAAGGCGGTTGGCGCCTAATGAAGAAACTCACTCGTGCACTTGCCCTATCCGCGGCGGTGACAATCGCTGGATTCGGTGGCAGCTTAGGCGCGGTAGCGCAGGATGCTCCGCCGCCTCCGGAAGCTCCTGAGGCCCCAGAAGCCCCAGAAGCTCAGCCGGAAGAGCACCCTGAGGGAATCGGTTCCGAATCCTCGCTCTCTGAGGTTTCTCAGAAGAACCTGTCCGATTTCGGCTCCTGTATTGCCAGCGAGAAGTCTGCGGACCTGCTTTTTGTTCTTGACCAATCAGCGTCGTTGGTGGGCTATGAAGGCTCTCAGCCGACGGACGCCGATGCCTTCCGCGTCGATGCCACGGGGGACATCGTCAAGCAGCTGGCTAACCTCGGGGAAGATAACGGCGCAGACATCAACGTGAAACTCGCCGGCTTTGGTTCTGACTATTACAGCGATCCGGCCGAGTACGGCGGGTGGACCAATGTCTCCGGAAACGGTGATGCCCTGCAGAGCGAATTGGACAAGTTCCGCAAGGAGGACCGCGTAGCGGACCTCGAAACCAACTACGGCGCAGCTTATAAAGGCGCGTTGAAGGAACTGGCGTCTCACCAAGGAAGTAGCTGCCGCGGCATCGTGTTCTTTACCGATGGCAAGTACTACACCGACGCCGAGGCCAACGATCTCCAGGGTGCACAGGACAAGCTGTGTGAGGTCAATTCCTCTGTCACCGCCTTCCGTACCTCCAATATCCGCCTCTTTAACGTGGGACTCGTTCCGGCGGCGGAAGCCCAGGACCAGGTCCGCCAGCTCACCCGCATGGCGGAGGGGGAAGACTGCGGCCAGGGTGCGCCGAATGGTGCATTCTTCGACGCGGGTGAGGACCCGGCAGCACTGTTCGCGGCCTTCCGTAACCTCATCCCCACCTCGGGTGGTGTAACCAAGGACGGCAACTTCAAAGACCAGTTTGATTTCGTCCTCGATGACTCCGTATCCCCTGTGCGTTTGTCAGCAGTACCGAAGAACTCGGTGGGTGAGGACGATCTCATCCCAACTCTGACGGGCCCCGATGGCGAAACCGTGGAACTCAAGCCGGATACCACAAGCGTCGCTGGTGCGAAGGTCTCCGTGACGGAGAACAACAAGCTGCCGGGCATGGTTGATATCGCGATGGAAAAGGACGGCGATTCCTGGGCAGGCGCGTGGACTTTTGGCTACAAGGTGGCAGAGGGGACCGAAGGCGAGTACCTCGCATCCGTTGTCATGGTGCCGGGCCTTAACCTGGACCTCAAGACGGAAGATGGCGCCAAGGTAGAAGGCGGCATCAACTCTGACCAGGTTTTGAAGGGACAGTTGGTCGATGGCCACGGCGAGCCCCGTGCGCTGGAGGGCCAGGGAACCCTTCATGCGGAGTTCGTGCCGGAGGATGGTTCCCCGGTTACCCTCGTGGACAATGCCCCCATCACCGATGGGCAGCCAGTAGACATTCCGCTGGAGAAGGTGGAAAACGCAGCATCCGGTCAGCTCGTGACCCGCGTGGAAATTACCACTAAGGACACAGGTGAGCGCCCGGGTTCGAAGCTGGACCCCATCAACGCGGAAACGCCGCTGACGGTTACCCCGGTCAATATGCCGACGGTGGGCTCGGCGCAGACGATCACCATGACGGAGAAAGAAGTTACTGTCGACGTCCCGGTGACCGGCCCCGGCAAGGTGTGGGTAGCAGACCAGACCGTGGATTCCGCTGACGGGATGCTCCCCTCGGGAGTTCCTGCCGTTGCGGTGAGCTCCAAGCACAACTCGGAGGATTCCGCGCTGGAGCTTTCCAAGGACGAAAAGGCGACCATCCCGGTGACGTTGAGCGTTGAAGAAATGGCGGATGGCCCGCTGCGCGTGGATCCGGTGATCAACCTGCAGTCTGCCGAGGATAACCAGCAAATGGAGCTGCCGCTGACGCTGCAGGGTTCCATGACTGCGCCACTGAGCAAGTCCGCTTTCGGCCTCTCCTTTGTCCTCGCGGTGTTGCTTGCGCTGCTGATTCCGCTGGCCATCTTGTACCTCATGAAGTGGGTTAGCGGCCGTATTCCGGAAAAGCCCCGAATGTTTGCGAAGACCATCCCGGTACGCCGCGAGGGCGCCAGCCTCGTGCGCACCGACAATGGCCGCCCGTTCGCGGTGTCCAAGGAAGAGTTCCAGGGCGCTGTTCCGGTAGAGACCACCGGACGCTCTGCTCGCTTGGGAAGCAACGATGCCAAGGTAAAGATGGGGCTGAGCCCGTTTACCGCCGCCCACGTGGAGGTCCAGCGCGATGGCACCATTTCCGGCAAGGGCAAGAAGTCCGGCTACCGGGCAGTTCTGCCGCTTGCGGTGCAAAACACGTGGTTCTTCGTGGGCAACGAGAAGGACCGCGATTCCGCTGAGATTGTCATGACCATCGATACGCTGGCCCAGGCCAGCGCGTATGACGAGAAGTCGAAGGAGATCAGCCGCCAGGCCCTGCAACTCTTTGACCAAGTCGAATTCCCAGCCGAGAAGCCCGACAAGGCACAGACACCGCCGCAGTCCGGCCAACCGGGGCAGCCGGTCCAGCAGAACCAGCCTGGCTCCCAGCCGCCGAGCGGTCCGCCGCCGCAACGTGGACCGCAGCAGGGTGCTCCGCAACCTGGTGGATTCGGCCAGTCCCAGCCTTCCGGCCCGTCACCTCACGGCCAGCAAGGGCGTGCGAACGGGCCGGGACGCCCCGGCTTCGGCGGAACGCCAAACGTTGGCGGTGGCACTGGCTTTGGTGGGGGCTCTGGCTTTGGGCAACCAGGCCAGCAGCGCCCGGGTAATCCTGGTAACCCTGGTACCAACGGCGGCTGGCCCCCAAGCCCGGGATTCGGCTCCCAGGGCTAAGCCGGTAGAGCAGTACACAACAGCCATAAACAGCACAGAAGCGAACCTCCCCTTCGAAAGGTAGTTAAAGATGAAGAAGTTCCTCGTCGTCGGTTGCGGTGGCTCCGGCGCCAAGACACTGGCGTTCATGATGGATCAGCTCAAGGCCGAGCTGCGAAGCATTGACCCGGACATGACCGAGCTGCCCAAGGCATGGCAGTTCGTCAACATCGACGTGCCGCTCGAAGAGGAGGCTGGACCGCAGAAGCTGCCGAATGTTACCCAGAACGGTGGTCACTACGTAGGCATTGGTGCCCGCCAGAACTACAACTCCTTCGACGAAGGCGTGTCCAGCACCTTGGGCCGTGCCGGCAAGCTCGGTGAGATTGCAACGTGGGCCACCCGCAATCCTTCCACCAACGACGTGAAGCTGGCTGACGGTGCCGGCCAGTACCGCGCGATTGGCCGTATGCTGACGCTGCCGAATCTCAAGAAGATCCGCCAGTCGCTTAAGGAAGCGGTGGATGAGATGTTCACGCAGGAGGCAATCCAGGAGCTCAACCGCCTTAACTACAAACAGACAAAGCTGGATTCCGATACGGGTGATTCCCAGCCGGTCGTCCTCGTGGTCTCCTCCATGGCAGGTGGCGCGGGTGCCTCGATGTTCCTGGATGTGTGCCGCGTGCTCACCACCATCCCGAATGTGAACCCACAAGGCACCCTCATCTTCATGTACACCCCGGAGATCTTCGCCGATAACAAGGCGGATGACATGGCCGGTGCATGGCCGAACTCGCTGGCTATGTTCGGTGAGGTCGTCGCCGCGCAAATGGGTAATGCCTATGAGCATGACCGCGCCATCTTTGAAGCCTTTGACATGGGCACCCCGCCGGAGGGGCAGACCTTCGGCCGTATTTTCCCCATCGGTTCCAAGATGGGTACCACCAGCGCTCGTTTCGGCGATGGTTCCGCCATGTCCATCTATCGCGGCCTGGGCCGCGCGTTGGCGGGGTTGATGGCTTCCACCAAGGCCAGCGATAACCTCGTGTCCTACGCGCTGACTAACACTCCGGCCGGTGACGGCGGCCGCCGCTTCTTCGGCTGGGATCGCCCAGACGGGACGCCGTGGGGTCGCCTGCCCTGGGGTTCGCTGGGTTATGCCCAGGTTTCGATGGGCCGCGACCGCTTTGCCGAATACTCTTCCCAGCGTCTTGCCCGCAGCGCCTTCGAGCGCCTCTTCAACGGGCACCTCGACCCGCAGAACCCCGAGGCCGGTGAGATGCAGATTGCTAAGAAGCTGGAAGAGCGGCTGCCTAACGCTTTTAGCTCTATGACGCTTGATCCCTCCTGGGCACAAGGCGGCCAGATTGATAGCGGCAGCGTATGGAATTGGCTCAACAGCGTCTTTGGTGGCCAGGCCCAGCAGGCCGCGGATAGTGCTGCGAAGCACCTGCAGAACTTCATTCCGGTGGGCCAGGGCCGTAACGTCAACGAATGGCGTGAAGAGTTCGAGGGCAACATGGCCGATCCCCGCAATGAACAGGCCATCGCATCTGTTCTGAACAATGCCGCCTATGACATTGTTTACCGCTACGCCAACTTCTTCAGCGATGGTGTCCTCGCCACCGTGGAGTCAGAGCTCGCTGCGGTGGGCGTGCCCTATGTACGCGAGATGCTCTCCAAGATCACGGACGTGCTCACCAACTCCGACCGCCTCCTGCCGCGCCTGTCTGAGTACTCCGGCTACTACCAGAACACCCGTGTGCTGGCGAAGCCAGAAGGCGCGGACCCTATCCTCAGCCCGCTGACCGGCAAGGGCCAGATGACGGACCCGACTCCTACAGTCAATGCTCTGATGGGACTGTACTTCAACCAGTTCTACAGCTACGCGCTCATGGCTATCGCGCATCTGCTCAAGGATGTCCTGCAGGACTACGCCGATGAGAACCTCTTCCACCTCAAGCGTGAGCTGGGAGATGCCCACGCGGTGCTGGAGAAGGCCGTGTCGAAGCGCCCGGAGACCAACAAGTTGGCTGACGTCCGCACTGACGAGGTCAACTCGTGGCCGACGGAGCTCGATGAGGTCGTAGAAACCCGCTTCAAGGGCGCCGAGAACGAAATCATGCTGACCGACGTCAACAGCTTCATCTCGGACTACCGTGACCAGATGCTGCGTACCATCCAGGGACAGCAGTCCACCTCGGATGTCACCAACTACGAGCAGGCTTATCCTTTTGCGGTTCGTGCGGTCATCCGCGGTGAATGGGAATCACTCGATGCGGCCCAGGCGCCGAATGACACCCTGGCCCCGCAGAAGCGCACCAATGATGCTTACTCCAACCGTGCTGGCTGGGTGTCCAAGTACCTCTCGCGCCACCCGCAAAGCGGTGAATCCCGCGAATCCCAGCGCGCGCACTACCGCGCCAAGATTCGCCCAACTGATTTGCTGGAGCGCTCGCGCCAGTGGATTAACCGCCGTGATTATGAGTTCCAGAAGTTCAACTCGGTGGATCTGCGCCGCTACCTCACCCTTACCCCGGATATCAACGAGGTCGAGCACGCGCAGCGTCAGCGCCGGTTCGTCGAGGCATTCCAGCTTGCGCTGAGCTATGCCCGCCCCTTGGCTGCCGTCAACGATGACATGGTTCAGCGTATCCACGGCAAGTCCGTGCAGTACACCTACTCCTTCTCCGATATCCCGTTTGCGGAGCTGGGCTCTGCGGAGACCGGCATCGCCTCCCAGCTGGAGTCGGTGCTCAGCCGCCCGGAGATTGACGGGCCTTCCACGGTGGCTCTGCGCAACTCGCTGAACATGTCGGACCATGTGCAGCACATCGAGATCTTCGGTTCCTACCCCAACTACTCGCCGATCGTCTTCTCCTCCATGTTTAACTACATCGCCAAGGACATCGAGAAGCAGGACAATTTCGACGGTTCCTGGTGGTCGGAGCGCCGCACCCGCCCGCTGCCAGCAGCCCTGCCACTGACGAAGACGGAGCGCCAGGCCATGGTGGCCGGCTGGATCATCGGACGCATTACCGGCCGCGTCTACATTTCCAACGCCGATGCAGCCAATGCGGCGGCCCACATCTTCGATGACACGGATGGTGGCGTGAATGGTTGGGTTGATTTCCCGGATCCGCTGCTTATCTCGCCGCGCCGCATGATCAAGAAGTCTGACTGGATGCCTTCGGTTTTGGAGTCCATCTTTATCGCCTACGCGAAGGTGCAGGAAACCGGACACTATGGTTTTGCCTCTTCGCTCTACCCGTACCAGCTGTTGCGCGGGCTTTTCGACGACGGCCTAGACTTCGCCCACTCCGGTGCGTCCACGCACCCGGTGGTTCACCGCCTCGCGCAGTTCTTGGCTTCCGGTGAAGCCCCGAACCGCGGTGTTATGGGTACCTCCATCCAAGACCGCTATGAATCCTTCGTGGAGGAGCTGGATAAGTTCGCCCGCGGTGCGGACCACTTTGTGCCGGGCCACACCAACTCCTTGCCGGGACAGGGACGTAAGGAAAAGCCCTTTGCGGAGATACGCTCCCGCGAGGTCGCCTCGCATACGCCGTACTACCGTGACTTGGCGCTAGACGTCATCGAGATGGTCCCGGTCATCCGCAACTACCTGAATCAGGCCAAGACGGTGGCGGAGAACCCCGTCGCCCAGCCTGCCCCGCAGGTGCGCAGCTCCGATTCTGGCTTTGGCCAGGACCTCGCTCCGGAATTCAACCTCAACGACCTGGATGACACCTTCTAATGACGAACGTAATTATTTTCGGACACGGCGCCACCGCGGATGACATCCGCTCCCGCCTTTGTGACTTGCGTGCGGTCGGCCTCCTGCAGGACTTCCTCTGGATCGACTACGCCCACCCCACCAGTGGAGCTGTTGTGCGCTCCTTTACGGAGGAGGGCACGGCGCGCTTGTCGACGCTCGACGAGGCCCTCCGCAGCTTCAGCGGGGACGTCCTCCTCGCCACCATTGACCCGATGGATGCGGAACAACCGCAGGACGTCGACAAGCTCACGGAGTGGGTCGGGGCCGTCGACCAGCGCCTGATTCAGGCCTCCAACCTGCGCGTGCGCCTGTTGTTGTCAGCCCTTCCGCGCGAGAGTGTGGACATCGCTCCGTTGCAGGGATGGAGCAACCTCGTGCTCTCCCCAGAAGAGGGCGGGACCCCGGCCTCCTCGCGCATTCGCCCGATCAAGCGCACCGCAGATGGCTTCGAGCTTGCCCAGTTCGCAGCCCCGGCCGTAGCCAGCATCTTTGGTTTATGGCGCGGGATGCCCGAGCCTGCGGTGTTGGATCCAGAAACTCACCGCGTCATCGAAACAGGAGACCGGCAGCGCTTCCGTCTGGTGCGCGCCTTCCACCGCACCATCGATGCCAGTGATATCGAGGACAAGGTCAGGAAGGCCGTTTTCGATCCCAGTCAGCGCTTGCCGCAGCCGCAGGTCAATAACATTTCGCGCGCCGTGCACTACGCCAATCCGGAACAGCTGACGGATCAGTGCGCTCAGATGTTCATCAACCAGGAGATTTCCCCGTTGGTGAGCGCTCCGACCGCTTATGAGGAGCTGCAATCTCACAAGGTCAGCGGCTGGGCGGCGCTGAAGGATAATCTGCGCCTGTACTGGTCTACTGTGGTGGGCAAGCCGCAGGATTGGGTCGAGGGCCAGCGCGGTGCGATGAACAAGAACGCCGCCACCTTCCTGCAGAAGATGCTCTATGGCCAAGACTCCAGCGTGGAGGTTGTCTTGGCTGGGCACTCCGGCAAGGGCAGTGGCGCAACGAGCGTCGACGAGCTGCGCCAAGCCAGTGAGCACACCATGCGAGTCGCCCGGGAGCAGCACTTTTCCTTGGGCCAGGAACCGCAGCTCTCGCGCACGTGGGAGGCCTACCACGACTACGCACTGGGGCTTGTCGACGGTTCCTGGCGCGACAGCATCGATACCAAGGGCCTGCGCAATAACCAGGGCAACATGTACATCGTGCAGTACGGTGGCCAGTCCGTGCAGGATGTCAGCGCTTCTTTTGAGGGCTTCCATCCGCTCATGACCAGCACGTTGGGCTATACGCACGAGTCCCAAGCAACCGTCGCGCCTTTCGATCCGGTAGGCGCTGAGCGTTTTGCCGCCGACATCGAGTACACCAGCCAGCAGACCCGCAATGAAGCGGTCAGCCGCAAGAAGCACGAGTTTGCCTCCTGGCGAGCGAAGAACAGCACCACCTTCGCGTGGAAGGTAGGCCAGGGCCTCTGGGATAAGCTGGGGCACGCCCAGCAGAAGTACCGCGACGCGCACGCCAAGGCGCGCGAGCTGCAAGAACTGGCCAATAGTTTCCAGGCGCGTGATTTCAACGCGGAGAACAAAGCACTGACCCGGAAGCTGCGCACGATGTGGATCGTCCTCTTCGTGGTGCTTGCCCTGATGACCTACATGGTGGCTGGCCGCTATAACCCGGACTTGCCGCTGGGTGAGTACCTGCAGTGGTTCGACTGGCCGTGGTACGTCGTGGGCATCATCGTGGCTGTCCTTATTTTCCTCGTGTGTTCTTGGGCGGTCTTTACCAAGGCACAGCGTGAGATCTTCGACTACGTGCAGCGGCGCAAGCTGTTGAACCGCAACCAAGAGATCGCCGCCCAGAATCTGGCCACGGCCTCTGCGGAGATCTCGCGCATCTCCAACGCTTATAACCAGTTCCTGAGCTGGTCGGCGCTGTTGGGCCGCGCGATTTACGCGCCCTTTGGGCGTAAGGAAACGTCGAGCGATCACCTGCGGACGCCGCAGTCGGGTCTTCCGGAGAATGCCCGCATTGCCCAGGCCGTGCTCAACCGTGACGATGCTGTGCGCATGACGGATGAAATCCGCTCCCATATTTTCCAAACGGAGTGGGCACACCGTTCGCTTAAGTCACTGCTCGATGACATGAATGACACCTTTGAGCGCAACCGCACCGGCCACTCGGCTGTGGCCCTCAATGAGATGTGGGGAATGGCTGGCCTCGGCTCCAGCACTGCGTTGGATAACCTGTCCCGCAGCCTTGACCACCCCTACATGCAGGACCGCGATCACAAGCAGCAGGAATGGCAGAAGGTCATCACGGATCCGCGCATGACCCGCAGCTTGCAGCAATACCTCAGCCGCGTGACCTTCCGCGAGGAAGGCGGCAGTCGCGTTCAGAGCACCGCCGAGTTCCTCGACGGCATGAACCAGGAAAAGGGAGCCCTCCAGGCCTTTAGCCCGAATGCGCTTACCAGCGCCGGTGGCGCTGAAGGGTATACCGAAATCGATGGCTCCCGCACGCGCATCGTCGAGGTAGACAGCCAGACCGCGCTGACCAGCCAGCTTTCGCGCTCTGTGACGGTGGTGCAGTACGGAAAGATCACTGACTTCAAGTACCTGATTCCCGACGCGGCGTCGAATGCCCCGTCCTTTGTGAATCCTGCGGATTTTTCACTCGACGACCTGGATGACATGGACCACATGGGCTTTAAATCGCCGGTGCAGGGAGATAACCAAGGGCCGACTACGCAGCCGCCGTTTGGTCGGCCGGAGGCACCGGACCTCTCAGACCTCGACGAAACTTTCTGACGAGACCTCCTTAAGGAACGTTGATGACACACAACCCGAAACCTTCGATCACGGATATGCCGCTGAGCGAGCTTAAGTCCCTGCACCAGCTCAAGCGCGTGAACGCCGATGATGTGCGCGCGGCCGTATCGGCGCCGTTTAGGCAGTTCGCCGAACAAATTGCCGCCGCGTATAACGGCGAAGAGGTGGCCCACCCAGAGCTGAGCGCACAGGCGCGCAACGCCGCAGTGGCCCAGGAAGAACGTGCCGCGCAGGAACGTGCGGCACAGGAAAAGGCAGCGCGAGCCGAAGAACAAGCCCGCCAGCGGGAACAGGCACAACGTGCCGCTGCAGCTAGTACCGCAGCTCGTGGCGTGGCGCAGGTAGGCCCCGCGCCTCAACCAGATCCGGCACAGCCAGCGGCACAGCCGCATGATTTCTTTGCCGAGTGGGAGGCACTGCAGGCCGAGGAAGAGCAGAAGACCCAGGTCAACGAAGAGGACTACATCACTATCCCGGGCTTTGGGATTAAGGCGGAGTATCAGTTCCGCCAAGACCCGAACTGGGAAGCTCCCGGCATCGAATTTGAAGTTGAGGTGCCGCAAGAGGACGCGCTGGCGCAGGATTCTCACGAGGACTTTGGCTATGGCATCGAACCAGAACCGGAGCCGGAGGACAACGACCTTCGCCATCCGGTGCGCCTGTGGTGGCCCGAGCTTGAGCACTCGCCGGATGAGGTGGTGTTCTACCGGGTTGTGGCCGATGATTCAGAAATGGTGGCCTCCCCGGATGCCGGTGACACCCTCGTTTACACAAAAGGAACTGCCTACCGTGATCACACCCCGGGCGAGGCAGGTCTGCGCCACTACGCGGTGTGGGCGTACAAGGGCCGGGATCTTCGCGAGCTCATCAATAGCCAACCGGTATTCATGGGAGACACGGGCGTGGTCTTCCCACCGGTGAACGTCCAGGTATCCACCATCAAGGGAGCCATCCAGGTGTCCTGGGACCTGTTACCGGGGCACTCGAGCGCCATGGTTTATGCCTGCCGGGACAGCGAGAAGGAAAAGCTCTCCCCGCGCTTCGAACAAGACGTGGATAGCAGTGGGCGCAAGGCCACCATTCCGGTGCAGGAAGCCGGGCAGACCGTCGTCATCTCGTTGCTAGGCCAAGCGGAGTTCCACGGCGCTACCGAGCAGAGCCAGGACGAAGTCGCCGTCCAGCGCTCCGTGAAACTTGCCAGCGAGCTGGAGAAGCTGGAGCTCTCACGCTGTGAGCGCCGCAGCGAATACGGACAAGACAGCATCGAAGTTGATTGGTACTCGCCCAAGACCGGCGAGGTAAAGATCTATCTGACACCCAACGCCCCGCAGGCGGACCTTCGCACGTCCGCGGTGCCAAAGACGTACGTCGAAAGTGCGCTATCGAGCGCCATCAGTGAGACCCGTGGAGTGTCTGAACCGGGCTCTTTCCAAACCACCACGGTGCCGTGGCCGCCGGATTGGTACGAGGTCTATATCACCCCGGTGAACTTTAACGACGCGGATGCCTGGGTGGGCGAATCCAAAGTGCTGCAGCGCGTGCAGTCCATTGAGGATGACCAGTTCCGTCTCATCGAGCGCGTGGACAGCCAGCTCATTACATTTGATTGGCCGAAGGGCGCGACGGCAGTGGAGTACTCCACTAATCGCGAGCACGATCAGATCCGCGAGGAGGATTACGACCTTCAAGGAGGAATCCGCCTGCACCTCGATCAGCACGGCGATACCGTGCGCCTGAAGCCTTATGCAGTCTTCGCGGGCAAACGCACTGAGGGCGATGAACGCGTGATTCAGTACGAGGGCTTGCGCCCAGTGACCTATGACTTTGAGGTTGATTACGCTCAGGGCCAGATCGGGGTGTTCCTCTGGAGCTTGGGCAACGGCGACAAGCGCCAGTTCTCCTGCCAGGTGGTCTACCGTGCTGACCGCCTGCCGCTCTTCCCCGAAGACGGCGAGGCACTCGGCATTGTGGAGACCAACCTGCAGAGCACCACACACGTGGCTCAAGGACTGGGCCCGATGCGCGGGCAGTACCCAAATTTCACGGTGTCAGTAGGCGAGCGAATTCAACGTAGGGGTTTCATCCGTCTGTTCGCCGTCGAGGGCTTTGATAGCCAGGTCGATACCTCTTTCGACAGCTTCGGCGGTGAGGACGTCTTTAGTAGTTTCTCGGAGAGCTACAGCGATGCCTCCTCCACGTTGAGTGCATTGGATAAAGCCGTGGTGGTGGAAGGCGATGTGTCTTACAAATTGATGCTGCCCCCACCCGTGCAGAACCAAGCTCCCAGCTATGACCCGCAGTACGGCCAACAAGGATATGAGCCCAACGCTTATGACCAGCACAACTATGGCCAGGATTATTCTCAAGACCAGTACTTCCAAGGAGGCCAGTAGTTATGGGCGGTGCCTTTAGCTATGCATCTTTTTCCCGCGCCAATGGCCGTGCCGGTGGTTGGGGAGTGGGCCAGAAGGCCGGCGATATTACCCAGGAGGAGCTGGCTGAGCTGGTGTCCTTCGTGCCGACTTCGCTCAACAACGGCACGACGATACCGGATTTCCCTTCCGCCCAGCAGCGTGCGGAGCTGGTTCGTCGCACCGCGGTTTTTGCTCTCACTCCTGAGGCGGAAAAGTGGGTCACTATGGTCTCCGTCCCCGCAGGCCTCGATGCGACAGGCCGTGGCGGAAACGTCTTCACTTACACGTCCATTTCGCGCACGGGCACTCCGCCGGCGCCGGCGACGGTCCTGTTTTCTCCCGATATCCCAGCGCCGTTTTCCATCTACGAGGTGGACAAAGTCCAGATTCCGGAAAAGATCTCGGCGCGCGGTCCGTTGCACTCGGATGTGTTGCTGGAGGAGTTTCTGGATGGCGAGTTCCGCCGCCCAGAAAAGCTTCCCGCGCCGTTCAAAGCCGTGACCCCGAACCCCAACCCCACCTTCAACCGTGCGTTGGTTACCGCCATGGCGACGGTTTTGAATTCCCGCAATGGCCTGGTGATTCTCGTGGCGCCCGATAATCAGGCGGCGCTGTGGATCGCCGCCACCGCCCGCGAGGTAGGGGAGGATGGTTTCGGGTTCTCCACTTTTGAGAAGGCCGCCGCCATCAATGAGTTTCCGCTGAGTACGTCCACCATGCTGGTGGTGCCGCCTAGCGAGAAGCAGCGTCTTAAGGAAACCGCGATCCCCGGCAATCCAGTCGTGTTTGCACTTGATGAGGCCCTGCCCGATGTCAGCGCGTACGAAGCACGTGCTGCGGAAGAAACTGAGGCCGTGGCCCCGGAGTCGCAGCACGAGCAGGCCGAGCAGCGCACGGGTGCAGCACAGGAATTGGAAGAGAGCGCTGCAACAGCCAGCAAGCCTGAGAAGAGTGCAGCACTCAGCTTCGACGACTCCTGGGGCGAAGACCCAGCTGATTTTGGAGCGCCTATCCCAGACGCCTCGCCTTTTGCGGCCCCGGGTCATGGCCCTGCGGGTATTCCGCCGAATCCCCTCGATACCCCCGCGCCGAGTACGTCGCAGGAGAACCCTTTCGCCACGACAGTAGAAACGGCGCCGTCGCCAAGTGCAGAAGCCGCACCAGCAGCTGAAGAAGCACATCCGCTGCCGGCAGCGGCATCGGGTGGCAACGCCAATGTTCCTGGGCTCAGCGCCGAGGAATGGCATAGGCTCAAGGATTTCGATCCGCGCTGGTGGATCGAGCACCTTGATACCAACCGCGGACGCGCCATCCAGTTGGCTTACCTCGACAGAAACTCGTTGGGTGAGGGGCTGGACAAGTTACTGATGTCCGCAATCGTTGCCTCTTGGGTGTTCTATTTCCCGCGGGACTTCAACCTCCTGGCAGAGGATGCGCTCCGGCTCTGGGAGGACCGCGAGCTCGAGCACATCGCGCACCTCACCGCTATGCATTTTGCAGGAACATTCGTGCCGGAGCATTGCGAGCGCTATGCCACGGGGCGCGTCGCCATGGTGCTGGACCGCACGACACAGTTGCTCGCGGAGCGCTCGGCGCGCGCGCAGCAACAACCCGCCCCATCGCATTTTGCACAGCACACAGCGTGGCAGCACCGTGGAGCAGTTCACGGAGGACCAGGCGAACACGGTCGAAACATGGGATTCCACGGAAGGTAAGAGAAGGGAAGAAGCGTCATGGCTAAATACACACTGCGGGACGGAGAGTCCCGCCGCATCGGCTCAGACGGCATCCTGCGCGTTGAAGCCTTCGAGATGGGAACTGGCGGCGCCTCGATGGAGCTGGCGATTATGGGAGAAGGCGTTGATGCCGTGCGCGTCCACGACCTCTCCATCATGGTGCACTCCCTGCCTGAGCGCGCCACCATCGTCGTACGCCCCAAGCGGAATGGGACCTTCGGCCTGCGCAGCGAGGTGCGCCTGACGGTAAGCAACGCCGGTGATTCGGTGACGTTCCCGCGCGTGCTTATCGACGCCGCCGAGGACTCCGCCGAACGCCTCGCCGAGGTCACCCCGGAATCTGGGAGCTACCTCTTGGAAGCATTCGGCACGACCGAGGGCGCCGGAATCACAGATTCCGCCCGCGAGGTGCGTTCCAAAATGCGCCGCGCGGAGCTGGATGTCGCTGGCCTCGATGATGTCACCGTGGTCATCGATGGCTCTGCCTCCATGCAGGTCAACGTCACTCCGAAGATCATTGAAGCGGCCGCTAAGTACATCGATGCGCTCTCAGATGCTTTCCGGCACTTCCGCGCCACTGACGGGCAGGACAGCATCGAGACCCATAAGGTGGATGAGCTCACCCGTTTCATCGCGGGTGTGATTGATAGTGGCGCGGAGCGCGTAGGCCAGCGGCCGTGGCGCTTGCCGACTCTCACCTCCACGTCCTCGCTGGTCATCTACATCACCGATTCTCCCGTGGCCTCCATGCTGGAGACCCAGGTGCCCACCGTTGTACTCATCACCAGCGCCATCGGCCGCCAGGAGCTCGAGCTCGCGCGCATCAACGGGACTCCGGCTCATGTGGCCTATGCGGTGATCGACGGGGACGTCGTCAAGCAGCTCGAATCCGGAGCCAACACTGAGCTTTCGGAATTGACTGACCGCGTCACCGCCATGCTGAAGGAGAGGAACTAATGACCCAGGCACGTTGCCCGTGGACCTTTAAACCGCTCGAGGATGGTGTGACGGTGAGCCCGTACACCAACCGGGAGTTGCCGCAGGGATGGACCGACGCCGTGACGCATTGCGTTGCCATGGCGGGCGCGCGTAACTCCGGTAAGTCGCTGTATACCGCGGTGATGATTAAGCAGCTCAAGCAGCTGGCGCACAAACACAACCGCTCCGTGCAAGCGGCGGATGAATCCACCCGGGAGCGCTACGCGGAGGTATATGAAAAGCCGCTCTTTGAGGAGATGCGGGCCATGGACCCCACGCCGAGCGCGGTGGCTACCGACGCCTACCAGCGCGATCCGCTGATTTTTGAGCTCGGCAAGTGGCCCGATGAGCAGGGCCGTGAGCGCATGAATTACTTGGTCTTCCGCGACGTTGCGGGCGAGGACCTGGAGAACCCGCCGGAGAACGAAGCCGACCGCGAGAATCTTGCGTTCTTCTCCCACGCAGATTTGGTGATCTTCCTCTTTGACCCGCTGCGCGTGCAACAGATTCAGGATTTTATCCATGGGCTGATCCCCAATATTGGTGAGCTCGGTGCGGATTCCTTGCGGGTCCTGGATAACCTACTGGCGTTGCTCGACACGGATACTCCGCCGCCGCTGGCCGTGACCATCTCGAAGTTCGACACGGTGCAGAAGCTGGAACAAGTCGATGACGTGCGCTGGAAGAAGCTCATGGCCAACCGCGGCTCCGCCTTCCGCCGGGATACCGGGTGGAATTTCCGCGATTCGGACCGCTGGATGGTTCACCTCGAAGCCGAATCGCTGTTGCGCTTCCTGGGTGCCAACGACCTCATCAACAAGATCTATTCGGCAGCGCCGAGTGGCGGTAGTTTCTTCGTGACCTCGGCGTTGGGTGAGGCCCCGACGGGCCGCCAGCTAGCCCGCAGCGGCATTGCGCCCTATCGCGTTCTGGATCCCATCCGCTGGTTGCTGAGTCAACGCGGCGTCTTTGCTGAGGATGTGTCATGACCTTCGGCAACCCGCAGTCCCCAGGAACCCCACAGCCAGGCTCGCCTGCTGCACCCGCGCCGGACTATCGCTATGGGCAGGTCAGCGACACCGTCCGCCAGGCCCGCCGCGCGGCCGATATGAAGGCGCAATGGGCCCCGTGGCCGTTGAAGATCGCAGCGGTGCTGGAGGTCTTCATCACGAGCTACACCGTCTACAACATCTGCCGGCTCATTGCCTTTGAAAACAGTCCGGCGGCGGTAACCCGCACGGACCAGCTTTCCACCGAGCTGGGAGTAGCGCTTGGCGCGCTGGTTCTTTTGGTGTGCGTCCTCACCACCTATGTCCTGCACGCGCAGCAGTCCGCGCGGATTGCGCTGACCGTTATCAGCGCCATCGTGGTGCTGCTCATTCCGGCGAGTTCGGTCATGCCCGCGTCCATCGCATCGGCGGTGGTCATTGTGCTGCTGTGGCTGCCGGCGAACCGGCAGTGGTTCGGCGGCCAGGCGCGATGAGGCTAGGCCTCGTGCATCGCGGGGCCTAGGCCTTCTTGCGTAGCTCCTCGAGCGCGCGGACATTGTGGGCCTTTTCAAACAGGTTGTACGCCAAGAAGTACATGCTGCGAGCGAGGTCGGCCTTGCCGGTGGAGGCGTGGCGATCACCTAGGAGCTCGGCGACTTCCGCGAGGGCGTTGTGCTCCGAAGGTGTCGTGGCCTCGGTGTCAGGGTGCCGGTCTAAGAAATTGAGCAAGACCTGCTTGGATTTGTACATGTCCTGCGCCTGTAAAAGCAGGCTTTCAGAATAAAGGACGGTCCATTTGGCCGATACGGGCAGGCTCTGGAGCTTGAGTGAATCCACGTAGCGGGAGGCCAGGATGTCATAGGCTTCCTCAGGGGCGCGGTGTTGTACGTCGAGGGTCACGGTCTTGAGAATCGAACGGAGCTCGCCGTCGAGGTCTCCGTAGCGCTGAAACTCGCGGGCAGCAGCGGTGAAGCAGGCCACGCGCTGCTCCACATCCGCAGCGGAGTGCTGTGCAGCATCGCTGTAAAAGCGGGCCAGCATCGGTGCCGGGAGCTGCTGGTATTCCTCATCCGCGCGTGCGTTGGACAGGATGGTGAAGGATTGCGCAGCAACGCGCTCGCAGTCGGCGGCAGAGTCTGATGCCCACAGCGCGCCTACGGCGGATTCGAGGATGGTACGGAGGATATCCCCCATCGTGGCCCCTGCGCCGTCGAATTCTCCTGCGGTCACGGCGTCGTTGATAGCCACGAATTCAGCAGCGTGTGTTTTCGCTTCGCCGCTCTTGGCGGATTCTAGGCGCTCTTGGAGCTCGGCCAGCGAGACGCTGTTGCCGAAGTTCGAGGATGGGCTATTGGCGTCGGCTGAAGCATCCACGCTGGCGGGGGCGGACTCGGAGAAGTCCTTGTGGCTTGCTGCGATGCGGGCGGCGGCAATCTCATTCAACGCCGTGTCATCTCCAGCCGCGGCTGCCTTGGCGGCGAACTTCTCTGCTTCCTCGGTGTCGTTGTGATCCAGCCATGCGCGGGCGACGCGGGTATAGCCTGCGGCCACCAGCGATGGCTGTCCGGTCAGCGCGCCGAGTGCGGCAATGGTGAAGGAATCGTCGACGTTCTTGATGGTGCCGGCGGCCACGCGGAGGGTCTCCCGGGCCTCCAAATAGAGGGCGGCGGGAACGGCATCTTCCAGGCTGCCTAGGAAAGTATCATCTGCGAGTACTCGGCTAATCTGCTCATCAATGTGGGCGGACTCATCGGTGGGAAGAGAAAGCCCGGGAGCCTGGGCGCGCGCATAGGCGAGCATTTTTTCGGCGTCGGCAGAATCAAGCAGGGGATACGTCGCATCAGAAGCCATGGGGGAGAGTCTAGTAGAGGACTCCGGTGCGCGCGGGGCTCCTCGTAGACTGGTGGCCATGGATTCTCTTAGCCCCGCCGGACGCTACGCCCCGAGCCCGTCCGGCGATCTTCACCTGGGTAACCTGCGCACGGCGTTGCTCGCCTGGCTCTACGCCCGGAGCAGCGGGCGCCGCTTCCTTGTGCGCGTGGAGGACATCGATACGCAGCGCTCCTCGCGGGAGGCGGCGCAGCGCCAGCTGGAGGACCTCGCCGCGCTCGGCCTGGACTGGGACGGGGAAGTCATCTACCAGCAGGATCGCTACGCGGCTTATGAGGAGGCCCTGGCGCAGCTTCCTACCTACGAGTGCTATTGCTCGCGCAAGGACATCCAGGAAGCCTCCCGCGCGCCGCATGCTATCCCTGGGCAGTACCCGGGGACGTGCCGCGAGCTTAGCGACGATCAGCGCGCCGCCAAACGCGCCGAACTCGCCGCTCAGAACCGCGTGCCAGCCATACGTCTGCGTGCCGACGCTTCCTCCTTCACCATCCACGACGCCCTCGCCGGCGAGTACACCGGCGAGGTGGATGATTTCATCCTGCGCCGCGGCGGCCAGCCCCCGGCGGATCCGAACCAGGGCATGGACTGGGCCTATAACCTGGCGGTTGTCGTCGACGATGCCTTCCAAGGCGTCGATCAGATCGTGCGCGGTGATGACTTGCTGTCTTCTGCCCCACGCCAGGCCTACCTCGCGCACAAGCTGGGCTATCCGGAGCCGGAGTTCGTTCACGTGCCGCTCGTGCTCAACGCTGAGGGCGTGCGTTTGTCCAAGCGCGATGGGGCGGTGACCCTGCGTCAGCTGCTCGAGGGGCACGGTAGGGATGCGGGGGACGTCGTCAAGCTCTTGGCCCAATCCTTAGGGTATGAGGCCTCTTCCGTGCAGGAGCTGTGCCAACAGTTTCAGCCGGAGAAGCTATCGCGGGAGGCCTTCGTCTGGGATGGCGCTGTGTAACTGCTCTCCCTCGCCGGCCACGCAACGGTAGTCTGAGAACAGAAAAACTTAAACGGGGAAAGAAGTGCGTATGGAAGTTTTATTTGTCCTTATTGGCCTGATGCTGTTGACCGTCATCGTCATGGCGGTGGGGGACAAGCTCGGGCTTCCCTGGCCAGCGCTTCTGACCATCCTCACGGCGGTGGCGGTTTCGGTATACGCCACTTTTTCGAATGGCACATTCGAGTTCGCCGTGCCCGCCGACCTCATTCTTCCGATCTTCTTGCCGCCATTGCTGTGGGCGCTGGCAAGGAGGACATCGTGGGGTGTTATTCGTGAGCAGTGGATGACCATCCTGGCTCTGTCCGTGCTGCTTGTGGTGGCTACGACCCTTGCGGTGGGATTCACTGCTCGCGCATTCATGCCAGGCTTGGGGCTAGCTGCCGCCATCCTTATCGGCGCCGCGATTGCCCCGCCGGATCCGGTGGCCGTCGAGGCCGTGGCAGAACCTGCCGGTATCCCACGGCGCATCATTTCCGTGCTGCAGATCGAAGGCCTGTTTAATGATGCCGCGTCTATTGTGGCCTTCCACCTCGCCTTGGAAGCCGTGACGAGTTCGGGTGAGATGCACGCCGGGGAAGCGGTGACGCGTTTCCTCTACTCCGCGGCTGTAGCCGCCATCCTCGGGCTCGTCGTGGGGCGCGTGTCTTCGTGGTTCGTCGGCGCGGTTCACGAGGTTGTCGCTCGCAATGCCTTGACGTGGGTGATTCCTTTTGCCGTGTACATCGCCGCGGAGGAACTCGGTGCCTCCGGTGTCATCGCGGTGGTGATTGCCGCGGTGGAACTGCACTCCCGCGCACCGATTCAGGCGGAGGACCGCCTCTCCGGCCAGTCATTCTGGGAGACCGTTGAGCTGCTTTTCACGGGCGTGGCTTTCGGCCTCATCGGCCTGACCGTGTTCAGCGCCATCGACGCCGCGGGCGCGGACCTCTGGCATGCGGTCATCATCGGCGTCATCCTGTCCGTTGTTGCTTTCCTCGTGCGCTTGGTGTGGATGTACGCCTTCTATCTCATTAATAGGCGCCGCGGGAAGCCACGCCTGGCGCCGCTGCGCCTGCAAGAAGTGCTGCTTATGACGTGGTCCGGCATGCGCGGTTTGGTGACTCTTGCGCTGGTTCTGTCTGTTCCGAGTGGATTGAGCTTCTACAACGAGTTGACCGTTATCGCCCTCGTGGTGCTGCTCATGACCATGGTGATTCCCGGCCTGTTGCTGCCGTGGCTTATGCGTCAGCTCGACCTCACCACGTATTCGCAGGCAGCCACGGATAAGATGCGCGCGACCATTACCTCCCGCGCGCGTAAAGCCGGCATTGCTGCGATGCGCGCGAAGTATGAGGAACTGGACCCCGACACTGCGGCAAATATTGCCCAATGGTTTGAGGACCGCCTCGGCGAAGACGAGGATGGTGAGGACGCTACAACTCGTCTGCGCATGGCCATCGAGGCCCGTGAGGTGGCCCTCGCGGCACGGCGAACAGCCCTCGCCGGCGCCCAGCAAGAGTTGCTGCGCCTGCGCCGCGATAGGGAATTCAACCCGATGATTGTGGACGAAGTGCTTGCCGACGTCGATCGGATGTCCCTCGGCGCAAAGAAACACAGTTGAGGGGAGTGCTGATCCGTGACTAAGAATGGTGGCGAGAGGAGCGAATCAATGGACGCCTATGAGTACGCCCAGATGGAAGACGGCCTGGATTACCTCTACGACTTCTTCGACGCTGACTTGGAGGAGCGCGTGCGCGCCGGGCGTGAGCTGCTGCCAGAAGGCATGGAAGACATCTTGGGCGACCACACCCTGGAAGACTACGTCTGGCTGTGGATCAAAGAACCTGGCCCCCGCGGTTTCCGCCAGTTCTTGCGCGATGGCGGCTATGGCGAGGCCGAGGTGAAGGAGGCCTTCCTGCTTGCCCGCACGGAATGGGGCATGAACACCCCGCCGCACGTGGAGTGGCTCAAGGAAGACGGTTTCGCGGCCCCCGAGTTCGATTAGGGGTGTGCAGCTGTGGGCGTTCGATGAGGCGCCCAGCTCGAGTGCCCAGCCACAAAGGAACCAAAGTACTGACACCTTATGCGAAACTCCGCATGCAATCACCTGGGGTTTTCCATCCTAGGCCCCGCAAATGGTGCCTTTACTTTGGTTCCTTTGCTTGAAGGCTCAAAGTCACCGCATGAAGAATCCAATAGCCTCGATTCCTAACACCGCACAGGTGCAAAGGGTATTTGGAATAATCGCAACTAATCCTTGGCGCAGCGAGAAAGGTTATGCCAAACATGCGATTCGATCATTTGACCATCTTGATCCGCAATATCGAAGCCTCATGGGAGTTCTACCATCAACTTCCAAACTCCGAAGCAAAGCCATTGTCTGTTGAAGAAGGATATTTTGAAGTGTCGTTTGATGACAGCGTAATTGGCGTATTCGATTCTTCAGTTTTTGCTTCAGCCACTAACACTAGTCCGGCAACCCCCGGCGGAGCAGTAATCCAATTCTCTGTCGAGGACGTCGACGAGTATTGGGGTCAACTTCCAGATTCCTATCGCGAGGCTTCTGCCTCACCCAAGAAAATGCCATGGGGTTCTTATTCCGCCTACATTTCGGATCCAGACGGAAACATTCTGGAGTTCTATACGTGGTGAAATCAGTTTGCTGCTTCGCAGAAATCGGCTTCTGAGAATTAACGGCTTAAGGGACTTTTCGTGTGGATAAACCGATACGGATTCCCAAGGCAGCCTGGGATAATACGGTGATCTTGATTTTGAATCGGTTCCAACAGCCTGATCGGTGAAATCGACATCGGATAGCCATAGACCTGTGGTGGGAGGACTGCTGCTGGTGCGGTAATGCCAATTCCTATTGCTAATAGGAATCGGCCGTCGTGTGACATGTGCGGCCACTTTCTGGTTAAGAACAACAAAACTGCGGCAGGACCCCAAGGCCGGCTATGCCCTCAGTGCAACGTTTTCATCGATTAACACCCGCGCACACCAGTGAGATTCGGCATTTTAAAATCTTTTATTGACTGGGTCCTTTCTGGGGAATCCGCAGACCACTTGGCCAAACGCCTTGGGATAACAAGGCGGACTTTGACCCGGTGGTTTAAGCTGCTGTGGTTTATCATCGTGCCAACAGCAGCAGATCCCTATCGTGTCTATGACCAGGTCTTTATCGACGGCACCTACTTTCACAAGAAATGCCTGCTGGTAGCCTGCACCGAAACGCACGTCATCGCCCGACATTGGTGCCTGCGTGAAAGCTCAAACGAGTACCTGAAACTGCTCGACAAAATCGCGGAATCGTACATCGTTACCACCGACGGGTCGGGGGAGTGAACCTTTGCTGATCGGTGGTTGGGTTCCACAGTGCCGACTAATGGCACACACCTATTTTCTCTTTCATGCACTCTTCAAGCCATAGAACCCGAGAAGAGTATACGAAAGTTCCAAATTTAGGTGGGGGGGATCAATTGTGAGTAAAGAATTGTTATTCTCGTGGGGATTCCTGCCTTCGGGCGATGACGGAAGTTGTAAGGAAGATGCGGAAATGAAACTATTTAAAGTCTTTACCCTTGTCATTCTCATTGCAGGCGCTTTGTTGTGTATAGCGGGCTTATTTTGGGAAACTCGGCTTACTAATCTTGGGCTTCCTATGGCCCTTCTAGGAATAGCTCTTTCAGTTGCTGCATCAGCTAAAAGGAGAAGTAAAGAGTAATAGGGATATGCTCAGTCTAGGTTTTGTCATATAGAAGGACGCCGACTCATTGAAGGCTGAGGTAGCGCCTTGCCGGTTGTTGTCTGTCAGCTCAAGCACGTAGAAGCCCCTAGCGGCAAGGCGTAGGCGATTTCGGAAGAGATACCATGCGACAGCACGGTCGACATGATCACAAATGTTCCACCCATTCCTGGCTACCTCTTAGCCAAACAGCTCATGGGATATCTCGCTGTCCGCAGTCGTATCGACAATAGTCGCCTACGACTGCGGGAAACTCGGCCTACGTGGTTAAGAAGAAGACCACGCGCAACCCTAGGATCTGCAATACCAGCCGAAGAAATGGCCGAACTCCAAGGCTATGCCAACGAAATCTAAAACCGTGTTTCCACGACCGCTAGAATCGGCCACCTGCGCATGAAGAAAAGTCCCCTGGATGATGACATCCAGGGGACTTCCTAATGGCGGAGGATAGGGGATTTGAACCCCTGAGGGATGTGACTCCCGCACGCGTTCCAGGCGTGTGACATAGGCCGCTAGTCGAATCCTCCGCTGGAAAACATTACATGAGCCCCCTAATGAAGCAAAATCGCCAGGTCAGGGCCGAAAACTTAAGAATTTAGTGGTTTGAGGTGGGGAGTGCGCTTGGAAGCGGAGTGGGGAGTTGGGTGGCGGGGGAGCGGTTTGGCGTCGACAAGCAAGGCGCGCTAGGCTAGACCGCAGGATTCCGCGTGGCGTCCATCCTCTGAACTCCCCCAGGGCAGGAATGCAGCAAGGGTCAGGAGGCTCTGGCGGGTGCGCGGGGTCCCCTTTTTGTATGTATGCCATCACACGGGGGATGTGACGGGGCGTTAGTATGGTTGCCATATGCCCGCACTACGTCCCGGAAGGAAGACGGATGTCTCTTCTTAATCTTGAAAAGTCCGAGCTTGATGAGCTTGCCGCGCAGGTGCGCAAGGACTACGAGGCCCTCAAGGCTGAGGGGTTGGATCTTGACTTGACCCGCGGTAAGCCGTCCAAGGCCCAGCTGGATCTGTCTAATGACCTGCTCGTCCTGCCGGGCCGTGGTCACTACACCGATGCCGCAGGCAATGACCTGCGCAACTACGGCAACCAGAAGGGCATCAAGGAGCTGCGCGATCTGTGGGGCAAGCTCACCAACATGGACCCAGAGCTCCTCGTCGCGGCGGATTCTTCCTCCCTGAACATCATGTATGACCTCATCCTGTGGGCCTACACCTTTGGCACCAACAGCTCTGAGAAGCCGTGGTCCAAGGAAGAGACCATCAAGTGGCTCTGCCCTACCCCGGGTTATGACCGCCACTTTGCCATCACGGAATCCTTCGGCTTCGAGCTGGTTACGGTGCCGATGGAAGAAGATGGCCCGGACATCGAAGCAGTCGAGGAGCTGGCCAAGGACCCGCAGGTTAAGGGCATGTGGGTTGTGCCGATGTTCTCCAACCCCACGGGTGCCGTCATCTCTGAAGAGAAGACCCGCCGCCTCGCTGCGATGGAGACCGGCGCACCGGACTTCCGCATCGTGTGGGACAACGCTTATGCCGTGCACACGCTGACCGAGGACTTCCCGGAGGTTCTGCCGATTCTGGAGATTGCGGAACAGGAAGGAAACCCGGACCGCTTCTGGGCTATGTCCTCGTCGTCGAAGATCACCTTCGCTGGCTCCGGAGTGAGCTTCTTCGGTTCCTCCGAAGACAACCTCGAGTGGTACCTGGAGCACGCTGGTATCCGCGGCATTGGCCCGAACAAGATCAACCAGCTTGCGCACTACGAGTTCTTCGGTTCCGCCGAAGGCGTGCGCGCGGTTATGCGCCGCCACGCTGCGCTGCTGGCGCCGAAGTTCGAGGCGGTTCTTCGCATCCTGGATAAGAACCTCACCCACCATGAGATTGCGGACTGGACCCACCCCAAGGGCGGCTACTTCATCTCCCTCAACGTGATGGAGGGCACCGCCACCCGCGTGTGGGAGCTGGCCCGTGACGCCGGCATTCTCCTGACCCAGGCTGGCTCTGCCTTCCCGTACGGTGAGGATGCCAAGGACCACAACATTCGCTTGGCGCCGTCCCTGCCGCCGCAGGAAGAAGTCGAGGCAGCAATGGATGGCGTGGCCACCTGCGTGCTGCTCGCCGCACTTGAGAAGCTGGGGGCATAAGGCAATCAACTCCGACGAGACGGCCTACTGGCTCGACCAGATCATCCCGGCTGACCTCGAGTTTAAAAATGTCGAGGGGCAGCGTTTGGGCTTAGCCTCGCTGGAGGGTGAGCAGTCCCTCGCGGTCACGTGTGGCTTTGCCGATGTCGATACCGGGCTGGCGCATGCCGAGCAGGGGATCGATGTGCGCTGCGAACTGCTCACCGTTGCACGCACCGGCCAACCGGAGGTTGCCGCTGCGGTGAGTGCGGCAGCGGCATTGCTTAAACAAGCCGCAGGGTTGCTGCCCGCGCAGCCGGGCTTGCTCTTGCCCAAGCTTTTTGCGGAGGATGACGAGCGCTTCGCTCATTTCAGCGTGCGCCATGGCATGCTCATCGCCCCATACCTGTGGGGCGGACAGACCCCGCAGCTGGCGGAAAAGGAGCGCCTGACGCTGGTGTGCCAATTGCTCATGCTAAGCGATGCCGAGTATGCCTACGCCGTTGAGGAAGGCGTGCCGGCGCTGCAACAAGCGGTGGCTGAACAAGGCATCGATCTGCTGGATTGGAAGCGCTCAGAGTGATGTGTCGGGTTGAGACGCTACACTGACTAACCGTGGCTCTTTACCGGAAATATCGTCCAGCAACCTTCGCGGAAGTGGTAGGCCAAGAGCAGGTCACCACGCCTTTATCCGCCGCCCTCGACGCAGGGCGCATTAACCATGCGTACCTCTTTTCCGGCCCGCGTGGCTGCGGAAAGACGTCGTCGGCGCGCATCATGGCCCGCTCGCTGAACTGTGAGCAGGGGCCAACCTCAACGCCGTGCGGTGTGTGCGATTCGTGTGTCTCGCTGGCCCCGGGTGGTCCGGGCAACCTCGACGTCACGGAGCTCGACGCCGCCTCCCACAACGGTGTGGAGGATATGCGCGAGTTGCGTGACCGCGCCTACTACGCGCCGGCGGAGTCGCGCTACCGCATCTTCATCATCGATGAGGCCCACATGATTTCTGCCTCCGGTGCGAATGCCTTGCTCAAGGTTGTCGAGGAGCCGCCGGAGCACGTCATCTTCATCTTCGCCACGACGGAGCCGGAGAAGATCATCGGCACCATCCGCTCGCGTACCCACCACTATCCCTTCCGTCTGCTGACCCCGCCGGCGATGAAGGGGCTGCTGGAGCGCACCGTGGCCTCGGAGAACGTCCACGTGGATGACACCGTGTACCCCATGGTCATCCAGGCTGGCGGGGGTTCGCCGCGTGATACCTTGTCCATCCTTGACCAGCTGTTGGCGGGTGCGGGCCCCGATGGCTTGACCTACGAGGTAGCCCGCCCGCTTCTGGGTGTCACGGACGTGGGGTTGCTGGATAATACGGTGGATGCCCTGGCTAGTCAGGACAAGGCGGGGCTTTTCCGGCTTGTCGACGATGTCATTGAAGCCGGCCACGAACCTCGCCGTTTTGCCATCGACCTGTTGGATCGCTTGCGGGATCTGATGATCCTGCAAGCCGTGCCCTCCGCATTGGAGGAAGGTCTGGTCTCGGCGCCGACTGATCGCGGGGAGGTCCTTACCGCCCAGGCGCAGCGTTTCTCCGGTCCGCAGCTGGCCTACCTGGCGGAAACCGTCAACGAGCGCGTGTCCTCCCTGCGAGGTGCGACGTCCCCGCGCCTACTTCTAGAAATCCTCTGTGCCCACTTGATCGTTGGCTCCGCCCCCGCGGCGGCAGCTGCCGGTCAGGTACCCAGTGCCTTGCCGCAAGGTGCGGGGGCACAGCCTTCCGCACCCGCGGGGCAGGGCTCCGCGCCTGCGCAGCGCCAGCCATCTGCGGTCGCCAGCGCACAGGATCCGGCGGCCGCTGCCGCGGCCATCATCGCGCAGCGTCGCAGCCGTCAGGCAGCGAAGCAGGAGGCCCAGCAGCAACAAGCACAGCAGCAACCACAGCAGGCCGACAGGGCTCAAGAAGCAGCCCAGCAGGCGCAGCAGACTCCAGCTCCCGAGGTTTCACAACCTCCGGCACCGGAGCGCCCTGCACAGCCGGAAGCACAGCCTGATCCGCAGCCGGAACAGGGCCAACAGCAACCGGATCACCAGCAACAGGAGCAGCGCGAACAACCGCAGCACGCGGAGCAAGCAGAACAGCCGGTACAACACGAACGGCAAGAACAGGCTCAAGAAAAGACGCAAGAACAGCAGTCTGAGCCTGAGCAACCGCAAGACCTCGCCGCGGAGATTCGCGGGCGATGGTCTGATCTGCGCGCCACGATTGGGCGGCGTAATAAGGTCGCTGAAATCATGCTCGCCGAAGCCCGTGTCCTCGGCGTGCGGGATGAGACTCTCGTCCTTGGACACACCACGGGCGCGTTGGCTGAACGCATCAATTCACCAGGCACCAATGAGGTCATCGTGACTGTCCTCAAGGAAAAGCTCAGCCGAGAACTGAAGGTCACGTGTGTTATCGGTACCGACCCGAAGGCGCACGGTTTCACGGTGCCAGAGCCCACCCAGCGCACCCAGTGGAATCCCAACCAACCGCAACGTGAGGCCGCCGAGCCCGACGAGGAGGCAGAGAGTCCGGCAGCGAAGGAACCCAACAACGCCAGCGATGATCCATGGGGCGCGCCGCGCCAAATCGGGCAGCAGGCTCCGTCGTCTGAAACGACGAAGGAGCAACCCCAGCCCCAGCACGGTGTGCGCGAGAAGGCAGACTCGCGCCCGCCGGCAGAACCACAGCGGTCGGAGGCCGCCCCGCGCGGGGCGGCGGTGCCCCCAAAGAGGGAGGCCCGTGGCAGCCAATGGCGATCACGCATCGCGCAGGCGACCCAGGTCGCAGCCCAACGCGATGAAGAGTTTTCCAAGGTTCCCAAGTTCGGCAACGGCGTTCCGCTGCCGCCGGAGCCGGGCCCGGACGAAGGCGAGTTCGAGGCCCCACCGGAGGAGTACGGCCCGCCGGCGGGGGCGAATGGGGCTTCGGAAAGCGCAGGCCACGCGTCTGTTTCGTCGCAGCAGTCAGCGCCCCAGCATGCGCCCGCACCGCAGCCGGAGTACACCCGCGCGGATGAGGAACGCGAGATGATGGAGGCCGCGCAGAGCGCCGGAGAGATGGACCACCGCAACGCCACGGAGGTCGCCATGGAGCTCCTCGCGCAGGAGTTGGGAGCGCGGCGACTGTAGCGCGGCATCTGTACACTTGGCGCGTAGTGAAAATAACCGCACGAAAGGACTTTTAGCATGACTGAGAACGATCCGATGCAGCAGGCAAATGACATGAACGAGATCCTGGCGCAGGCCGCTCGCGTCCAGGCTGAACTAGAAAAGGCACAGAAGGAAATCCTGGCCGCCACCGTCGAGGGCAGCGCAGGCAATGGCCTGGTGAAGGTCACCATGACCGGTGGCGCTGAGCTGCAGAGCATCTCCATTGATAAGTCCGTGGTGGACCCGGAGGACATCGATACCCTCCAGGACCTCATCGTCGGTGCCTTCAAGGAGGCTCACGCCGCAGCTGGCCGCCTGGCACAGGAGAAGATTGGCCCGCTGTCCCAGGGGATGGGCCAGTCCCAGCAAAACTATGATGGTCCGTCCATCCAGGATGTCTTCGGCGGTAACCAGTAAGCCGCGCGTTAGACTTAAAGGCCGTTGTTGCTCTCTTCACGGAGGGCGGCGCGGCCTTTTGTTGTGTCTCCGGCCGTCAAGGTCGTGGGGATTGTTAAGTGAGGGGAGCATTGCGTGTTTGAAGGACCACTGCAGGATCTCATCGATGAGTTCTCGCGCCTGCCGGGTATTGGCCCGAAGTCAGCGCAACGCATCGCCTTCCACGTTCTGCATCAAGACCCGGAGGAGATCGACCGCCTCCAGAAGGCGCTGGGGGCAGTGCGTGATGGTGTGACTTTCTGCCGCATCTGCTGCAATATTTCGCGCGAGGAAGTCTGCCGCATTTGTATCAATTCGCAGCGCGATGCTTCCACCATCTGCGTGGTGGAAGAACCCAAGGACATCCAGGTCATCGAGCGCACCGGCGAATATAACGGCCGCTACCACGTGCTGGGCGGCGCGCTCGACCCGCTGGCGAACGTGGGCCCGAAAGACCTCAACATCACGCAACTGCTGCAGCGCCTCGGCGGCGTACTACCGGACCGAGAGCTTGCTGATTCCACCCCCGAGGAGCCGCTGTACGACGACTCCCCGGACATCACCGAAGTCATCCTCGCCACCGATCCCAACACCGAAGGCGAGGCCACTGCGGCTTACCTCGTGCGCTTGCTACGAGACTTCCCGGGACTGAAGATCACGCGCCTGGCTTCCGGCATGCCGCTGGGAGGCGACCTTGAGTTTGTCGATGAGCTGACGCTCTCGCGTGCGTTGAGCGGCCGCCTGACGGTCTAGCGGCGCGGTGCCTCCGAGCGCCCCTAGCGTTGCGAGCGCGGCGGCTCCGAGGCGCTAAAGCGCTCGGTGCGCAGCTGATCAATGGCGGGGATGTTCAAGGGCTCGAGTTCGCTGAGTGCGACTCCCATGGCCTTGGCCAGTAGAAGGTCAGCCAGCTGCGGGTTGCGCGCCAAGACGGGGCCGTGCATGTAGGTGGCGATGACGCTGCCCTGTACCGCACCCTCGGCTTCACGCTGGACGGCCTTGTCGGAGAGGTCCAGGATGGCGGCGGTATCTGCGTTACCGGTACCGCGCGTGAGCGTTCCCAGCGGCTGGGCGGCAGGGCCCAGGATGGTGGCACCCATGTGGTTTTCAAAACCGGTGAGTGGCTCGGTGAGCTCAGCGGTGATGCCGGCCTTGGTGGGTTCGGTGGCTACCTCGCCGATGGCGCGCTCGGCCATGGAGGCTGTGGTGGCGTCGATAAGCCCCACGCCATCCACCACGCGGCCGGACGCACGGAAGGATTCGCCGAGTACCTGCAGGCCCGCGCAAATTGCCAGAATCGGGCGACCTGCGGAGGCAGCGCGGGTGAGGCCACCGTCAGCGATGAGGTGCTCCGCGGCGAGAATCTGCGCGGTGTCCTCGCCGCCGCCGAGGGTGTAGACATCAAAGGATTCCGGCACCGGCTCACCCAGCTTGATGGGGACGATCTCTGCCTCGTGGCCGCGCATGCGGGCGCGCTGGCGCAGGACTAGGGCGTTGCCGTCATCGCCGTAGGTGCCCAGGATGTCCGGGAGGATGAGGCCAATCTGCAGGCTAGTCATTCGAGTGCTCCTTTGCTGCTGCGGCGGTGAGTGCCTTCTTCAGGTCACGGAAGGCGGTGTAGTTGGCCAAAACCTCGATGCGGCCTTCCGGACAGGATTGAATAGCGGTGAGCGGGTCCGCAATGAGCTCGTGCGAGATATCCGCATAGACCAAACGCACGGCTAGATCCGTGCCGCGCTCGCCGGCTGCCTTGACGGGGATGCCTTCGAAATCCTCGAAGCGCACGTCCCAGAGCCAGGACATATCAATACCGTCGGCCACGTGGCCGTTAGTGGCGATGACCAAGCCATCGGCGTCACGGTCCACCATGGACAGCGCCTCCTGCCAGCCGGCCGGATTCTTAGCCAAGAGCAGGCGGATTTCGCGTTTGCCCAGCGTGATGGTGGAGTAGCGTCCGGCTACGTCGTTGACGCTTTCGGCAGCGGCGATAGCCTTGTGGCGGTCCACGCCGAAGGCCTCCACGGCAGCGGCGACGGCCTGGGCGGCGTTACCGCGGTTGGCCCGTCCCGGTAGAGCAAGCTTGAGCTTGTCGACGCCCCCCGGGCTCACAATGCCCTCCTCCGTCACCGCCCAGGTGGGGGTGGGGCGGCGGAACTCGCGGCCGTCGGCAAGCGGCTTGACCGCGCGCCAGTCCTCACCGTCACGTACGATGTGGCCGCCGGTGCGCGGACAGGTGACGGATTCGCCCATCCAGCCGGCACCCGCGGACACCCAAATGACATTCTTTGCGTCATATGCCACGGAGGTCATGAGGACGTCATCACAGTTGGCGATGACGAGCATGTCCGGGTGGGCCTCGACGGCGCCGCGCAGGGCGCGCTCAATCTTGTTGATCTCACCGACGCGATCCAGCTGATCGCGGGAGAGATTCAGCAGCACGAGCGCGGTGGGGTTGATGTTGTCCGCCACGTGGGGAACGTGAAGCTCGTCCACCTCAAGGACCAGATGGCTCGCATCCTTGCCTGCGAGGAGCGCGGAGATGATTCCCGCATCCATGTTGTCGCCGCCATCATTGGTGGCCACGGTGTGCTCGGCGCGTACCGCTGCGGCGAGCATCCGCGTGGTCGTGGACTTGCCGTTGGTTCCAGTGACCAAGACGGCTGGGCGCTGCTTGGCCAGGTTCTGCATGATAGTGGGATCAATGGCATTAGCGATGAGCCCGCCAATCATGCCGCCCGCGCCGCGGCCCGTGGCGCGCGAGGCGGTGGTGGCCAACGCCGCGGCGGTGGTTGCAACCGTGGTGCGCGCGGAAGAAAACGCGCTTCGGAAGTTAAAATTCATGCTCCCCAGAGTAGTCGGGGGATGCTAGCTATCGGTGTTGTGGGAGCGGTTGTGTCCCGAGTTTTGCTGGTTCTGCTGGTTACCGTTATTGCGACGGCCGCGTCCACCGCGGCGGCGACGCCGACGCCCTTTGTTGCCGCCCTTATTCCGGTTGTTCGAGTTGGAGTCCGACTGAGCAGGCTTGTCGCTTGCGGATCCGTCGGCCGGGGAGCTCTGGTGCTTCTTCTGCCCTTGTCCCTGTTTAGGGGAGTGCTGGGCGTTGGAGGACTTGCGGCGCGAGCGGCGGCGGTTCTTGTTTGTGGAACGATTGCGGTTGGGCTGCCCACTGCTGTGGCGCTTACCCGAATTGCTCGTTGCGCTGGAGGCGGATTGCTCTTCAGGTTCGGTCGGTTCCTCGATGCGCTCAAGGGCTGCGAGGAAGGCAACATCGGACATCAGCGGAATGTCTTTGCGGTGAGCGTGCATGGGCTTGCCCACGAGGTTGGTGGTGATGTTGCAGACCACGAGGGACGTCTCGCGGGAGAGCTTCTCCGAGTAGTTCAATTCCTCACGGGCCAGGGCGGCGATGATGGTGTCGGGGTCCTCGGTGATCTCCGGGGCAACGACGATTTCCATGCCGCGGATGAGTTCCTTGCCGGGCACATAGGGGCCGGGGTTGTGGTGCTGGCGGGGAGCTTCGGCAGCGTCGACGCGGACGTGGGAGCGCTGTAGCCCAAAGCGATCAGCTCGCAGCTCATCCGGTGCCGCGCTGCTGAGCGGGCCCGCGGCTTGCGCACGGTAGAGGTCCACGAGCAGACGGGTTGCCTCGCGGGAGGTGTCCTTTTCCGGTCGTTGCGCACGGGCGACGCTGGCGGTGGGGTCGGGCGCGGGAAGACCGGTATCCCGCGCGACGGCCGCTAGGCGGATATCGGTGCCCCACACGCTTTGGCGGCGAGCGGTGGCAAGCGTATCCACGATGGTTATTGGGGTGGGAACGTGTCCCACCTTGAAGCGACGGCGCCGGCCTTTACCGCGGTTGCGGTTGCGCGCGCGGTTTTGACGGGCGGCGGCAGTCATCGCGCGGCGTGCCTCGGCGACGATGAAACCCCAGGTGTACGGGGCGTCGTGGACGATGAGCGTGCGGCCATCGATGAGCCGATCCAGCGGCTTGAGCAACATGGAAAAGGACTGACCCGCCTGGATTTCCTCAGCGCTCAAGCCGTGAAGATGCCGGGGGCCAGGGTCTTCACCGGGGTTGAGGACGGCGTGGAACTCTTGGCCGGTTTCACCCGCGGCGTTGAGTGTGAGCGCATCCACGGTAAGCAACCGACCTGTGGAGGGGTGAATGCCAGTGGTCTGGATGGTCAGCGCAACAAAGGGGAAGGCAGCGAGGGCGGCTTCGCGGGCTGACGCCCTATCTTCTTTGCTGTTCTGCTTGTTCTCAGCTGAGTGAGGGCGCGGTCCTGGTTTCGGAGCGCTGGATTGTGGCGACGCCACGGCCGGCGTCTCTGCTGCGCTGAGCTGCGCTGCAGGTTCGGTGGGGCCGGGTGTCGTAGTCATTGTTCACAGTTTAGTACCCAACCGCGAGGAAGCTGGAAAGGGCACACGTGAAGCTGCCGTATCCCCCGAATCGGCAGTGAGGCAGGGCGTGTTGCGGACTAGTCGGTCTCGATGATGATGACCCAGCCGTCGTGGTCTGGCGTGGGCTCAGAAGTCTGTTCCGGCTTCGGCGTGGTGCTGGGCTTAGGCGTGGTGCTGGGCTTAGGTGTGGTGCTCGGTTTAGACGAGGTGCTGGGCTTAGTCGTGGTGCTTGGTTGAGACGAGGTGCTGGGCTTGGGCTGCTGAGTCTTTGTCGTGGTTGGCGTAGCAGTCGTGGATGCAGCGGGCTTGGAGGTCGTCGGTGCAGGAGTAGTCGACTCCGCTGGCGTAGTCGTGGGCGGAGTGCTGACAGGTGTGGTGGTGCGGGACGTTGGCGTCGTAGCAGTCGTCTTCGGCGCCGAAGTTGATGAGGTCGGTGTCGTCGAAGAAGTTGGGGTCGCCGAAGGCGAGGACGTCGGCACGCTCCGCGTGGAGCTAGGTGCGCTCGTAGTTGTGGTGGTGGAGGTGGAATCCTCCTGGCGGGGCCGTGACGTGCGCGACGTGGACTCTTCTGTGGCTTCGGTTTCCCGCGGTGCTGGCGGTGTGACTTCAGCGTGGTGCGTGTTGCGCGGGGAAGGGATTGCCTCTCCGGGCGTGACGAGCTCTGCACGTTGCGTGGGCTCGGCCAGCTTAATCGGCTCCGTCGGCTCAGACAGTTCCGTTGGCTCCGCCGGAGTCGAGGAAGTGGTTCGGTCGAGGGCGCGTGGTGCTACCGAGTGCCCCTGGTTATCGGGGCGGTGGGCGCCTGCAGCCGTGTCCTCGGTTGCGTCAGCTTCGCTGGAAAGCGCGGCGTCAGCTTCTGCATTATTGGCCGGGCTGGGGACAAGGAGCGAAGTGGTGTGCTCCTCTAAAGCCGAGTCAGCAACCTGATTGGGGGCGGAGTGAAGTGCGTGCACAGAGGATACAAAGCTAGCGGTTCCGCCGATGATGACGGCAACGCTTGCCGCGCACACCAGCTTGACACCAGTACTAGCAGCGGCGATCTTTGAGCCAACTGTTGCGGCGGTCCCGAAGGATTTCAAGGAGAGGACTTGTGCGCCCTGTGTGGCAGCGGAACTTGCGGTGTGTGCCGTGCCCGTTGCCTGGAACCCGCCTACCGGAGCGGTTGCTGCATGAGCCCTATCGGTGTTTGTGGCCGTCGCGGCAACCGCGCCAGCGGCGGCAGCGATGACGCCGGCGGTCCCCACGGCGACGTGAGCGTCTGGTGTTCCTTCTTCGGAGTAGACGGTCAGGGCTGGGGATTTATCATCCGGTGTGAAGTAGGCGCGCGCAATGGCAATGAGACCCTCGTGCTTGAAACCCGCGATGGTATCGCTCAGCCACGTGGCCTGATCGCGCGGAACGGTGGCGATGAGCTTGTCATCGAGATGAACCTCGATGGCGCGGTGGAAGAAGCGCCGGCTGTTAGTCAAGCGCACGAGTAGATGCGCAGGGTGCTTCGGCAGGGAACGGGTGTGGGCCGAAAAGTCAGTGATGCGAAGGGCGCGGTCGCCGTCGAGCATGCCCCATCGCTGAGCCGGGGGAACATTGATCGGGACGCACAGGCCTGGCTCCGGGAGGAGAACTTCGAATGCCGGAACGGTTTCTTCCACCGCGTCCTCGCGGAGCGAAATTTCTGCAGTGGCCTGCGGGGTCAAACCCGCGCTAATGATCCAGTCCAGTTCTGTGTAATCGGCGGATTGGGAAGCGGGGATGGCGCCAACGATGTCATCTTCATACCGGACGCGGAAGCCGGAGCTTGAGTGTCCACACAGGGTGACGGGAAGGTGGTTGTTTTCCGCCAGGGAGAGTAGCTGCAGGAACATCTCTGGGTTAACGGCGTCAACCGTGAGGCGGCGAGGTTCACCAAACCCAGAGTGGGGGACCACGTAGTTAGTGACCGTCATGGTGTTCGCCTTTGCCTGCCGAACTGCAACAAATGCGCGCAGTTGCAAAACTGAGCGCAGTAGAGAATGTCGAAGTTCGGACTGAAATTCTTATTGGGTGCACAAGGTGCTCAATGCCGTTGTGCAATTAGTGTCGCGTATTCGTATTGTATAACCCTCTGTGCTGGCCTACAACAATGCGTAACCAGCGCGATGTTACGGTCAGTAGCTTTAGCGAGGGGAGTGCGCGTGCGAGAGACTGCGCAAGGAGGAGACGCGCGGAACAGCTTGCCTCCCCCTGTGTTGCCCTGTGTCGCGGCGGAGGATTAGTCCGCGCGATTGACCGCTGAGGTAATGGCGTTGATGGACGCGCGGGTGGTGGATCCAGCGATGCCGGCACCCCACACTTGTGCGCCATTGACTTCGGCGGCGATATAACAGGCGGCTTCGGCATCGTCACCGGCCGTACGGGACTGCTGGGAGTAATCGATGACCTCGAAGTCGATTCCGACATCTTCCAGTGCGTTGGCGTACGCGGCGATGGGGCCGTTGCCCATGCCGGAAATAATGCGCTTCTCACCGTTAAAGACGATGGTTGCGGTGACCTTGGCGTCTTCGTCCTCCGTGGTTGAGTTATCAACCTGGAAGGTGACGAGCTCCAGCGGGGAGGTGCGCTCTAAGAACTCGTTGGCAAAGATATCCCACATGTTCTTGGAGTTGACTTCGCCACCTTCGGCGTCGGTCACCGCCTGCACGACGGAGGAGAATTCCGCTTGCATGGCGCGCGGCATATTGATGCCATGATCGGTCTTCATGATGTAGGCTACGCCGCCTTTGCCGGACTGCGAGTTGACGCGGATGACCGCCTGGTAATCGCGGCCGACGTCCTTCGGATCGATGGGCAGGTAGGGAACTTCCCAGGTAGTATCCTGCAGCTCTTCCCACGACACCTCAGTGTTGTTCGCGCCTGGGCGCACCTCCTGCGCTAGGGCGTCCAGGCCCTTGTTGATGGCGTCCTGGTGTGAACCGGAGAAGGCGGTAAATACCAGCTCGCCGCCGTAGGGGTGGCGCTCCGGCACGCGCAGCTGGTTGCAATACTCCACCGTCTCGCGGATCTTAGGCAGATCGGAGAAGTCGATCTGCGGGTCCACGCCCTGGGTCAGCATGTTCAGGCCCAGGGTAATGATGTCCACGTTGCCGGTGCGCTCACCGTTGCCAAACAGGCAGCCTTCGATACGGTCCGCACCGGCCATGTAACCCAGCTCGGCGGCGGCGATTCCCTCGCCGCGGTCATTGTGCGGGTGCAGGGACATGATGATGGAGTCCCGCTTCGCAAAATTGCGGTGCATCCACTCGATCTGGTCGGCATAGACGTTGGGGCTGATCATCTCCACCGTGGAGGGCAGGTTGATGATCATGGGGTTCTCCGGAGTTGCCTCCATGATGTCAACAACGGCATCGCAGACCTCGACGGCGAAGTCCAGTTCGGTGCCCGTGAAGGATTCCGGCGAGTATTCCCAGCGCCAGTTGGTATCGGGGTAATCCTTGGCAATGCCCTTGATGAGCTCCGCGGCGTCCGTGGCCAGCTTCTTAATGGCCGGGCGGTCCTTGCGGAAGACCACGCGGCGCTGCAGCTTCGAGGTGGAATTGTAGAAGTGAACGATGACGTTCTTGGCGCCCTGGCAAGCCTCAAAAGTACGGCGGATCAGGTGCTCACGGGCCTGGACCAGGACTTGGATGGTGACGTCATCCGGGATCTTATTGCCCTCGATGATTTCGCGAACAAAGTTGAAATCCGTCTGGGAGGCGGACGGGAAGCCTACCTCAATCTCCTTGTAGCCCATCTTGACCAGCAGATCGAACATGCGGTGCTTGCGCTCAGGGCTCATTGGATCGATGAGAGCCTGGTTGCCGTCGCGCAGGTCCACGGCGCACCACTGTGGCGCCACGGTGATTTTCTTGTCTGGCCACGTGCGGTCAGGCAGCGAGACCGGTTCTACCTCTTCGGCGAAGCTCTGGTAGCGGTTTACTGGCATCGAGGAACCGCGCTGCTTGTTCCACGCGGGCTGGTTTTCGTTGCGCGGGCCAGCCGGGGTGGTGATTTCGCGGGGAGCGGAGATGAAAGAATCGTTGGGGGACATGGTGGTTGTTCTCTTCCTTGTCTGGGGCCTATGGGTCTGGGGCCAAAGGCGTTTTACTGTGCTGCGCTATTTATGGTGCGCAGCTTCGGCGTGAATCGTGGGGGACGGCCAGCTGCGGTGTGTTGGCATCACCGCGCTCCGCGGCGGGGCGCTGGCCGTGAAGCTAGAAACCTAAAACCCGCCGCGGCTACTAAGGAGGAGAGTGTGCCGCAAAGTCATGTGAGCCACACTACAGCCCTTCTCATTCTATGGCAACCGATTTCACATATTGGGATGTGTGATGTGGGTGGCTAGGATGATGTGGCGTGCATGAAGAAAACTCGACGAAGACTACTCAGGATCCGGGGGAAGAGCCCACGGCGGATAGCGGGCGCGCGGCAGATGCCTCCCCTGCTGGCACGCACAGGGCGCTGTCACTGGTGTCGCTCGCCACGTTGGTCGCGGTTGTTGGAACCGCGGTGCGCATTGCCGTTCTGAACGTCATCGCCGCCGTCAATGACCAGGAGCTGTGGGATCAGCTCACGTCTTGGGATTCCAAGTACTACCTGGAAATTGCTCGGGTGGGATATTTTGACGCGGATATCCACACTGATGGCCCTGTCTATGAGACGACAATGGCCTTCTTCCCGGGCTTTCCCATGCTGTTGCGGGTCCTGGGATGGACCGGGATCAGCCTCGAGGTAGCCGCGCTCATCGTTAACACCCTCCTCACCGTGGCCATGGCCGCCGGCGTTATGGTCTTGGCGCAGCGCTTGGGGGCGGGGCGCCGTGGGCAATGCGCCGCTGCCATCGTGGTGAGCAGCGCTCCGATGTCCATCGTGTTCTCGATGCCTTATACCGAAGCCCTCTTCGGGGCCCTCCTGGTGTGGGGGCTCGTCGCGCTGGATGATCGCGCCTGGTGGCGCGCGGCGGCGTTCGGTTTTGCCTTATCGTTTGTGCGGCTGACCTCCGTGGACTTCCTTGCTGTCTTTGCCTTGTGGGTGCTCATCTATGGGCGGCGTTCGTGGCAGGCCTGGCTCAGCCTCATCGTGGCGGCACTTCCGCTGCCAGCGTATTTATTGTGGGCGCAGCGCTACCTCGCAGAAGCCGGCGGCTACTTTGGCATCCAGACCGAGCACTGGCATTCCACCTTCGACTGGGGTGCTGCCACCGTACGGTTCGTATGGGAAGTCCTGACGGAGAAGAACGATGTGGGCTACCTGCTTAGCGTTCTGGTGATCCTGGGCGTCCCCGTGCTGCTGGTGGCGGCGTGGGGAAGGCTGAATCCGGTGGCGTGGTGGTTTAGTGCCGCGCTGTGTGCGAATGTGCTGCTTTCCGACGGCATCATGCACTCGCGTCCCCGCCTCCTCCTACCCGCGATTATCTTGGCGCTTCCCTGGGCCGTGCGCGCGGCTGAGGCGCTGCGACCCCGCGAGCTCTGGCTCGCATGTAGCGCCTGGGTCCTGTGGTCGGCGTGGTTCTCCGCTTATATGCTGGTGGTCTTTGAGTGGGCCATCTAGCGCGGAAGCTAGTCCTAGCGCGGGCTTTGCTCCGCGCGCTGAGCGCTTCCCGGGTTGACCGGCACTCGGGATAGGACGATTGTGGCAACGATCATGATGATGAGCGAAACCACCATCACGCACCAACCCGCAACGCTACTGACCTGGAATTTTTCGCCCAAGACCCAGTAGCCCAAACCGAAGGCCACGATGGGCTCCATGATGGTCATCGCAGGCAGAGAGTGCGCAAGGGCGCCAGCATGGAAGGAATATTGCTGGATCACCGTTCCGGCAGCCGCCAGCCCAATGAGCACGTATAGCTCCCAGCTGGCCAGCAAGGCTGCGATGCCCTCGTGGGAGAGGACGTCCACCACTGCCTTCGCTACGAGCGCTACGTAGCCGTACAGGATGCCGCACGCGCTCCCGAGCGCTAGAGCGGATTCCTCCGGCCGGTTATAGGCCGCCACGAAGAGAGCGGTGAGGGCAAGCGCGCCGAGGGCGAAGGCGGGCCACCATTGGGACCAGGTGGGCGTCGTCAAGCCTGCGGTGGGGCGCCCATAGACCACCATGATGCTCACCGCGATGGTCAGCGTGAGGCACCAGAACACCTCCCGCGCTGGCATCGGCCGCCGGGAATACCAGGCGGCGAGCGGCAGCGTGAACATGAGGGACAGGATGAGGATTGGCTGCACGATGAGCAGCGTGCCGAAGTGGAGAGCGACGAGCTGTAGCGCGTAGGCAATAACGGCGGCGCTGGTCCCCACCCACCACAAGGGAGTCCGAATAGCGGTGCGCATGACGCTCCTGGAGCTAGCGTCCAACACGATGCGGTGGCGTATGACTGTGCCCCAGGCCACGACTAGCGCGGAGGCCAGTGCAAAAGTAATGGCAACCAGGTTTGAAAGCATCGTTTCTACCCTACCTGGAATTAATATCCAGCACGTGTTTCGATGGGAACCAAAGGGCGGTAGTCTAAAGGAGTTGACTGCCGGTCTATAGGTATTGGGCGGTGAACAGGTAATGGCCCTCACAAACAGGAAAGGTGGGACCGTCAGTGGCCCTAGTCGTACAGAAATACGGGGGATCCTCCCTCGAAAGCGCAGAGCGCATTCGCGCGGTGGCGGAGCGCATTGTGGCGACGAAGAAGCAGGGCAACGACGTCGTTGTTGTGTGCTCCGCCATGGGAGATACCACCGATAACCTGCTTGATCTTGCAGCGCAGGTCAACCCCGTCCCGCCGCAGCGTGAGATGGACATGCTGTTGACCGCCGGCGAGCGCATCTCCAACGCACTCGTTGCCATGGCCGTGGAGTCCCTTGGTGCCAAGGCTCAGTCCTTCACTGGTTCCCAGGCCGGCGTGCTCACCACCGAGCGCCACGGAAACGCCCGCATCGTCGACGTCACCCCGGGCCGTCTAACCGAAGCCTTGGAGAAAGGCCGGATCTGCATCGTTGCGGGTTTCCAGGGCGTGAACAAGGAATCGCGTGATGTGACCACCCTCGGCCGCGGCGGCTCGGACACCACCGCGGTGGCGCTGGCGGCAGCGCTCAAGGCCGATGTGTGTGAGATTTACTCCGATGTCGACGGCGTTTATACCGCCGACCCACGCATCGTCCACAACGCCCAGAAACTCGACCAGCTGTCCTTCGAGGAGATGCTGGAGATGGCAGCTGTGGGCTCTAAGATTCTGGTCCTGCGCAGCGTCGAGTACGCCCGCGCGTTCAACGTTCCCCTTCGAGTCCGCTCATCTTATTCAAACGACCCCGGCACGCTCATCGCCGGTTCAATGGAGGATATCCCCGTGGAAGAAGCAGTACTTACTGGTATCGCAACCGACCGTTCCGAGGCTAAGGTCACCGTCCTGGGCATACCGGACCGCCCAGGTGAGGCGGCCAAGTTGTTCCGCGCCATCGCGGACGCCGAGATCAACATCGACATGGTTCTGCAAAACGTCTCCTCGCTGGACTCCGGTACCACCGACATCACCTTCACCTGCCCGCGCTCGGACGGCCCAAAGGCCATGGAGATCCTGGCCAAGCTCAAGGAAGAGGGGCACTGGACCAACGTGCTTTACGACGACCAGGTGGGCAAGGTCTCCCTCGTCGGTGCCGGCATGAAGTCCCACCCGGGCGTTACCGCAGATTTCACGGAGGCATTGCGTGACGCCGGGGTCAACATGGAGCTCATTTCAACCTCCGAAATCCGAATTTCCGTGCTTACCCGCGAGGCCGATCTGGAGAAGGCCGCCGTGGCCCTGCACGATAAGTTCCAGCTAGGTGGCGAGGAAGAGGCCACCGTTTATGCTGGTACCGGACGCTAAAAATTAAGGAGTAAAGGTCATGACCACTGTTGCAGTTGTAGGCGCTACCGGGCAGGTTGGCCGCGTGATGCGCACCCTCTTGGAGGAGCGCAACTTCCCGGCCGATACGGTCCGCTTCTTTGCCTCCGCACGCTCAGCAGGCCAGGAGCTCACCTTCCGCGAGGACAAGGTCGTCGTCGAAGATTTGGCAGAGCAGACTGTGGAGAGCCTTGCAGGAATCGACATCGCCGTGTTCTCCGCCGGCGGTTCGACGTCCAAGCAGTATGCACCGCTCTTCGCCGAGGCCGGCGCCACCGTGGTGGATAACTCTTCTGCGTGGCGCCGGGATCCGGACGTGCCGCTCATCGTGTCAGAGGTGAACCCGCAGGATAAAGACAACGTCACCAAGGGCATCATCGCCAACCCGAACTGCACAACCATGGCGATCATGCCGGTGACGAAGGCGCTTCACGACGCCGCTGGTCTCACCACCATGCGCGTCGCCTCCTACCAGGCCGTGTCCGGTTCCGGATTGGCCGGCGTGGAAACCTTGGTCAAGCAGGTGGCCTCAATCGGTGACCGCAACGTTGAGCTCGTCCACGACGGCTCTGCGCTTGAGGTCTCCGAGGAGGATTTGGGCCCCTATGTCGCTCCGATTGCGTATAACGCGCTGCCGTTGGCGGGCAACCTCGTGGATGACGGAACCGAAGAGACCGACGAGGAACAGAAGCTGCGCAACGAGTCCCGCAAGATTCTGGGCATCTCAGAGCTGAAGGTGTCCGGCACGTGCGTGCGCATCCCGGTGTTTACTGGCCACACCATGGTCGTACACGCGGAGTTTGAGAAGCCGATTACCCCGGAGCAGGCCCGCGAGGTGCTCTCGGCCGCGCCGGGTGTCAAGGTCGTCGATGTGCCGACGCCCCTGGCGGCAGCCGGCATCGACCTTTCCTTGGTCGGGCGCATCCGCCAGGACCAGACGGTCGAGGACAACAAGGGCCTCGTCTTCGTCGTATCCGGCGATAACCTGCGCAAGGGCGCAGCGCTCAACGCTATTCAGATTGCGGAGTTGCTGGTCTAGCGTGTGGCGCACGACAGTGCCGCACTGTTCTCCTCAATAAAAGAAGTCCGCCGCCAGAGTGAATTCTGGGGCGGACTTCTTTCTAATTGTGGCTATGTGTAGCGGGACGCGCGGCCCGCTACACATGCGGGAAGCGCTAGTCCTTCGGGACCTCGGGCTTGGTGTGCTCCACGAAGGTCACGGAGGGGTCTGGATCCTCGCGGTCGTATTCAATCTCATCGTCGGCCTCGAGTTCCTCGTGGATTTCCTCGGCGACGACTTCGACGAACTCCTCCGTTTCCATGTTGGAGGCAGCGGCCAGCTTACGCAGCTCGCGCTCGTTCTTCTTGGTGAAGTGCTCGCGCGGGTCGAGGCGGCGCTTGACCAAGGTGCGGGCGCGCACGCGGCGGTCAGACTCGGAGGTGATCTTGTCACGCTGGGTAATCCAGCTGATGACCATGACTGCAATCATGAGCAGGCCAATCCAACCCAGAATCGGGTAAACGCTGGAGACCAGCTGCTTGAAGCCAATGAAGGAGAGGATGAAGCCCACGACACAGGCGCCCGCGTAGACGGGGTAGAAGAGCTTCGGCTTCTTGCGGGTTAGGCGCTTGCCCATGGCATAGAACATGCCGATGGCGGTGTTGAAGACCATGCCGTAAATAATGAAGGTCATGAAGTAACCCAGGATCGGGTTCACGTTGTTGATCAACGTGAGCACCGGCAGGTCCTGCTTGTGCACATCCGGCGCCACCATGTAGAGGGAAACCACGAGGAGGGTAAGTAGAAGCAGGTAGAAAAAGCCACCGATGAGGCCGCCGACACCGACGGCGCGGTTATCCAGGATGTTGCCGCCGATGACGATGGACATCGACACCGCGCACATGACATTCAAGCCGGTGTAGTTCAGCGCGGCCAGCCACCAGTTGCTGAGAGGGCTTTCGACGTTGTTGACCGCGAAATCATTGGCGCTAGACCAGTCAACATCCGTCACGATGATGGTGTAACCGGTGGCCAGAACCACGAAGATGATGATGAAGGGCGTAATCGCGCCGATGACGTTGCTGACCTTATCCACGTCGAGGAGGCCTACCAGCAGAACGAGCACGAGCATCACGGCCCCACCCACCCAGATGGGCACGCCGTCAAACTGCTGGCTGATGGTCGAGCCACCACCGGCGAACATGACGAAGCCGATGGAGAACAACGTGGCTAGGGTGCCCCAGTCCAGCACTCGGGAGACGATGGGGCCACTAATCTTGTCGTAGACGGCCGTGTGCTCGTCCGCTTGGAAGTAGGAGCCGAGCTGCAAAATGGCTACACCAGTAATGATCATGAGGGCGGAGGCGAGGAGTACACCCCACAGTCCCATGTTTCCGAAAGCCACGAAGTACTGGATTGCTTCCTGTCCGGAGGCAAAGCCGGCGCCGACGACGACACCAATGAAGGCCATGGAAATGGCCACTGCGCGTTTCCACATAAGGTAAAGAGGTCTCTCAATCTCACACGCGCCGGGGAATGTCATCACAACCCAAGGTGTGGTGCGGGCAATCGGGAAAGCCTCGCGGGCCCGGTTCGACTATCGATTTATCACGTGTGCCTCGAAAAAGATTAGGTGTGGTCGATAGGTATTTTCCAGCTGACACTACGATTTCTCGCTGAGCTGGCACCGGACGGGCCGCCAGGACCTGTCAGTTGCCGCACGTCTGCGCAGGTGCTGTGACTCCCGACGCCCATTTATAACGGCTCGATAACGATTATCCGCGCTGGTCGATGAGGTCCTTGCGGGCGCGGGCGACGCGGGAGCGAATTGTGCCCACACGAACCCCGGCGATTTTCGCGGCCTCCTCATAGGTGTAGCCCAAGACTTGGGTCAGGATGAGGGCTTCGCGGCGGTCTTCTGGGAGGGCGTCGATCAGCGCGCGGGCGTCGATCCACTCGCTCCACGTGCCCGAGCTTTCCGGGGTCGCGGCAAGGGCGGCGGCGTCCTCATACTCGGTGGCGGACTTGCGCGGGCGGGCCATGTCGTGGCGGATGTTGTCCACCCACACGCGGCGAGCGAGGGAGAGCAGCCACGTGCGTGCTGAAGAACGGGCGGCAAAGCGGGGGAGCGCGCCGATGACGCGCAAGTAGGTTTCTTGGGTGAGGTCGTCCGCGATATCTGGGCCGCCGAGGTGGGCGAGCAGGCGCCAGACATCATCTTGGGTGGACTTGATGAACTCCGTGAGGGCTGCGCGGTCGCCGCGGCCCGCCTTGAGGGCGAGATCGGTGACGCGCGCATCGTCGCGCTCGGAGTGTCGTTTCACCTCCCATAATTTACCAGTCGGGGGCGTGGGCCTCGGGAACCGCTGGGGCTCCTCTGTGGGCGTCTACATTTGGGAAAAAATCTGTTGCGTAGGTCATTTTTAATGGGTAGGCTATGAAAGGTCCGAGATTGATAACGAATCACAAATTATCAACAACTGTAGGAGGCATTAACCCCATGACTAACGCTTCAAACGAGTTCGTTGCAGACAAGGTTCTGGATAAGGGCCAGCGCGCCCCGGGCGGCGAGAACACCACCCGCCCTTCCGGTCAGCCCATTGCAACGGAAAACACCAGCATCACTGCTGGCGAAAACGGCCCGGTCGTGCTCAACGACATCCACCTTATTGAGAAGCTCGCACACTTCAACCGCGAGCGCGTGCCGGAGCGCACCCCGCACGCTAAGGGCCACGGTGCCTTCGGCGAGCTGCACGTTACCGAGGACGTATCCGCTTATACCAAGGCCAAGCTCTTCCAGAAGGGCACCGTGACCCCGATGATGGGCCGCTTCTCCACCGTCGCCGGCGAGCAGGGTTCCCCGGATACCTGGCGTGACGTCCACGGCTTCGCGCTGCGTTTCTACACCGAGGATGGCAACTACGACATCGTGGGCAACAACACCCCGGTGTTCTTCCTGCGTGATGGTATTAAGTTCCCGGACTTTATCCACTCCCAGAAGCGTCTGGGAGCCAATGGTTTGCGCGATGCTGACATGCAGTGGGATTTCTGGACCCGTAACCCGGAGACCACCCACCAGGTCACCTACCTCATGGGTGACCGCGGTACCCCGAAGACCACCCGCCACCAGAACGGCTACGGCTCCCACACCTTCCAGTGGGTCAACGAGTCCGGTGACGCCTTCTGGGTGAAGTACCACTTCAAGACCCGCCAGGGCGTGGAGAACTTCACCGACGCCGAGGCGACTGAGATGGCCGGCAAGAACGCGGACTACCACCGCGAAGACCTCTACAACGCCATCGAGGAAGGCAACTTCCCGGTCTGGGACGTCAAGGTTCAGATCATGCCGGTGGCAGAGGCCGAGGAATACCGCTTCAACCCGTTCGACCTCACCAAGACCTGGTCCAAGAAGGACTACCCGCTGGTGGATGTCGGATACTTCGTGCTCAACCGCAACCCGCGTAACTTCTTCGCGCAGATTGAGCAGGTTGCCCTGGATCCGTCCAACATCGTCCCGGGCATTGGCCTGTCCCCGGATAAGATGCTGCAGGCACGCGTCTTCGCGTACGCCGACCAGCAGCGCTACCGCATCGGACCGAACTACAAGCAGCTGCCGGTGAACCAGCCGCTTAACCAGGTCAACACCTACGAGCACGAGGGCTCGATGCAGTACCTGTTCAATGCCCCGGAGGATCCGGTCTACTCGCCGAACCGCCACGCCAAGGGCGGCGGCTACATGGACGGCGATGAGAACCTGCGCTTCAAGGAGCAGGAGACCACCACCGCTCCGGACCTCTACGTGAACCCGGATCCGGCCGGCATCGACTTGGTTCGTGCGCCCTACGTCCGCCACGCCGAGGATAATGACACCGTTCAGGCCACTGACCTGTACGAGAACGTCTACGACGACGGTGCCAAGGAGCGCCTCGCAGACAACATCACCAACGCTATGGCTGGCGTGTCCCCGGAGACCGAGGAGCGCGTCTACGCCTACTGGGATGCTGTCTCCCCGCAGCTGGGCAAGCGCGTGCGCGAGCTCTTCGCGGAGAAGAAGTAATTAACGCATACGCGTTAATTACGTAACCTCAGTAGCCCCGCTAGTGACCGAAGAACACGGTACTGGCGGGGCTTTTCCGCGCGCCTGACCGCTTTTTCCCAGCGTGAACGATAGTTTCTTTTACATGACCTCACGCCTAGCCAGTCCTGCTGACGCCAACCGGAAGGTTGGCACCCGCGCTCTGATTCTCACCCTCGTGCTCATCGTGCCGCTCATTGTCGGTGCGGTCGTCGCCGCCGTGTCCGAGTGGCAGCCGGCCGAAACCTGGTCGCAGGAACAGGCCGGGGCTCCCAGCGATGGCACCATCGATCCGGCTGAGCTTTACGACGTCTCCCGTGCCCTCTCGGAAGCCAATGCCCAAGCCGGCTTTTTGGCCAACGGCACGAAGCAGCTCGCAGACGGCACAGGGGAGCTCCAGGATGGCGCTGATGAGCTCGGCGGTGGAGTAGACCAGCTGGCCGGCGGCTCGCAGGAGCTTTATGACGGGCTCGTGCAGCTGCAGTCCGGCACCGCCCAGCTGGGCAACGGCGCCACCGAGCTGGCCGACGGGGTCGGCGGAGCCGTGGATCAAGTCGTGGGCCTCGGCGTGGTTCGCGGACAGCTCTTGCAGGCAATCGACGGCACCTTAAAGGACCTAGAAGGAAACAACTCGGCGGAGGCGAAGAACATCCGCTCGCAGCTTGGTGATCTGCGCGGCCAGGTGGAGAACTTCCAATTCGACCAATCCGTTCAGGATCAATTGACGCAACTCAAGGATGGTTCGCGCGAGCTTTCCAATCAGCTGGCCGTCAGTGGTTATGCCTATCACGATGGCGTCTACCAAGCCACCGAGGGGGCGAAGCAGCTCAACGCCGGTATTGGTGAGCTCAACGCGAAGGTCGATGAGGCCTTGAAGGGCGTAGACAAGCTTGTGGAAGGAGCGGAGAAGGTCGATGGCATGGCCAAGCAGAACCGGACCAAGGTGCAGGGCGCACAGCGTGCGATGCCGACCGTCGCCGGGCCCGCCGAGGGCGGCAGCGCACCCGCCCAGCTGCTGAGCCCCATTGTCGCTATGTTGCTAGCAGCCATCGCTGCTCTTGGCGGCGGTGTTATCGGCGCACTGTTGACCCGCGTGGAGCGCCGAATCCTCACGCTCCTCGGCGGGGCGGTGCTGATTGGCGTCGTTGTGGGCTTGCTCGTGGCCCTCCTGGCTACTGGCGTGACCGCAGCCGCGGTGGCCTGGGCGGGGCTCGCGGCGGCGGGGGCCGGGGTGGCGTCGGCAAGCATTGTGTTCGCGCTTGCGCGCGGCCTTGGCGCTGGCGGCTGGGTCCTGGGCAGCGTGCTCGCCGTGGCGCAGGTTGGCATTGTGGGCTGGGCGTGGAAGGCGGCGTCGACCGGCACCGATCTCAACGCCGCGATGAGCGCGCTCGTGCATCTCTTCCCCATGCAGTGGGCCACCTCCGCCATCACCGTGGCAGGTAATGGTGGGCAGTCCCCACAGTTGTGGACTGCTCTGGCCATTTTGGGGGTAATTACGATTGCGGCCTTCGTGCTCGTGGGGGCACCTGCAGGGCGGGCAGAAAAAGAAAAAGCCTAGCTCACGGCCCTGCGTCCGGCACATCGCAGAAGTGCCACGATATGTTACTCGGTTTTCCAGATTTTGCTACCGCTGTGAATGAAAAGAGTGCTAGAGTAAAAGTCGCTCACAAAGCCTACTTAGGGGGTAGGCAAACGGTTTCTCCAATCCGTTGTGAGTGATAGGGAATAGGGGCGACGCGGCTGCTGTAGGGGCACCGCGTCGTTTCCAATTGTGGGGGTAAAGTTGGCGGCACCGACTGCTGAAGAATTGGAGTATCACCGTGACTGACTCTCGCGATATCAAACCTTTCGCCGCCAGCCGCGGCCCCAAAATAACATCGGTCGACGCCATCGTCGGTGCGGCCATGGTGGGCGGTCTGTTGCTCGGGGGAATCGGCGCGGGCGCGAGCTTGGCGGCCTTCGATGCGCCTGAACGCTCCGACTACGTCATGCAGCCCGCACAGCGTGAGGTGCAGGCTGACATCATGGACCCGGATGATGTGCTCACTCCGGAGGAGGAAGAGCGCATGCTTAGCGATGTCTCCCGGATCGCCGCCCCCGACGTGGTCCAGGGGCTGCACTACATGGTCTTTGCCAAGAACAAAGAAAACGTTAACGACTCCGTGGAGGAGTACCTGCGTGATAATCACCCGGAGCTTATCGGCAAGGATAAGTTTGCTGATGGTCAGGTCTTCGTCGGCGTAGGACTCGACCCGCGCCAGGCCTTCGTCTTTGCGGGTGAGGACGTGGCCGGGCAGATGAAGCTGCGCAAAGGTGACAGCCATTTGGAGCAGTCCATCGAAGCCATTAAGCCGGGCGTGCGGGATGACAACATTCCTGCTGGTCTCTTTGCAGGTGCGGCGGCGGCGATCGATGTGGACCGTGCTGCGGATGCCCAGTACGAGAGCGCGAAGGATGGGCGCATTGGGGCGGCCATTGGCCTCGGCGTGGCGGGCCTGGGCATCGGTGGCGCGGGCGCGGGCATTGTCGGCGGTACTCGGCGCAGCCGGCAGAAGAAGGCGCAGCAGGCGCGCGAGGATTGGGACTACGTATCGCAGACCTATACCGGTGTGGCACAGCGCCTGAGGGAGATCGATATCCGGGCGCACTCGCTGCAATCGGGTCTGGTGGATGAGCGTTTGCGTGAGGACTGGGAGGGCCTTCGCGATGACTTCCTCGCCATCGATGCCCAGGTGGGATCCCTTATGTCGATTCCAGCCGATGCGCCGGATGAACAGTTCCGTTCGCATGCCGAGCCCATCGCCCACGCGCGCGAGCTGTGTGAGCGCGTGGAAACCGCCGAAGTCAACATCGAAAAGCTGCGCCGTATCGAAGACGCTGATGCCGATGCCCGCCGCTTCGAGCTCTACGAGTTGGGCAAGGACCTAGCGCAGGCAGGCTACTTGGCGGCGGATATCGACTCGGCGCTTGAGCGTCACGCCAAGGAGCTAGAAGGTGCCGCCGTTGCACTCTCCAACGAGCCCAATCACCCGCAGTTCATGGAACGCTACTTGGAGCTCTTGGACCGCACCGCGCTACTCTCTGAGCACCTGCAGGCGCAGCTGCAGAAGCGCAACGAGGCCGACGAGCGCCCAGAGCGCACGCGTATCTATGACTCCAACTTCTTCGCCGGTTCCGGCTACCACGGCTACGTGCCCTTCTACGTTGTGAGCACCTGGGACAGCGATGCCACCACCGCCCGCGATAGCTCCTCCAGCAGCGGCGGCGTCAACAGCGGGTTTAGCTCGGGCTTTTCCGGTTCGGGTGGATCTTCGAGCTTTTAGGGCTGGTTAAAAGCCCTTAACCGTGAAACGCAAAAGAACTCGAAGCTGCCTACTGCTTGGTTCCGTTGGCAAAACCTCTCACAAGGAATTGGCTTCCTGCAGGAGATTTGTGGCAACCATGCATTTACCTGAGTGTGGCTTTCCTGACCCGTTCTAGTTTTCCCGGTTTTCCTGACTCACATTTAGGAAGTCGATAACTGGCCTCTCGGCATAGATAATCTCTGAATGGTGGAGATCTGAGATGGATCGCCCACATAGGTGGAGTTTCGATTCATAGGTGAAAGCTCCTCGCGCAGCCGATAACTGACTCGCAAAGGGGATCCATGAATAGCGAGAATCTTCTACTAGTTGATATTCGACAGCTCGTTTTACTAAAGCGCATACCCAATCAGCAAACTGGATATTAGAAGAGAGTTTACTGTCGATGTGCATAGGCGGTTCAATCAATCGCCGCATTTCCTTATGCTCGGTAGCTCGACCCAGAATATGGGCGTACATCACAGGTAAGCGCTGGATTCGGGATTTCTCATTGATTTGATCCATTAGCACGAGCATCGATTGGTCTAACGAATGTGCATGATTCGCCAGCCTATTTAAGGATTCCCTCATTGAGGTTTCTTCTCGCTGGCGAAATTCATTTGGACCACAGTTAGTCTCTTTGGGAGTGCCTATTGGCTTTTCTTCAGCATAGTAGAAAAGGTTTCCATTCAATTGCCTAAGTTTGGAAATCAGACTTCCAAGCAGTCTTAAATTTTGGGGACGTTCATCGTACGCCTTGGCGAACAGTAAATCTGCGCCTTTTCTTTCCCATCGACCAGGATCGACGTTGTCTGGAATATCATTTTGGAAGAATTGTTTCTTTCGTTCCGCGAAGAAGGCGCCAAATTGCCGAGCATTATCTTCGGGAATTACAAAGCCGCCATAACCAAAAGCGGGGCTATCAGAGAACTTCTTGTGTGAAGGATGGACAAAGGCCCCAGGGGAACCAATTTCGTCGAGGTATGCGAGCAGCAAATTGAACTCCGTGACTCCGGAAAATGGCACGAGAGCCGATGCTAAGCATCGGCTCTCGGAGTTGTTGCCCGGGGTATTCTTGCCTCGCGGCTCAACGCCTGGCGTACTTCTGTGAGTATATATGTGTATTTACGCGTCGGCAATTGGTGGCTTTCTACTGATGCGGTACCTTCAATCGCGGAAGAGGGGGATGTGCCCTCGGCATTTGCCCTGAGGAGGTCTAGGCTGACCTAACTGTGACCCGGTGCTCCAACTGCTGCACTGTTCGTCTTGGTCCTGGTGCGGTGCGCTCTCAGTACGAAGAATAAACCTGGTCATGTTTGCAGAGCTAGCCGAACTTACCAATCTCATTGGCTTCGGTCACGATGTTGGTCAGGGAAGAAATCTCGGACGCGGTATGTCCCGGTCGATGGGGTGCAGCGCGTCACGTTGTTTACGCTTCTCCTTAACCCCTCTTTTAGAGGTGAAAACGAAAAAGAACCCGCAGTTTCCTGCGGGTTGAGTCTTTTGCGAAACTACCCACCCACCTGCAACGACCCGAACCACAGCTATGGTTTCCGTCGGTTTCCGTTCCCGGTTCCGTCGGCAGGTGGGCCGGGGCGGTGTCGGAGGTGGGGGCACACCACGTGGTTCGTCCCCAGTCCTAGCCCCTATCCGCGAGAGGGACAGGATAACGCCACGACCGGAGACACACCCCGCCGCCAAAGTCACAAGCAAGTTTATGTTGCTGGAGGTCTACGCGACGTGCTTAGCGCATACGCTGTGACAGCCCATAGCGCGGAGCCAAAACCACCGCGCCCCTTGTTTAAGGAAGAGCCTGATTACTCGGGGATCTCGCTGAGTTGGGCCTCAATCCGATCCAACCGCTCGGTGATGTTGCGTAGATGCTCCACGATGAGTTGGTTGGAACCATCGATCGCCGTCGCCGTTTCGCGTCGTGCGCTGGTGACGGTGCGTACCACCCAGACGGTAAGAGCAACGAAGATCGCGAGTGGTAATGCGGCGGCGAGGATGACAAGAAATACGGTAGCGGTAAGTGTCACGAAGATTCCCTTTTCTGTTCTTGATTAATCAGGTGCCTAATGTGGTCTGGAGTTACTTCAAGCTGAAACGGAGCGACCCAGTAGTGCTTCCTCACTCGGCTCTCTCCGAGCTGTTCCAGGCCACTCTCGATGAGTCCAGCAGCTTCCAAGCGGTTGAGGTGCTGGTAGAGCAGTGGCCGAGACATCCCGAGTCGGCGGGCCAGCTCACTGACATGGGTCGAATCCGTCTCTAGGGAGGCGATAATTCGCAACCGAGGCTCACTTCCAAGAGCACTGAGCATCTGAGCGAGCCGTGCTGCGTCCATCATCCCTCCGTATCGTAATCGAACGATGTCAGGTGTAAGTATATGCTTACAGTCAGCGGTGCGCAAGTTCTGCCGGGTCTGGCGGAGACGCTGCCCGACTTAAGACGTGGCCGGTGTCCCATCACGTCCCCTCTTCACCCTCCCCAAGAAGAAACCCAGCCGCAGCACACACCACAGCTGGGTTCCTTCATGGCTTACAGCGTAGCCAGCAGCTACAGCCGCTCGATGTCTACATCGCCATCGAGAATCCTCGGCTCTACCTCCATGTGGATCCCGCGGTAGGGAAGTAGTGCGCGGATAATGTCGTGGGTGATGTCGATGCCTGGAGATGGTTCGTCCCGCAAAAGGTGGTACAGGCTAGGGCAGTAGTCCACGCCGGGAAACTCGTCCTTTGCTTCGGGAACGCACCCGTCCGGGTCAAAAGTCGTGCAGCGAATGATCAGGTCGTCGTGGACACTATTGGGCAGATTGATGGTGAGTCCTGGTGTGGTGGCAGACATGTCTGCAACCGTGGCCTCGTTTACAGACCGGGTAAGCGCCCTAATCCGGGAAGAACCGTCGAGGATATCGTGGCGTGTAGCGGAGCGATTCGTGATGCGTTACGTGTGGAGGATGTGACTGTTACCCCACGTGGACGTGGTCGAGCGACGGTGACTGCCTTTCTTGAGGACCCGATTCCCGCTGCGTATGAGAATGCTGAGTTTTTTTGAGGAACCCGTTGGTAAGAAGCTTCCCATCGGCAGGGACGACCGGGGCGAGGTTTGTTACGTGAATCTCGGACACACGCTGGTTGTGGGGGCTTCGGGGTCTGGAAAAGGATCCTTACTGTGGCGCTATCTGATAAGTGTATTCGATGCCTATGGGTATCTTTCTGGAGGTGCTCAATTCTGGGGAATCGACCCGAAGCGTGCGGAGCTCGCGGGTGTGGTGGACGGAGCATTTGAGCGGGTGGCTTTTGACTTGGCGGATATTGAGTCCTTGCTGCTCGACCTGGTCGCTGAGATGAAGCGACGGCAGGAAACCGGAGAGAGGCAGTTTGAGCAACGGGAAGGACGTCCACTAATCATCCTGGTAGTAGATGAGCTTAACGCCTTGGGGACGATGGGGGACCGCAAATGGCAAAGCTCAGTGAGAGCCTCGATGCAGCAAATTTTGTCGCAGGGGCGGTCGGCCGGGATCTATGTCGTAGCAGCCGCGCAGCAGCCGCAAAAGGAGAATTTAGGGCCGTACAGAGCGCATTTCATGAATCGTATTTGTCTGCGGGTGGAGTCGGCGCAGGAGGTCGATCTGGTGCTCGGAAGTGGGGCGGCTGCCCTAGGGGCTGCGGCTCATGAGATTTCTCCGGCGACGGAGACGAACGGTTACGCGACCGCTGGTGTTGGGTACGTGCGGGCGGATGGTGAACCGGCGCCGGTTCGGTTTCGGGCACCGTACGTCGATGACGACGAGATCGGCATCTGGGCCTGGGAAGTGCAGTCGCTGAAAGAGGATGAAAACGTCTAAGGCGCTATCTAGCTACGGTCCGGTGCTGACCCCCAGTGAGGTCGCGGAAATATTGTCGGTGTCGAGGTCGACGCTCTCGGCCTGGAAGGCTTTGACGAATCCGCCGCTTGAGCCGGTTATTGCGCAGGGACGCGTCGTGCGATATGCACGGGCTGACGTGCGTCGGCTGCTGGAGAGCCGATAGTTATGGCTCGGCAACGAGGAAGTCGTTGGCAGGGGCTCGTCAAAATTCGAGGTCAGCAGGTGTCGCGGACGTTCGCGACTGAGGCTGAGGCCAAAGCCTGGGAAGATCGGGAGCGGTTGAAGTACGCCGATTCCACGTTCTCCGCGAGGCTTGGCAGGGTCTCGGTGCAGACGGCGGCGGATGTGTGGCTCGAAGTTCGAAAGGACGACGTGGCGGCTTCTACGTATGCGACGGACTCTGTGGTCATCGGCATTCTTCCATCGGGACTCCTCAAACGGCAGATTCGGGGAATTAAGCCCCAAGATTTACAACTGCTGGTGGATTCGTGGCGTGCAGAGAAGTCGGCGGCGACGGTGCGACGTTATTGCGACTGCCTGTGCGCCTTCTTTAAGTGGTCGGCACGACGCGGCTATGTGGTGAGTGACCCCATGAAGGCTGTAGAAATCCCACGCCGGAAGAAGACTATGCACGCCATTAGCCCACTGACTGAAGGCCAGATTGAAGCAATGGCTAAAGGTCTGAGGGACTTTGATGCTGCTGTCGTACGAGTATTGGCTTATAGCGGGGTGCGCTGGGGAGAAGCTCGTGCGCTCCGTGTTGCGGATGTGCAGCTTACGTCTAATCCACCGCATATCCAGGTGAAAAGGTCACAGCCTGAAGGGAAACCTGAAAAGGCTCCTAAATCGGGCCGCATGCGAGTGGTCCCGCTAGCGAAGGTACTTGTCCCTGTCGTGGAAGAGCTCTCACGAGGCAAGACTGGTGATGACTATCTGCTCTCGCGGAACGGTAAAAGCCAGATTTGGCGTGGGCGATTTACTCGCTCGACAAAGTGGGAAGAAATTTCTGGAGGGCGCACGATTCACGATCTCCGGCATAGCGCCGCATGCAACTGGTTACGGCGGGGAGTCCCGGTGAATGTGGTCCAATCGTGGCTTGGCCATGCGGACTTGGAAACAACAGCAATCTATACGACGTATCTGGGTATGGGGATTGACCTTGCGGCGTATGAACGAATGAACGGGTGACAAAGCGGTGACAAACAAAGCACAAAAGAAACGGGCCGAATCACTGCATTTGAAGTAAGTGCAGGTCATCGACCCGTTGAGGTGGTCGGGATAACAGGATTTGAACCTGCGACCTCTTCGTCCCGAACGAAGCGCGCTACCAAGCTGCGCCATATCCCGGTGTCTCGCTCTAAGCGGTACCGGATTACTGTAACGCACCCCGGTCTGAAAGGACAAAACGGCAGCGTGGAGGGGGTATCCCTAGGCGGTCTTCTCAGTGATACGCAGGAGCGTGGCCGACGGGCGGCAGAAGACTCGGAAGGGAACGAACTTCGAGGTACCCAACCCGTTGGAGACATGCATGTACATCTCTCCGAACCGGTGCAGGCCCTGGGCGCGGACGCGGTCGATGCCGCAGTTGGTCACGATGGAGCGCGAGCCCAACACCTTAAACGGCAGGCACAACTGGCCGCCGTGCGTGTGTCCAGACAAGGACAGCTGGTAGCCGTCGGCGGCGAACTTCTCCAAGACGCGGGGTTCCGGGGAATGCAGGAGCGCCAAGGAAAGGTCGGCATCCTCGTTCGGGGCGCCGGCGATTTCCGAGTAGTCATCCAGATCATGGTGTGGGTCGTCCACACCGGCGGCAGCCAGGCGAACATCGCCCACCTTGAATTCCACGCGAGCCTGGTTGGCATCGTGCCAGCCGTGCTCAAGGAAGGCCGCGCGCATGCCCTTCCACGGCAGGTTCACATAAGAGGGCTCGTTCTTCTTCCCAATCAGGTAGTTGAAGGGATTCGGGATGCGCGGCGCCCAGTAATCATTGGTGCCAAAGCAGAACATCCCCGGGCGGCTCAGCAGCGGGCCAAGCGCGCGGAGGACCTCGGGGACGCCGCGCTCGTCGGAAAGATTGTCACCGGTGTTGATCACCAGGTGCGGGTCGAGGGCGTCGAGGCCTGAGACCCACTCGATTTTGGCGCGCTGGCCCGGAATCATGTGGAGGTCGGACACGTGCAGGATGCGGAACTCGGACTCCTCGCGCAGCGTGCCGGGCTCCAGCAGCGGCAGGGTGTACTCCTTGAGCTCGAACTTGGTGAGCTCTGAGTGCGCCCATGCGGCGGTGCCCAGGCCGGCGGCGGCGAGTCCGCCAAGGACAGGGAAAATCTTCACCCTCACCACACTACCTGGCCGGCTGGCGTAGATTGAAGGGCATGAGTGAGTTGAAAGAAACTATCCGCGCTGACCTTAAGACCTCGATGAAGGCCAAGGATAAGGCCCGTACGAGCGCCATCCGTTCTCTGCTGTCTGCCATCCAGGCGGAGGAAACTTCCGGTTCTCGCCACGAGATCACCGATGAGGACATCCTCAAGGTCATCGCTCGTGAGATTAAAAAGCGCCGCGAGTCCGCAGAGGTTTACGCGGAGAATGGCCGCCCGGAGTTGGCGGAGGCGGAGCTTGCCGACGTCCCCTTCTTCGAGGCCTACCAGCCGGAGCAGCTTGACGACGACTCCCTGAACGCCCTCGTTAAAGAATCCATCGCCGAGGTTGAGAAGGACTCCGGTGAGCCGGCGACCATCAAGCAGATGGGTAACGTCATGAAGGTGGCCACCGCCAAGGCTGCCGGACGCGCGGACGGCAAGCGCCTGTCCACTGCAGTGAAGGCTGCCCTCAACTAAAGCGCTAAAGCCCGAAGAAGCTCCGCACGTCATTCGTGAAGCGGTCAACATCTTCTTGAGTGAATAGTGGCTCGGACTGGCCGCCTCCCGGCTCGCCGCCGCTCGGTGCGGACGGAGAGCCCGAGTTGGAGTCCCAGACTATGGGGTTCGTGCTCGCAGAATCAGAAGAATCGCTCGCGGAGCCGTCGGAAAGCTGGAGCGTGACCTCCGCGCCCTTCTTCGCGCCGGATGGACCGGTGATGACGCGAACTACCTTGCCATAGCCCACGCCGGGCGCGGGGACCTCGGCGGTCCTGACTTTGTATCCGGCTTTCTCCAGCGCGGAACGGGCTTGGCTTTCGGACTTGCCCTTCACGCCGTCGATAAGCGGCGAAACCTTGCCGGAGTCGTAGGCCCGGTCATAATCGGGCACCGTGCCCTTCTGCGCCTCGGGTACGCGCGCGGCCATTGTGTAGAACGTCGCCGCCGGCTCCTTGCCACCGAAGAGGTTGCCGCTGGAGCACTGGCGTACCGGGCCGGTGCACAGCGGGCTCGTGGTGGTCCCGTCGTTGTAGATGTACGGTGCGGCAGCGACTGCCGAGTTGAATCCAAGGAAAGCCGAGGACTGGTTGGACTCGGTGGTACCGGTCTTGGCGGCGGCCTGGCCACTGAAGCCGGCAGCGCGTGCAGAGTCGGAGGCGGTGCCCTTTTCGGTATCGGCGGTCATGTTGTTTTCCAGCGCCTTCGCCACTTCCTTGTCCACTGCGCGTTCGCACGGCGTGTGTTTGAGGTAGACCTCGTTGCCGTGGGAGTCCGTGACTTCCTCGATGGGGTTGGGCTCGCACCACATGCCTTGCGACGCCACCGTCGCGCCCACGTTAGACAGCTCCAGTGCATTCACTGCTGTCGGGCCGAGCGTGAAGGAGCCGAGATTGGATTCCTTAATGTGGTCGGCGATGGAGGACTCGCCGTCGTAGCTGCCGGGTTCTTCATAAGAACGCAGGCCGAGCTTGACGGCGATGTCGACCAGGCGCTCGACGCCAAGTTGCTCGGTGAGCTGGATGAAGGGGGTGTTGGGGGAGTAGGCCAGTGTGTCCTGCATGGTCATCGTGGAGGCGTAGTTGCCGGAGTTTTCCACGCAGTACTTGTTGGGCGGGCAGTTAGCTGCGCCGCCGTATCCCAGGCCTTCCGCTTCGTAGCGATTGGGCACGGCCAGCTTGTCCTTGATGCCGTAGCCCGCCTCCAGGGCGGCCGCGGCGGTAAAGAGTTTGAACACGGAGCCTGCGCCGTTGCCCACCAAAGAATTGGGCTGGGGCAGAAGGGTTTCATTGTTGTTCAGGTCGAGCCCATAGGTGCGCGACGACACCATGGCTAGGACCTTGCGGGAATCGGTGCCCGGCTTGATAACGTTCATGACCTCCGCCACGCCCGCCGCATCCGGGGCGGTGTTGCTTCGCACTGCGTTGAGCGCTTGGTCTTGGACGTCGGGGTCAAGCGTGGTCTTAACGGTCAGACCGCCACGCGCAAGGTGCTCGCGGTCGATGCCTTTTTCGTTGAGGTATTCCAGCACATAGTCGCAGAAGAAGCCGCGATCGCCCGCGCCGATGCAGCCGTTAGCCAAGGTTGCAGGGCTGTCCAACACGCCGAGCGGCTGCTGGGAAAAGGCGTCGGCGTCCTCCTGGGAAAGGGAGCCGTTGTCAACCATGGCTTGGAGCACCACGTTGCGGCGCTCAGTTACGCCTTCCTCGTTGGTATAGGGGTTGAGGTATTCCGAGGATTGCACCATGCCGGCGAGCATCGCAGCCTGCGGCACGGTGAGGTGCGCGGCATCGGTTCCGAAGTAGGTGCGGCTAGCGGCCTCAACGCCGAAGGAGTGGTTTCCAAAGGGGACGAGGTTGAGATAGTTGGTGAGGATCTCATCCTTGGAGAGCCGGGCATCGATGTCCGTAGCCATGCGCATTTCGCGCAGCTTACGGGCCACGGATTGTTCGGTCGCGGCCTGACGTTCTTCGTCGGTAGTCGCGTTGACCAAAAGGAGGTAATTCTTTACGTACTGCTGGTCAAGCGTGGATGCGCCCTGGGAGACACCGCCCGCAACCAGGTTGGTCCACAACGCACGGACATTGCCCTGCAAGTCGACGCCCTCGTGCTCATAGAAACGGCGGTCCTCGATAGCCACCACTGCCTTCTTCATGGCGTCCGAGATCTCATCCGGTTTCACTGGATGGCGGCGCTGCTCATAGATATACGCAAGGGGGTTGCCCTTGGCATCCAAGATGGTGCTCACGCCGGGGGTATCACCGTTGGTGAGATCCTGGACGTCTGATTGCATCGTCTCATTGGTCCTGGCCACGGCGACACCGCTGACGCCAGCGACGGGGGCGATGGCCAGCGCGATGAGGATGCCGACCAGTGCTGTGGACAGGACGAGCTTTCCCAGGGATTTGATCACAGTCACCCTCCACACACTAGTGGTTTAGGAGGATATCCGGGAGACCCCCCTAAAGTGTGACCTGTTAGACAGGTATACCGGTCTGTGAATAGACTTACCAAGGGTACATAATATTCCGTCGGGTAGAGGGTTATTCATGATCTTTGAGCTCGACGGGGGTGAGCTTGGAAGGAGTTACCTAGCCATGGCAGTCAGTGTCAAAGGTGCAGGACGGTCCGCAATGGTAAAGAATGCCTCGTTAACCACAGAGCGTGGTGAGTGGGTTACCCAAGCTAAGTGCCGCAACGGTGATCCTGATGCACTCTTTGTACGAGGAGCTGAGCAGCGTAAAGCTGCAGTAATCTGCCGCCATTGCCCGGTGCTCAATGAGTGCCGCGCGGATGCGCTTGATAATCGCGTGGAGTTCGGCGTGTGGGGCGGCCTCACGGAGCGTCAGCGCCGCGCCCTTCTGCGCAAGAACCCGCACATCACGAGCTGGGCCCATTACCTCGCTGAGGGTGGCGAACTCATCGGTATTTAGTAGCATTGAGCCCATGACTAAATGGGAATATGCCACTGCGCCGGTTCTTACGCACGCGACGAAACAAATCCTCGATTCCTGGGGTGAGGACGGCTGGGAGCTCGTCACCATCACCCCGGGTATGAACCCGGAGAATGTTGTCGCCTATTTCAAGCGTCCTGTGGAGGAGTCCTAATGGGTGCGCTTGCCCGCCTTGAAGAGCTCGGCGTCGAGCTGCCTTCTGTCGCTGTCCCCCTCGCGTCCTATATCCCAGCTACCCGCGCGGGAAACCAGGTGTGGACCTCTGGCCAGCTGCCCGTTGTGGGCGGTGAATTGCCGGCTTCCGGCAAGGTCGGCGCAGAGGTTAGCCTAGAAAAGGCGCAAGAATTGGCACGCGTGGCCGTGCTGAACGCTTTGGCTGCAATCGATGGTCTCGTAGGCCTTGACCACGTAACCCGCGTGGTGAAGGTGGTTGGATTCGTGGCTTCGGACCCCTCCTTTACTGAGCAAGCTGCGGTCATCAATGGTGCTTCCGACTTCTTGGGTGAGGTCTTCGGAGACGCCGGAATCCACGCGCGTTCCGCGGTGGGGGTAGCGGTCCTACCGAAAGATTCCCCCGTTGAGATCGAAGTCATCGTAGAAATCGCTGAGTAATCGGATAGGGTTAGAACCATGGAGCATCCTGCATATAGCCAACTGCGTCCCGTGAGCCAGTCCGTCGGTGTCGTGCTGTGCGATAATCCCAGTTACACCGCTTTGGAGGGCACCAATACGTGGATCATCCGCGCTGGGGAAGATTCCCGCGCCATTGTGGTTGATCCGGGCCCGGAGGATGAAGGTCATCTCAACGTCGTGACCGCGAAGGCGGGCGAGGTTGCGCTGATCCTTCTAACCCACCGCCACGATGATCACGCATCAGGCGCCCAGCGCCTGCGTCAGCTCACCGGCGCTCCCATCCGCTCTTTCGATCCGAATTACTGCAATGGAGGCGACGCGCTTGTCGACGGAGAAGTGATCACCGTCGACGGCATCACCCCGCAGCTTGAGGTCGTTCACACCCCGGGGCACACCGCAGATTCCACCTGCTTCTTTGTGTGGTCCGCGGAAGCGAAGAACTCCACCCTGGAGGGCATCCTGACCGGTGACACCATCGCAGGCCGCCACACCGTGCTGCTGTCTGAGACGGATGGCGACTTGGCTGATTACCTGAAGACCCTGGATCTTCTGGAAGAACGCGGCAAGGACGTGGCGCTCTTCCCGGGCCACGGCCCGGACTTGGAGGACACCTCCGCGGTTGCCCGCAAATACATTGACCGCCGTCACCACCGTCTGGACCAGATCAAGGAAGTCCGTGGGCGCTTGGGTGAGGACGTCGACGTCAAGACTCTCGTTGATGAGATGTATGACGATGTCGATCCGGTCCTGCGCCACGCGGCTGAGCAGTCGACGCGCACCGCGCTGAAGTACCTCGCGGCTCAGAACTAAAGCACTACATAGGAAAATCCCCCGAGAAATTCTCGGGGGATTTTGCGTTAGGACAAGTCCAAGGCCGGAGAGCTCGGCCTTTAAGGCCTAGCGTGCGCGGCGGGCCAAGTGCTCGGTATCGACGATGAGCACCGACTTGCCCTCCAAGCGGATCCAGCCGCGGTGAGCGAAGGTGGCCAGCGCCTTGTTCACGGTCTCGCGGGAAGCGCCGACGAGCTGGGCGATCTCTTCCTGGGTGAGGTCGTGGTTCACGCGCAGCGCGCCGCCCTCCTGCACACCGAAGCGGTTAGCCAGCTGCAGCAGGGTCTTGGCCACGCGGCCTGGCACGTCGGTGAAGATGAGGTCCGCCAGGTTGGCGTTCGTGCGGCGCAGACGGCGGGCAAGCACGCGCAGAAGCTGCTGAGCAATTGCCGGATGATCGGCCACCCACTGCTTGAGCATCTCAGAGTTCATCGTGGCTGCGGTGACCTCAGTGACGCAGACAGCGGAAGAGGTGCGCGGGCCCGGATCGAAGATGGAGAGCTCGCCGAACATATCGGACGGGCCCATCACGGTCAGGAGGTTCTCGCGGCCATCCGGGGCGTGGCGGGCGAGCTTAATCTTGCCCGAGGTGATGATGTAGAGGCGGTCTCCCGGCTCACCTTCCTCGAAAATGGTGGTGCCGCGCGGGAAACGGACGGTTTCCATCTGCTCAATAAGGTTCTGTACTGCTACCGGATCGACGCCCTGGAAAATGCCAGCGCGGGAGAGAATGTCCTGTACGCCTTCCACTGTTACTCCTTAAAGCCTGCGCAGCCCGGAAAACACTGGGACACAAGCTGGTTTGGTTTGATTTGACGCACCTAGTCTCCAGTGCGCCACGAGGCACTGCACAATATCATACAGTGTAATTAGTCACTATTTCCACCAACGTGAAAAATAATCACACGCCTTGAATGGTCTATTTAGTTTTCGAAAGCCGTCGCCTCAAGTTTCTCCATGAGGATGGCAAACAGCGCGAGGCACAGCGGCACAAAGATGACGAGCGAAATCATGCTTCCCATTCTAGCCGCCGTCACTAAGATCTCTTTTATGTCCCCTGACCTTCCCGTGCACCACGATGACGCTGACGAGGCCGCTCGCATCGTTCATATTCGTACCGCCTTGGCGGATGAATATCCCGACGCCGATTGCGAGCTAGATTTCACCACGCCGCTCGAGCTACTTATTGCTACGGTGCTCTCGGCGCAGTGCACGGATGCCCGCGTCAACCAGGTCACCCCAGAGCTTTTTGCTCAGTATCCTTCCGCACCGGACTATGCGGCCGCGGACCGCGCTGACCTCGAGCGCATCCTCCGCCCGCTCGGATTCCAGCGCACGAAGGCCGGCCACCTGTTAGGCATCGGAGAAAAGCTCGTCGCGGACTTCGACGGGCAGGTGCCCCGCGGCATCGACGAGCTCACCTCCCTGCCCGGCGTCGGGCGCAAGACCGCGCTGGTGGTGCGCGGCAATGCCTTCGGCCTGCCGGGGATCACGGTGGATACCCACGTCACGCGACTGAGCCAGCGTCTTGGGTTGACCGAGGCGAAGACCCCGAGGGCGATTGAGAGGGACGTCGCCAAGCGCGTGCCCGAAGCAGAACAAACCGTGTTTTCGCACCGCCTCATTCTCCATGGACGGCGCGTGTGCACCGCGCGGAAGCCGCAGTGCGTGGCCTGCGTCCTCGCCCCATGGTGCCCCTCGCGAGGTTAAGGTGGAGCAATGAGCCAATATTCTCGGTGGCCCGGATACGTGAAGGCGAGCATCGCTGCCATTATCGCGCTGGCGGCGCTCGCGTTCGTCGGCGTGGTGAACCTGCTTGAGAATGATGAGCCGGAGGTCGCCCTCCCCGAGGCGCAGGAGCAAGAGGTGGCCAAGCGCCCCAAATGCCCCGAGGGACCGCTTGCGGGTGTGGATCTTCCGTGCTTGGGTGCGGCCGGTACTGCGGCGGCCAAGAACGTCCAGATCGTTACTGTGTGGGCGTGGTGGTGCGAACCGTGCCGCACGGAGCTGCCCTTCTTCGAAGACCTTGCGCGAGCGCACCCGACGTGGAATGTCGTCGGCGTGCATGCGGATGCGAACGCCGCCAACGGGGCCGCTCTTCTCAGCGACCTGCAGGTTGATATCCCCAGCTACCAAGACGATGACGGTGCCTTCGCAGGTGAGCTCGGGTTGCCGGGCGTTATCCCCATCACCCTGGTGGTGCGCGATGGCACGGTGGAGGAGAAGTTTGTGAAGCCGTTCGACTCCGCAGAAGATTTGGAGGAGGCCGTCGAGGAGGTTCTCAAGTGAGCCGTCTTTTTCCTGCTCATGCCCCGGAGTGGCTGCGCCCGGCGCTCGGGGTTGATACAGACAAGGTCCAAGAACGTCTCATTCGGCATGTCCCGGCCGCTAAGCGCCGGCGTGAATCGGCAGTGTTGGTGCTGCTGAAGGGCACCAGTTTTGAGGATGGTGAGGTGCTGCTCACGCACCGCTCGCCGTCGATGCGCTCGCACTCCGGCCAGATTGCCTTTCCCGGCGGGCGTAGGGAGGAGGGGGACGCCTCGCTTGTCGACGTCGCCCTGCGCGAAGCCGAGGAAGAAACCGGCCTCGACCGCTCCACGGTCACCCCTCTTGAGCAGTGGGGCAAGCTGGACATCCGGGCTACCGGCAACACCGTGAGCTCGGTCCTGGCGTATTGGCATGAACCGGGCACCGTGTGGCCGGCGAGCCCGGCGGAGACCGACGATGTCTTCACCGTCCCGCTGCGGGAGCTGGCGGATCCGGCCAACCGCATGATGGTGGGGTTTAGCCGCTGGAAGGGGCCGGCCTTCCGGGCGCGGGGATACGTGGTGTGGGGTTTTACCGCGGGAGTGCTCTCCGGGCTGATGGACCATGCGGGCTGGAGCGTGGAATGGGATAAGAATATGGTTCATGATCTGCGTGACTCACTCAATCGCTCTTTGAATAATGAGAAGATAGGCTAGTTCTGCTCCTTTTAGCCTTTAAGAAAGTATTCCCCCTGTGTCCCTAGCTGTTGACATCCTGATCGTGATTGCCGTGCTCCTTGCCGTGCGCGTGGGCTGGCGGCAGGGCGCCTTAGCGGCGGTCCTCGCAGCGGTGGGAATCATTGCGGGGTTGGTTTTAGGAACCGTGGTTGCCCCGCTGGTGATGGGGCTGACGGACCAGGCGGCAGTGCGCTTCTTGCTGGCCGTCGGTGTGCTGATTTTGTTGGTGGGCCTGGGGCAGTTGGTGGGGACGTCGCTTGGCATGGTGCTGCGGGACCGCATGCGAACCCGCTCGGGGCAGCGCGTGGATTCGTCGATTGGCGCGGTGTTCCAGGCGGCTGCGGCCATCGTGGTGATTTGGCTGGTGTCCTTGCCTTTGGCCTCCAATCTGGGTGGTCAGCCGGGGCAGGCGCTGCGTGAATCGCGCGTGCTGAGCTCGCTCAATGCGGTGGCGCCTTCGCGCTTGGCGGCGCTGCCGAATGGTTTGGCTGCGCTCCTCAACGAGTCTGGGCTGCCGCCGTTGGTGTCGCCTTGGGAGCGTTCTGGCGCCGATGTTGAGGTAGATGCGCCGGCGGTGAATATTGGGGATCCTGAGCTTGCGGAGCGTGTGCGGCCTTCCGTTATTCACGTGCTGGGTGATGCCGAGGCGTGCTCGCGCCGACTTATGGGCTCGGGCTTTGTCACGGAGCCGGACTACGTCATCACGAACGCCCACGTTGTGGCGGGCACGGATAAGGTTCGCCTCGATACGGTCCTTGGCCTCAAGGAAGCGGACGTGGTGTATTACAACTCGGACGTGGACATTGCTGTGCTGCATAGCCCGGGATTGGGATTGGATCCTTTGCCGTGGGCGGAACAAGCGGCTGCTACCGGGGACGATGCCATCGTCTTGGGCTTCCCGCAGTCGGGGCCGTTTACTGCGGAGCCGGCGCGCGTGCGGGATCGCCTGACCATTGCTGGTCCGGATATCTACTCCACGGGCCGCGTGGAGCGCGATGCCTACACGGTGCGCGGTAGCATCCGGCAGGGCAATTCCGGCGGTCCGATGATCAACCCGGAGGGTCAGGTACTGGGCGTTGTGTTTGGTGCCTCCGTTGAGGATTCCGATACGGGCTATGCGCTTACCGCGGACGAGGTGCGCGGCCACGTGGGTGACGTCACGCAGCTTGTCGACGCCACCCCAACCGGCTCCTGCGTAGGCTAAGACCAGGTAGTTTCTTCTTCCGGTTGCGGGGCCTACGGTGCTGTTTTAGTCTCTGTGCTCATGGGG
>NZ_KV805226.1:27418-28398 GCF_001811565.1 Corynebacterium sp. HMSC078A10 | reverse complement strand
CTCATGGGGGATATCGAAACCTACATCCGCCTCCGCAATTCGGGGATTGCGCTGGTGGAAAACATTCCTGGCTCACCCGATGAGCTCCGCGCGCTCGGAGCCTCTGCTTCCGATGCCGCCGAACTTGCAAACCTTAACCAGGTGTATTTCGGCCCCACCCGCTTTAGCGGTAAACAACGCAAAGCCCGCCACGCAGCCCTCACCCAACGCCACAGCCTGGGCACCCTCACACTGATTGAAACCTACACCGCGAAGGTGAAGAAAACCCTCGACGCCTGGAACCTGCGAATCAAACTCGCAGGAACACCCGCACACCGCATCCCCACCGTCGCCGCCACACGACTGAAAGAACTCCGCTCCAAACGCATAGCCAAACCAGGCGTACGCATCACCTACCGGGAACAAGGCCCCAACACCCTTTCCATAACTGACGATGCCACCACGATCGCCAACATGCGCGGCGTCTTAGAATCCACCAACACCGACCTGCTTCAAGCCGCCAACGACATCTTCTTCAACAAAGAAACAAGCGGTTCTAAACCCGCGGTGCGCACCCAAATCATCGTCACCCTCAACGAGCTCGACCAAATCATCAACGGCGACGGAGACGACATCGAACTCAACCTCACCAACGGCGGGCGCATGACCGGAGCAGAATTCCTCACCCACAAGTTTGCCGAAATAGGCTATGCCACCATCGTGCACCCTATTGAAGGACCCATCGACACCTGGCGACTAGAGCGTGGAGCAAACTTCAAACAACGCCTTACCCTGCATGCTGAATTCCACACGTGTGCAAGACCAGGCTGCAATAAGCCCGCTGATTACTGCCAAGTGCATCATTTGGTGCCCTGGCAGGCGGGAGGCTACACCAACATCAAGAACCTGACCTTCCTGTGCGCCTACCACAACGGCATCAATGATGATGACCCACAAAGACCTACCGGACGCGGCTACATGTACCGGCTCAACACCGGGGT
>NZ_KV805226.1:0-27318 GCF_001811565.1 Corynebacterium sp. HMSC078A10 | reverse complement strand
GAATACCAAGAAGCACTAGCCAGACTCAACGCTGAACAAGCAGGACAGCCACCAGACCCACCACCCGACAACAGTTAATGTCCCAGACATCGAGAGGACAACGCCAACCACCGATCCCGCCAACCGAAAGATGGTTGACGGGCACATCGGTGATCCCCGCAAACCGCAGCATGGTGCGCGGGGAAATTGGGGATCCTGGTCGCGATTCGCCTGCCGTTGGATGCAGTAGGAGCAACGGGACGCTTAGCCCTTAAAGAGCGAGCCCCCTTAAAAGGCGAAACCCGCCAGCCGGATGAAGGCTGACGGGTTAGGCGGCGTTGTGGGTTAGTGGCCGGTGCCGATTTCTAGGTGCATACCCGGAACCGAGTTGATGAGGTTGCGGGTGTATTCCTGCTGGGCGTTGTCGAAGATATCGTCGGCGGTGCCCTGCTCGACGGCCTGGCCCTTCTTCATCACCACGACGTCGTCGGCAGTCTGGCGGACCACCGCGAGGTCATGGGTAATGAAGAGGTAGGACAGGCTGAGCTCCGACTGCAGCTCCGCGAGCAGCTGGATGATCTGGTTCTGCACCAACACGTCCAGGGCGGAGACAGCCTCATCGAGGACGATGACCTCCGGGCGCAGCGCCAGCGCACGGGCAATGGCGATACGCTGACGCTGGCCGCCGGAGAGCTCGTTGGGGTAGCGGCGCATGGCGGAACGGGGCATGGAGACCATGTCGAGAAGCTCGGCAACGCGGGCCTCACGCTCCTTGCGCGAGCCCACCTTGTGCAGCGCCATGGGCTCTTCGATGCACTTGTAAATCGAGTACATCGGGTCCAGCGAACCGTAGGGGTTCTGGAAAACCACCTGCATCTTGCGGCGGAGTTTAAACAGCTCCTTCTTCGACAGCGTCGAGGTATCGCGGCCTTCGAACTCGATGGTGCCGGAGGTCGGCTCTAGCAGGCCCAACACCATGTTGGCCACCGTGGACTTGCCGGAGCCGGACTCGCCCACCAGCGCCAGGGTGGTGCCGCGGCGGATATCGAAGGAGACATCGTCGACGGCCTTCAACAGCTTCTTTCCGCCGCGCTGGCCACGGATATCGAATTCCTTGGTGAGGTTGCGCACCGAGATGACCGGGGCCTGAGCCGCGGAAGATGAATCTGCAGCGGTGGAGCCGATGGCCTCGCCCGACTTGAGTTCCTTGGCTTCGACGCCGGCTTCCTTAGCCGCGCGGATGCGGGAGGAAGCGAGAGAGGGGGCGGCGTCGACAAGCCGGCGCGTGTACGGGTGCTGCGGGGAGCGCAGAATCTCGCGCGAGGGACCGGACTCGACGATGCGGCCGCGGTGCATGACGACGAGGTGCTCCGCGCGCTCGGCGGCCAGGCCAAGATCGTGGGTAATGAAAAGCACCGCGTTACCCAGCTCCTCGGTAAGGTGCTCCAGGTGATCCAAGATGGTCTTTTGCACCGTCACGTCGAGGGCGGAGGTGGGCTCGTCGGCAATCAGCAGCTTCGGGCGTGCAGCCAGACCGATCGCGATGAGCGCGCGCTGGCGCATACCGCCGGAGAACTCGTGGGGGTACTGCTTGGCGCGGCGTTCGGCGTCGGGAAGCCCGGCTTCCTCTAGAAGCTCCACGACGCGCTGGTGGCGCTCGGAGCCCTCCACCACGTGGTTGGCCTTGAGAGATTCCTCGACCTGTGTGCCGATGCGCCACACCGGGTTGAGGTTGGACATCGGATCCTGCGGGACCAGGCCAATCTTGTCACCGCGCAGCGACTCGAATTGCTTGTTGTCGTAGTGGGTGATGTCCTCGCCCTCGAAGAGGATCTGGCCGCCGGTGACCTTGCCGGTGCCCGGCAGCAGGCCCAGGATAGACATCGCCGTGGTGGACTTACCGGAGCCGGACTCGCCCACAATCGCCACGGACTGGCCCGGGTAGATGGACATGTTGACGCCGCGCACTGCCTCAACTACACCGGTGGAGGTGGTGAAGGAAATGTGGACGTCCTTCATTTCAAGAAGTGGAGAGTTAGTCATTAGCGCTTCCTCGCCTTCGGATCGAGTGCATCGCGGACGACGTCACCCATCATGATGAAGCTCAACACGGTCAGGCCCAAAGCACCCGCCGGGTAGAACAGGACTGCCGGAGCAACGCGTAGTGAAGCCTGCGCGTCAGAGATATCGCCGCCCCAGGACACGAACGTCGACGGCAAGCCAATGCCCAGGAAGGACAAGGTGGCCTCCGCGACGATGTAGGTGCCCAGCGCCACGGTGGCATAGGAGATGATGGGCGCGGCCGCGTTCGGCAGGATGTGGCTGAACAGGATGCGCCAGCTCGACGCGCCGATGGAGCGGGCGGATTGGACGAACTCCTCGTTCTTGATGGAGACCACCGCGCCGCGCGTGATGCGGGCGATGGAGACCCAGCCGAAGAGTCCGAGCACCAAGACCACCGTGACGATGGTGCGGTGCTCCTTGAACATCTGCATGACCACGATGGCGGCGAGCACCAGCGGGATGGCGAAGAAGATGTCGGTGATGCGGGACAGGACGGAGTCAATCCAGCCGCCGAAGAAGCCGGCGATGGCGCCGATCAAGGAGCCCAGCACCACGACGAGGATGGTGGTCAGGACGCCGACGGCAACCGACGCGCGCGCACCGTAGATCACGCGGGCGTAAATGTCGCAGCCCTGGCGGTTGAAGCCGAAGGGGTGGCCCGGCTCGGCGGGGGCGAGGGACTTGGACAGCTCGCACAGGCGCGGGTCGGTGCTCGTGAAAAGACCCGGTGCGATGGCTAGGAGGATGGCCACGAGGATCATCACGGCCGCGATCCAGAACAGTGGGCGGCGGCGCAGGTAGCGCCAGGCCTCGCCCCACTGGGAGGACGGGGCGGACTCGTCCTTGACGGCGTCGACGGCGCCGAGGCCCGTTTCATCGGTTTCCGAGACGAAGTGCTCTTGGCCCGGGTAGGGGGTGTTTTTCTCGAAATTAGGCATAGCGGATCCTCGGATCAAGTACGGCGTACAGGAGGTCAACGAGCAGGTTGGCGATGATGTAGATGATCACCAGCACCGTGGTGAAGGAGACAATCGTGGTTGGCTCACCGCGCAGGATGGCCTGGTACATCGTGCCGCCGACGCCGTTGATACCGAAGATGCCTTCGGTCACGATGGCGCCGGTCATGAGCGCGCCGATATCAGCACCGATGAAGGTGGCCACGGGAATCAGCGAGTTGCGCAGCACGTGGCGGAGGGTCACCGCGCCGTTGGACAGGCCCTTCGCGCGAGCGGTGCGCACGTAGTCGGCGCGCAGGTTCTCAGCCACGGACTGGCGGGTCAGGCGAATGACGTAGGCCAGGGAGAGCGCGCCGAGCACCATGGCCGGCATGAGGAGGGACTTCACGGTGGCGTTCGCTCCGACGGTGACCGGCAGGACACCCCACTTGATGCCCACGAGGTACTGGAAGACGAAGCCGATGACGAAGGACGGCACTGCGATGACGAGCAGGGAGATGACCAACACGGTGGAATCGAAGAAGCCACCGCGGCGCATGCCGGCGAGGACGCCGAAGAGGATGCCGAAGACGGATTCAAAGATGATGGCCATGACGGTGAGCTTCACCGTGACCGGGAAGGCGTTGGCCATCACTTGGGTTACGGGGACGCCGGAGAAGGTCGTGCCGAAGTCCAGCATGAAGATGCCCTTGATGTAGAGCAGATACTGAATGATGAACGGCTTGTCTAGGTTGTATTCCGCCTCGATGCGGGCGCGGGCAGCCTCGGTAAGGCCGCGGTCACCGCCAAGGGCTTCGACGGGGTCGCCGGGCATCAAGAAGACGAGCGCATAGATGAGCAGGGTGGCTCCGAAGAACACCGGGATCATCTGGAGCACTCGGCGCCCGATATAGCGCAGCATAGTGTGGTCCTTTACTCGTTGTGGGCAGGTGCTTGTCGACGCCTTTTTAGCAGGCGCCTACGTAGCTCATAAGAATTTTAGTGTGTGATCCAAGTCTGCGAGAAATCTATAGCGCGTTTCGAATCACACTTATGAGTGAAAACGTGGGGCGACCCCCGCTCCACGGTGGCTGCGGGGGTCGTGGGAAGTAGCGGAAGTGGCGTTACTTCTTGGTGATGTCGTAGTACACCGGCTGGGACTTCCAGGAGAACACGACGTTGTCGACGTTCTCGGAGTAGCCGCCGGTGGCGTTGGAGTACCACAGCGGGATGGCCGGCAGATCCTTGAACAGGACTTCCTGGGCCTCGGTGTACTTCTTGTTGGCCTCTTCCTCGGAGGAGGAGGTCAGGGCTTCGTCGAGAAGCTTGTCAAACTCCGGGTTGCTGTAGTCGCCGTCGTTAGAAGAGCCGTCGGTCTTGTACAGCGGGGTAAGGAAGTTGGCCTGGCTCGGGTAGTCTGCCTGCCAGCCGGTGCGGAAGGCGGACTTGATGGTGCGGTTGGTCACCTCATCGCGCAGGGACTTGAAGTCCGGGTACGGAGCGCCGACTGCCTCGATGCCGAGGGTGTTCTTGATGGAGTTGGTGGTCGCGTCCACCCAGCTCTTGTGGCCTCCGTCGGAGTTGTAGGCAATCTCCAAAGTCGGGTTATCCCACTTGTTGATCTTGTCAGCCTCGGCCCACAGCTTCTTGGCCTTCTCCGGGTCATACTTCAGGACCTCGTTGCCCTTGATGTCCTCGGAGTAGCCCGGCATAACCGGGGAGGTGAAGTCCTTGGCCGGGGTACGGGTGCCCTTGAAGATGGTGTCCGTGATCTCCTCGCGGTTGATGGCGTAGGAGATGGCTTGGCGACGCAGCACGCCTTCCTCGCCGGAGTAGTGCTCGAGGTTCTCACCCAAGGTGAAGGACTGGAAGATGGCGGTCGGCTGGTTCACGGCACGGTCACCGAGGTCGGCCTCGTAGACGTCGAAGGCGGAGTCCGGGACGGCGTCGAGGACGTCCAGGTTGCCTGCCAGCAAGTCGGCGTAGGCTGCGTCCTGACCGGCGTAGAAGACGAACTTGATGCCGTCATTCTGCGGGGTCTGGCCGCCCTTGTACTCCTCATTCGGGACGACGGTGGCGTCCTGGTTGTGGTTCCACTCGGTCAGCTTGTACGGACCGTTACCAATCGGGTTCTGGCCGAAGGCGTCCATGTCCTCCAGGGCGGACTCGTGCAGCGGGTAGAACGCGGAGTAACCCAGCTGCGCCGGGAAGTCCTGCTCAGGGCTGTTCAGGGCGATGGTAAAGGTGTGGTCGTCGACGACCTTGAGGCCCTCCATCTCCTTGACGCCTTCCTTGAAGCCCTTGATGTTGGCAAAGAAGGAAGCGTTGAGCTGGTCATTGGCCACGGCGTAGTTCCAGGCGTCCACGAAGTTCTTCGCGGTGACCGGGGAGCCGTCGGAGAACTTGGACTCCTTGAGTTTGACGGTGAACTCAGTGTTGTCCTCATTTGGCTCGATGGATTCAGCCAGCTCGTTCTGGGCTTCGCCATCGCCGTCGTAGTAGACCAGGCCGGCGTAGATGGAATCGACAATGCGTCCGCCGCCGACCTCGTTGGTGTTGGCCGGGATGAGCGGGTTCTGCGGCTCGGAGCCGTTGACGGTGACGATGCCATCGCCGGAGCCGGAAGCAGAGTCTGAACCGGAGTTGTCGCCACCACAAGCCGCGAGGGTGAGCGGCAGGGTAGCGACAGAGAGAGCAGCGAGCGTCTTCTTGAGCGTCATGTGGGTCTTAGACCTCCGTGGTGCGAAAGATGTAGAAAACCTGTGGTGTTGGTTTGATATGAAGCTACCGCGTGGCGCGTCTCATATACAAGGAATTGAAAAATATGTCCTGTGATAAAAGCTATAGTGCGGTAGGTATTCTTTCTTAACCTGCGGTTTTGTCAACGAATTAAAAAGTCCCCATCCCCCTGAGAGGGGTGGGGCACGGAGGGCGGTGAATGTTACCTATCTCGCAGCCAGTGAACGATGGTCTGAGTAAAACCATGCGGGTTCTCAAGATAGGGCAGGTTCTTGGACTCGGGGATAGTGGTGGCGGTGAAACCCGCACGGCAGCGCCGCGCCGCCCGCCGCGCAACTGGCCGCCAGAGCATCTGATCTGCGTGGATAAACAGGGTGGGGCAAGAAACTGTGAGTTCGAGCCAACTGAGCGGAACGACGGCGGTGCGCAGTCGGTGATTCCAGATGATTCCGCGGCGGACGTTTCCGATGTGCGAGGAAGCCACGCGCAGGCGCAGCGCCTCCTCCCGCTCGGCGCCGCTGAAGGAGCCGAGGGCGTCGAGATCCATCTCCCGGAGGTACGTGGACTCTCTCAGTAGGAGGCTCGGGGCGCCAGTCTTTCCCAGTCGGCACAAGGCCGCGCGCAGGAGAACCCACCCAAAATCCCAGGGGCGCGCGGCGATGGCGCGGCGGAGATCAGCTGGGTGTGCCGCCGAAACAGATACCAGCCCGCGTACCCGCTCGGGCCGCTCGGTAGCCAGCGCCCACGCCACCGCACCACCGGTATCCGCGCCCACCAGGTAGGCGTCGTCGTGGCCTAATGCGCGGATGGCACCGCTGACATCACCAACCGCCACGCGGATATCCTGGCCGGGTTCGAGCGGTGGTTTATCGGACATGCCAAAACCGCGCATGTCGAGGGCGGCGACGTGGAAGCCTGCGGCGGCAAGCGGGGCAATGACATTCCGGAAGTCGAACCACCCGCCGAAAGATCCATGGAGTAGCAGCACCAGCGGGTCGTCCGGGTTGCCGGCGGTAGCCGCGTGGAGGCGGATGCCGCGCGTGTGCAGGAACTCGTGCTCAAAGGGGCCGTCAAGCTCCACTACGGAGGGCGGTAGGGGATTCATGGGCGGGCCTTTCATGGGAGGGTACACAGACGAAATCCGCCCCGAACGTATGTGCTCGGGGCGGGAGAGTTAAAAGGATCTTAAGGCTTTAGGTGTAGAGGCCACGCTCGATGGACTTTTCAGCCTTACCTGGAACCAGCTTCTTGAGTTCCTTCGTGGACTCGATCGTCTTCTCCGGGGCCTTGACCTGCTTGACCTGCTTGAAGCCGATAAAGGCCACGACGGCGGCGATGACCACCATGAGCAGGAAGACGATCAGGAAGGCTGCCCAGCGGTCGAGCCACTTGGACAGCAGCTCCGCCAGGAAGAAGAAAAAGAAGAAGGAGCTATACAGCGCCACGGTACCGGCAACGCCGAACATGCCCGCGCCGATGCCACCCTTCTTTGCGGAGGCGGCGAGCTCGGTCTTAGCCAACTCGACCTCGGAGCGAACCAGCTGGGACATCTGTTCGGTGGCGTTGGATACGAGCTGGCCGATGGATGCTTCGCCGCGGCGGGAGGTATCTGCATCGCTCAAGGGAATGCCGTCTACCTTCGGGGCGAACTTGTTGGACCCGTCAGTGAATAGTCCGTCGTTGCTCACGGTTAAAAACTCCTACTGTTTTGTCGCAATCTATATCGGCCATAGTAATGAACTTTCCAGAGTTCATGTGGTGCGGCCCGCAAAGTGGGTACGGCGTTATTGTAATGGGTATGCCGCATTCTGACCCGCTGACCCCGCTGATGGCCCTATCTGGGGTGGAGGATAAAGCTGGTTCTGCCGCCGCAGCGATTGCGCGCGTGCACCGCCGCCCCGCGGGCTTGCGCAAGTTTGACGTTATCTCTTCCGAATCACTCTTGCGCGGTGCGCGGGCGGCCGCGGCGATTGACGGAGCGCCGCTTGAGGCTGACGGTATCCCGCCCGCAGTCAGCGCTTATTCCCTCCTTGCCCCCGAAAAACAGGCGGCTACGGTGCGCACCTTCGCACGGGCCCCGCTGCAGGTCTTGGCCAGCATTGATGTTGCGGCGGGCGGCGTGGGGCATCCCGATCAGGACCCAGCGGTGGTGCAGGCGCTGGCACAGCTCATCACGCGCGGAGCCGGCGTGGATTTCGACCGTTTGTTGCCGGTGGTGCTGCACGCGGAGATTGCTGCGCGCTCGCTGTTCGGTGCGCGCAGCACCGCCGTGGCGCTCGTCGCCTCGCGCACTGCCGCTATCCATACGGGCTTCGATCCTCGGGGATTCGCCGTGCCCGAGACCTACCTCAACCGTCATCGCGCGGACTATCGCGCGGCACTGGACGCTTACGATCAGGACCCGGCGGTGCTCATTACGCTGCTTCTCGACGCCTGGGAGGCCGGCGCCCGCGAAGCCGACGGCATCGCGCAAGCGGCTTAATCGCGCAGCTGCTGCCGTGCAAATAAAATCCCGCCGACCACTAAGGCTGCGATGCCGGCCACGACCGCCGAGCCGATACCGAATTCGCGGGCGCTGGGGGCGGTGAAGAGCGGAACGGGGTGTTTAAAGGTGCGGATTTCCCAGTCGTGGGTGATGGCGTGCTTCTTCAACAGGCGGTCCGGGTTCACGGCAACGGGGTGGCCAACCTGCTCCAGCATCGGGATGTCTGTGGCGGAATCGGAGTAGGCAAAGGACGCGTCGGGGTCGACGTTGAGCTCCTGAGCAATGCGCGCCAGTGCCTCAGCTTTTGCGGCGCCTTTGCAGTAAAACAGGATCTCCCCGGTGAACCGGCCGTCCTTCTCGGCGAGCTCGGTGGCCACGACGTGCTCGATGCCCAGTTCCTGTGCGATGGGTTCGACCAGCACGCTTGCCGACGCCGAGATGATCACCACCTCGTGGTCGGCGGTGCGGTGGGCGTCGATAAGCGCGCGTGCCTCCGCATAAATGGCAGGGGTGACCACTGTGTGCATGGTCTCCACCGCGATGTCGTGGACCTCCTGAACGGACCAACCGGCGGCCATGGCGGCGAGCTGATCACGGGTGGTGTCCATGTGCTCGCTGCTGTGGCCGGCGAGCATATAACTGGCCTTGGCTAAAGACAGCTGGAGCGCCTCGGCATGGGTGATGAGACCGTTGTGCATGAATTCGCGGCCGAAGGCATATGCCGAGGATGTGGCAATAATCGTCTTGTCCAAGTCGAAGAACGCGGCTGCGCGAGTGGTGCCGTGAGAGGGAAAAGGGGTACCGGTCATCGAGGGCCTGCCGTTTGTGTGCGAGTTACCCTGCTCATCGTAGCCCCTTAGCAGGCAGAATCGGGAGTACGCAAAGAGATTGCCCGAAATCTCAAGGAATCTTGTCGTTCGCTGTTGTCATCTCTTCTTTCGCATGTCATAATGTCAGGTGCAAGGCCCCGATATACAGTGCGGCCTGCCCCGGCGCACCCCCCCGATGCCGGGTTACCGATGGCCCGCGCACACCCCCCCCGAGGCGCGGGCCATCACCTTTTTCAAATACCGGGCTCGTCTGTGGCCATCGAGCTGAGACATATTTGATGTCCTAGCACGGCGATAAACTCTCAGCTGTGACAAGCTATCGAGCAAATTCATTTTCTCACCAAAAGGGATCAGGTCCTCCTCAGGTGAGTTTGCCGCTTGCTGCAGAAAGTGCCGTCTACTTTGTAGATGAAGCCGGAAGTAAAGGCACGTTAGGTAAGCATTTCGTTGTTGCGGCTGTGCGCACGAAGGATCCTGATTTCCTTTCGCGGGAGATTAAGGCATGTCGTGAGCGGAATAACTTCACAAAGGCTGACGAGATTAAGTTCTCGAAAGTTACTAAGCACTCTGAGCCGATTTTGCTTGATGTTTTTCGAACAGCGATAAGCTCGGGGTGCACGTTCGGAGCTTTTGTTTTGGACAAGAGGCATTTCGATCCGTGGAGTAGTCGAGAACAGTGGCAGGGGCATTTGTTCGCGACAGATCGGCTGCTTCGGGGTCTGGTTACTCGCCGTGAAGTTGGGGTGGTGATGCTCGACCACATTGATGTCCCAGTAGGGGTTTCCTACGGAGACACTCTAGTGAACTCTCTCAACAATCGATTTGGAAATAAGCGGTTTGCAACGGCCGTTAGTCTGGATTCTCGGACTTGTCCGGCACTACAGGTGGCAGATCTGCTTGCTAGTTCGGTTTTCCATGCGCGAAAAAAGATCGAAGACGTGGGGTTGGAGGCTTTCTTGGAAGATCGTTCGCCAAAGGCCCGGCTTTCGAAGGGCATTGCGGCCGCATTAGGCGAGAGTCATTTTGGTGACTGCCGTACACCACTTTTGAAGATTGAGACAAGCCATGAGAGGTCATTGACAGAATTGAAGCGCCAACGATACTCTTAGGTGAGGCGCTGAACGCCATAGCCGCAGGCTAAAAGCAAGCGCCCCTCGGGCCTAGTCTCAGACTTACTACCCGAGTTTTATGGCTAACCAAGCCATTCTTTACCGCACTTATTGCGATACCCTCGAGCGTGGCTCGGGGGTATTTGCTTTTGACTCTTAATGGCGGATTCTAAGGATCGTGGAAGCACGGTTTCCTGTGAGTTTTTGTACGTGAGCCCCGGTAATTTTGTTCAAGCGTCAGCAAAATGGGTGCGGAAGACGCCACAAAGGCGAAGTTATCCACAGGTGACTAGGAAGCTCTAGCGCGCGGTTGGTGCGCTCGCGCATGCTTCAGACATGAGCACGTTTCACCTAGTTATCGCCGTTGGGGATTCCACGCTGCGAGCAGAGGCAGCCTCCGCAGCAGCCGCCAGTACTGCGGAAGTGAGCACCGTGGAGGACCCGCGGGACTTCTCCCGGCACTTGCCCAAGGCAGACGCCGTCTTGGCTGATTCGCTGACGGCTCGTCTCGTGGCGGGGCATCCGCGGGTGTACTTCCTGGCCTTGGATCCGGGGCCCATCGATTATGAGGCCGCGCTGTGCTGCCGCGCGACGGCCGCCTTTATCGTGCCCGCCCAATCGAAAGAGCTCCTGGGCGCACTGGCAGCAGACGCCACTCCGGAGACCACCGTGTCCACCGGTTTAACACTGGCGGTGACTGGTTCCGCTGGGGGCTTGGGTGCCTCGACCGTGGCGGTGGCTCTGGCCCGCGAGGCGGGCGCGGATCTCCTCGTTGATGCGAGCCCCTATTCCGGTGGTCTCGATTTGCTCACCGGAATTGAGAACAAGCCCGGCGCGCGGTGGCCGGATCTTGCCGCGGGGACCGGTTCAGTTGATGCAGCAGACCTCGTCCGTGCTCTGCCTACCACCCCGGATGGCATCGCGGTTCTTTCCGCTGCTAGGTCCGCCAGCGCAGAGGCGGTGCAGATGAGTGCTGCCCGGCGCGCGGCCATCATGCAAGCTGCGTGTTTATATCCAGGAACAGTGGTGGTGGATTGCCCGCCGTGGGATATCCCCGATGCGGCGGATCACGTGGTGGTGCTGACTGCCGCAGAGGTGCGGGCGGCCGCCGCCTGCGCGCAGCTGGTGGCGGAGCTTCGTGCCCGGCCGCAGGAGTGCTCCGTCGTCGTGCGCAACCGCCAGTGGGCGGGCCTGGATGCCAGCGATATTGCCACGGTGACTCACGCGGATCCCATCGCTGAGTTGCCGACGATCCGTGGCCTGACCCGCACGGTGGAAACTAGTGGGCTGCCGCGCCAGTTGCCCCGAGCTCTAGCTCGTGTCGCGCGCCAGATGTGGAAGGTCGTGGCATGAACCTGATTGATACGATGCGCACCATCGTGGCCTCCGAGCCACAGCTGGCCCATGATGCACCGGCCTTGGCACGGCGCATTCGCCAGGAAGCCGGTGTCATCAGTGATGTCGACGTGCTCGACCTTTTGCAGCGCCTGCGCCACGATTCCGTGGGCTTGGGACTGCTGGAGCCGGTCCTGTCGCTGCCGGGGCTGACCGATGTCGTTGTCAATGGCCCTGATGCCTGTTTCGTTGATTGCGGGCAGGGCCTGCAGCCACGCGATATTGGCTTCGCCGACGACGCCGAGGTGCGCCAGCTGGCCACCCGGCTGGCTGCGGTGGCGGGCGTGCGGTTGGATGATGCGCAACCTTTTGCCGATGGGCGCCTGACCCGCCCCGATGGCACGAGAATTCGCCTCCACGCGTTGCTTGCTCCTCCTTCGGCAAGTGGAACCTGTATCAGCCTCCGCGTGCTGCGCCAAGCGCAAACCAGCCTGGAGGAACTGATAGCTAATGGCAGCATTGATTCCAGCCTGGAGCACGTCCTGCGCGCCGTGGTTGAGCGGCGGGCATCCTTCCTGGTCACTGGTGGAACCGGCTCCGGCAAGACGACGTTGCTCGCCGCCTTGCTGGGGTGCGTGCCCGCCACCGAGCGCTTGCTCATCATCGAGGACACTCCGGAGCTTTCCCCGAATCACCCGCACGTGGTGACCCTGGTATCGCGCCGGGCCAACGCGGAAGGGCGCGGCGAGATCTCCATGTCGCTCCTTCTCCGCCAAGCGCTACGCATGCGCCCGGACCGCATCGTCGTCGGCGAAATCCGCGGCGCGGAGGTCGTGGAACTGCTTGCCGCGCTCAACACCGGGCACGATGGTGGTGCGGGCACCGTGCACGCCAACTCTGTTGATGAAGTGCCCGCCCGCATGGAGGCCCTCGCCGCTCTCGGCGGGCTCGACCGCGTGGCGCTGCACTCGCAATTGGCGGCTGCGGTACATGTGGTCCTCGGGATGGAGCGCACACCGCAGGGGCGTCGGCTAGCGCACCTTGGCGTGCTCGAGGGAAACCCAGTTACACCGCAGCTGGTGTGGACGGCCGAAGACGGCCCGCTTCCCGGGTTTGCGCAGCTGTGCTCGCGGCTGGGGGTGGAACCATGATGTGGCTATTCCTCGCGGCGGCGTGTTTGCTCTCGCAGCCTGCTTCGGTGACGCGGCTGGAATCGCCGAAGCCTCGCTCGCTGGCACCCGGGGCGCTCTTCCTCGGGGTCGGGTGCTGTGTCTTCTTCGGCAGGCCCACTGTTGTGGTGGCGGTGGGCTGCATTGTGGCCTGTGCGCTGTGGTTTGCCAATGACCTGGCGGCGTCCCGGCGTGAGCGCCGTGGCTCGGAGGCGCTCGCCTCCTACTTCGGTTCTGTTGCCGCCGAGCTGCGGGCGGGATCGACAACGGCGGGAGCGCTTCGCCGGGGCGCCGACGCCCTTCCAGACTCCACCCCGGAGAATCTCCGCGCCGCGTTGAGTACGGCGGCGGGTCTCGCGGCGCAAGGAGGTTCGCCTGCGGTTGCTCTCAATGCACCGGAGGTTGCCCGCTATGCAGCGCTGCTCACGCTCTCCGGGCGCCATGGCGTGGCGTTGGCGAACCTCATCGAGCAGGCTCAAAGCCAGCTGGATACCGCGCGCCGCCATGCCGGTGAGACCGCTGCCTCCTTGCAAGGGCCACAGGCCACCGCGGTCATCCTGGCGTGCCTGCCGCTGGCGGGCATCCTCATGGGAGGGGCGATGGGCGCGGATTCTTTGGGGTTCTTGCTCGGTGGTGGCCTTGGGGGCGTGCTTCTCGACGTCGGCGTGGCCTTCGTCTGCGCCGGATTTGCCTGGTCGCGTCTCATTCTGCGAAAGGCGGCGCAGTGATGGTCTTGACGTATATCTCCGCTGCATTCATGGCTGCGGCTTTCGCTGTTACCTCTGCTGCACCGTCTGGACGAATAGCCCAGTCGGGATCGCGCACACCGCGCCCGAAGACGCCGCGCGATGGTCCCGAAACGGACTATAGTCCGCTCGATGCTGCCAGCGACCTGGAGCTCTTCGCCGCGTGCCTAGAGGCCGGTCTCTCCACGCGCAGTGCTGTGCTAGCTGTCGCTGAAGCCTCACCGCAGTGGTCGGAGGCGGCCGCTCTCATCGGGGTGGGGGTTCCCATGGGCACCGCGTGGTCGGCGCTGGCCAGTCAGCCGCATTTGGAAGAACTGGTGCGGCTTACGCAGCTATCGGGTGAATCGGGCGCGGCCATGGCTACGGGGTGCCACCGGTTGGTGGCGCAGCTGCGTGCCGAAGCCTCGGCACAAGCTACCGCGCGGGCGGAGCGCGCTGGTGTGTTCATCGCAGCACCGCTGGCAGTGTGCTTCCTTCCCGCCTTCCTGGTCCTTGGGTTGATACCTGTCCTCATCAGCTTGGGCCAGCAACTCTTCTAAATCAGCACATACAACTAACCACTCACCAACTCAGTACACGTAACCGACACAAACACAGGAAAAGAAAGCTAGGTACATCATGCAGAAAAAGGTAAACTACCAGTCACTATTAGGAAATGATGATGGTATGTCTACGATAGAATATGCCATGGGTAGTTTGGCCGCGGCAGCTCTCGCTGCGGTCCTCTATGCCGTGGTCAATGGTGGCGAAGTCACCAGCGCCATTACCTCCATCATCACCGACGCCCTGTCCAACACCCCAGGCTAATGCGCGCGCTTGATGACGCCGGCTCCGTCACCATCGAAGCAGCATTGTCGCTGTCCGCACTCGTCATCGTTGCCGCGGGAATCGTGGGTGGCATCGCCACGCTGTCGGCCCACCTCGCTGCCGTTGACGCCGCGGGCGCTGCAGCCCGCTCCGTCGCCATCGGCGTGGACTTTCAGCGCGATGGAGTGACGGTGAACGTGAGCGAAGGCTCCGGGCTTATGACCGCTGAGGCCGCCGTGCCGGCACCGCTGGGGACCATGCGCGCGCAGGCGGTGTTTCCCGCGGAGATGGCAGCGGGTGGGAACAACGGGGCGCAGCCATGAGGCGTCATCGGCGCAGCTGGTCGCGGATCCTGGCGGGGGAGGAGGGCTATGCCACCGTCGTCACCGCCGGGATCATCGCTGCAGTGGCGTCTCTGTTGTTGGCAGTCGCGGCGGTTGCTTCGCTCGTTGTGGCGCGGCACGAAGCACAGGTGGCGGCGGACCTCGCCGCCGTGGCCGGTGCGTGGGAGGTGGCCAAGGGCAGGGACGCCTGCACGAAGGCCACAGAGATTGCCGCGCTTAACGGCGCGGAACTCGGCTCCTGCGACATCGATGGGCGCGACGTTGAGGTCACTGCCCGGCTGCGCGGGCGCAGCGCCATCGCCCGCGCTGGTCCGGTCTAAGAGGTCATGGTAACCAGCGCGCCGAGGAGAGCTATAGCGCCTGCCTTGTCCAGAGGGTTGTTGCCGTTGCCGCACTTGGGGGATTGCACGCACGACGGGCAGCCGGACTCGCAGGGGCAGGAGCGCACGGCATCGAAGGTGGCTTTGATCCACTCAGGGAAGCGCCGGAAACCTTCCTCGGCGAAGCCAGCACCGCCGGGGTGGCCGTCGTAGACGAAGACCGTGGGCAAGCCCGTATCGGCATGCTGCGCGGTGGACACGCCACCAATGTCCCAGCGGTCGCAGGTGGCAATGAGCGGCAGCAACCCAATGGCGGCGTGCTCTGCCGCATGGAGGGTGCCCGGGGTGCGCCCGGCGGTGACTCCCATCGCTGCGAGTGCCAGCGGATCGATGGTGTAGGCCACCGCCCGGGTCACCAGGCGCTGCTCCGGCAGGTCAAGGGGGATATCCTCGCCCACGGAGCCATCGGGAAGCCGCACCTGGTAGCCGGTGACCTTATCGGTCACCTCAACCTCCAGGCTGGCCACCCACAGGCCGGGGGCGTAGTTCACCAGGTCATCGGCCTCGCTCAAGATGCGGATATCCGTCGTGGACTTCGGCTGCGTGGTGTAGTCCGGGGCCTTTGGCACGGCGAGGGCCACGCCCGGCTCGGCGGACGCCGAACCATCGCCTCCGCCGAGGTGAAGTTCCTCGATGACGAAGCTCTCGCCACGGTGCAGGTACACCGCGCCGGGATGCACCTGGCTTACCGCGCGGGCTGAATCGATGGTGCCCAGCAGGCGGCCATCGGAGGAATCCACAATCATGACTTCCTCGCCCGAACCGCCGCGCAGCGAGACGGCTGTGTGCGCGGTCTCCGGGGTGAGCTCGCTTGAGCCAGCCGGCAGGGGAGCGGCGAACCAACCCTGCGGGCGCCGGCGCAGCAAGCCTTGCTGGGCTAGGTCGTGGACCACGTCTTCGGCGCGGAAGGCAGCTACGTCGGCATCAGACAACGGTTTCTCCACCGCCGCGCAGTACACGTGCCCGGCCAGGATATAGGGGTTAGCCGGGTTGAACACGCTGGCCTCCACCGGTCGGCCCAACAGTGCCTCTGGGTGGTGAACCAGGTAGGTGTCCATCGGTTCATCGCGGGCCACCAAAACCACCAGCGAGCCCTGGCCGCGGCGGCCTGCGCGCCCAGCCTGCTGCCAGAAGCTAGCGACGGTACCCGGGAACCCGGCGGTGACCACGGCATCGAGGCCGCCGACGTCGATGCCCAGCTCCAAAGCCGAGGTGGTGGCCACGCCGAGCAAGGAGCCATCGTCCAGCGCCTGTTCCAGCGCGCGACGGTCTTCGGCCAAATACCCCGCGCGGTAGGCGGCAATCCGGCGCGCGAAATCCGGCCGGCCCAGCCTCCCGGAGAGCTCTTCTGCTGCCCGCAGCGCGGTGGTCTCTGCCGCGCGCCGCGAGCGCACAAAGGTCAACGTTCGAGCGCCCTGCGCCACGAGCGCGGCCATCATCCAGGCCGCCTCCGTTGTGGCGGCGCGGCGCACGGGGGCGCCGTTCTGCCCTTCGATGCCTTCCATGAAGCCCGGTTCCCACAGCGCGACCGTCCGCGCGCCCGTCGGCGCGCCATCCTCGGTTACAGGGAGAAACTCGCGCCCCGTCAGCCGTGCGGCATGCCGGGCGGGATCCCGCATGGTCGCCGAAGCCGCAATCACCACCGGCCGCGAACCGTAGTGTGCGCACAGCCGCAGCAAACGCCGCACCACGAGCGCCACGTTCGCCCCGAAAACCCCGCGGTAGGCGTGCGCCTCATCAATCACGATGAACTTCAAGTGCCGCAGCATCCGCGCCCACCGCTGGTGTGCGCCCAGCAGAGAAGAATGAATCATGTCTGGGTTGGAGAAGATAAACCGCGCCTGATCGCGGATACCGGCACGGGCTTCGGTGGGGGTATCACCGTCGTAGGGGGCGGGGTGGACGTCGTGAACCGCAGCGATGCCCTGCGTGAGCTCGAGCACCGTGCGCAGCTGGTCCGAACCCAGCGCCTTCGTCGGCGTGATGTAGAGCGCGCACGCGGTCGGGTCCTGCGCCAGACGGGACAGAATGGGCAAACGGTAACCCAGGGACTTTCCGGAACTCGTGCCGGTGGAGACCACCACATCACGCCCCTCCCACGCGGCTTGTGCCACGGCGACTTGGTGGGCATAGAGCTTGGCGACGCCTTGTTCCTCCAACGCCGCCCGCAACTCCGGCAGGACCCACTCGGGCCACTCGGCATAGCGCGCGGGCTGGGCGGGCAGGGTGGTGGAGTGCGTTAGCTCGGACTCGGGGAAACGCTCAACAAGGTGCTCGACGAGCTCCTCACCCAGAGGGTTCTCACTCACGCTTGCCTCCACTAATCTGCTGTAGGTGCCCAAACGTGGCACACTAGTGCACTAGTTTGCACTACTTTATTTCCGCAAAGGACAACTCATCATGGCATACGGTACCGTCAAGTTCTTCAACGCCGAAAAAGGCTACGGCTTCATTGAGCAGGAGGACGGCTCCGGCGACATCTTCGTGCACTACACCGAAATCCAAGGAACCGGCTTCCGTACCCTCGAAGATAACCAGCGCGTCTCCTTTGAGATTGGGGAAGACACTAAAGGTCAGCAGGCCACCAACGTCGAGGTGGTTTAGGGGGATTCGGCGTAGCCGCGCCGGGTATCCCACCATTCCAGCAGCTTATTCTGCCCCTTTTGCAGGCCGAAGCCGATGATGACGGCGGCGATGATGGAAATGAGCATGGCTATCGCGGGTGAGCCGGAGAAGGCCACGCCGCCGAGGTAGCCAATGGCTAGCGCCTGCGCCACCCACAACAGAACACCGAAGGTGTCGAAGAAGAAAAACAACGGCCAGGGGTAGCGCATGGAGCCCAGCAGAATCGTCATAAACAGGCGGGCCGAGGGGATGAAGCGCGCGATGATGATGGCCGCGCCGCCGCTGCGCCGAATATTACGCTTGACCCACGTTAAGGCGTCATAAGCCTTCGTTCCCTTTTGGGCTCTATTAATAAGGGCGATGAGCCGCGTTCCCAGGAGGAAGCACAAGTTATCCCCCAAAATTGCGGCAACCATGGCGACGAAAAACATGGTGGGAAGATGGGGAAAACCTTGGGAGCCAGACCAGGCGCCCACCATGTTGAGGGGAACCTCCGAAGGCAAAACGGGGAAGAAGCAGTCGAGGAAAATCAGTGAACCCACCAGCGGATAAATCCACTGTGTGGCCATGATGACCTCGAACCATGCAGTAATAGACGCAATCACGCTGTCTCCCAGTTGTGTGCTGTGAGGCGAATCCTCGGACGGCCAGTATAGACCCCCGGTTGTGTGGACGTGAACTGGCCTGAATAACTAGAGTAAGCCTCTATCTGTGTACTCTAGGGGCAATTGCCCAGCAGAGGACTAGCCATCGGAAGGGATGAAGTCGAAGTGGCAGAAGCTACCGGCCCGGGGAAGACCCTGGTCATCGTCGAGTCAGCAACCAAGGCGAAGAAGATTCAGCCTTACCTCGGCGATAAGTACATTGTTGAGGCCTCCGTCGGCCACATCCGGGACCTTCCCCGCGGCGCCGCCGACGTCCCCGCCAAATATAAGAAGGAATCCTGGGCGCGCCTCGGTGTTAACCCGGAGGATAACTTCACCCCGCTGTACGTCATCAGCCAGGACAAGAAGAAGAAGGTCGCTGACCTCAAGGCCAAGCTGAAGCAGTGCGACCAGCTCTACCTCGCAACAGACCCCGACCGCGAGGGCGAGGCCATTGCCTGGCACCTGCTGGAAGTACTCAAGCCCAAGGTGCCGGTGCGCCGAATGGTCTTCAACGAGATCACCAAGTCCGCCATCCTGGAGGCCGCGGAAAACACCCGTGAACTCGATGAAAACCTCATCGACGCCCAGGAAACCCGCCGCATCCTGGACCGCCTCTACGGCTACGAGGTCTCCCCGGTGCTGTGGAAGAAGGTCATGCCGCGCCTATCGGCTGGCCGCGTGCAGTCGGTAGCTACCCGCGTCATCGTCGAGCGCGAGCGCGAGCGCATGGCATTCATCCCCGCCGAGTACTGGGATCTCACGGCAACGCTGAAATCCACGCCGGATTTCGATGCGCGCCTGATTGCCCTCGATGGCAAGCGCGTGGCCGCGGGCCGCGACTTCAACGATAGGGGTCAGCTGAAGAGCGACGAGGTGGTCGTCGTCAAGCAGGCCCAGGCGGAGCAGCTGGCCAGCGCGCTGGAGGGCTCCACCATGACCGTGGCTAGTGTCGAGCACAAGCCTTATTCGCGCAAGCCTTCCGCGCCGTTTATGACGTCGACGCTGCAGCAGGAGGCCGGCCGGCGCCTGCACTACACCTCGGAGCGCACGATGCGCATTGCGCAGCGCCTCTACGAGAACGGTCACATCACCTATATGCGTACCGACTCGACCTCCCTGTCCAAGCAGGGCCTGGATGCTGCGCGTGAGGCTGCCTCCTCCATCTTCGGCGCGGAGTTCGTGGCCGACGGACCGCGTACCTATGACCGCAAGGTGAAGAACTCCCAGGAGGCCCACGAGGCCATCCGCCCGGCCGGTGAGCGTTTTGCCACCCCGGGCCAGCTGGCCGGGCAGCTCGACGCCGAGGAGTACAAGCTTTATGAGCTGATTTGGAAGCGCACCGTGGCCTGCCAGATGGCCGACGCCAAGGGAACCTCGATGAAGGTGACCGCGGCGGTCAACGCCGGCGGCCACGACGCCGACTTTTCCGCGACCGGCCGCACGATTACCTTCCCGGGCTTCCTCAAGGCCTACGAGGACGTGGCGGCGAAGGACTCGAAGGGAGAGTCCCGTCTGCCGCACCTCAATGAGGGCGACACGCTGAAGACCGCTGCGGTTACTGCCGACGGCCACTCCACCAACCCGCCGGCGCGCTATACCGAGGCCAGCTTGGTCAAGAAGATGGAAGATTTGGGCATCGGGCGTCCGTCGACGTACGCCTCCATCATCAAGACCATCCAGGACCGCGGCTACGTGCTCTCCCGCGGCAACGCGCTGGTGCCCTCGTGGGTTGCCTTCGCGGTGGTGGGTCTGTTGGAGAATAACTTCACTGAGCTGGTGGATTATGACTTCACCTCCTCCATGGAGGATGAGCTCGATGCCATTGCCGCCGGTTCGGAGAACGGCACGGATTGGCTGAATAACTTCTACTTCGGCAACACGGAGGCCGGCGAGCGCAAGGCCGCATCTATTGCTCGCCACGGCGGCCTGAAGTCCTTGGTGGGCATCAACCTGGAGGCCATCGATGCCCGCCAGGTCAACTCCCTGCGCCTGTACACCGACGCGGAAGGCCGCGATGTCTTCGTGCGCGTGGGCCGCTACGGTCCGTATATCGAGCGCGCCGTGGGCACCAACGAGGACGGCACGGTGGAGTACCAGCGCGCCAACCTCTCGGAGACGGTCACCCCGGATGAGCTCAACGAGGCTTTGGCGGAGAAGCTCTTTGCCACCCCGCAGGGCGGGCGCGAGCTGGGACAGAACCCGGAGAACGGACGCACCATCGTGGCCAAGGAGGGTCGCTTCGGCCCGTACGTGACCGAGCAGGTGCGTGACGACGAGCGCGAGAAGGCCGAGGCCGAAGCCGAGGAGATCGTCAAGGAGGAGCGCGCCGCGGAGGACGCCCAGCGCGCGGCCGAGGGCAAGCGCGCCAAGAATTGGGAGACCAAGACCGCGGCGAAGCAGAAGGAAAAGCGCATTGCTGAGTACGTTGAGGAGAAGCTGAAGCCGGGCACGGCCTCGCTCTTTGCTTCGATGGAGCCGTCCAGCGTCACTTTGGAGGAAGCGCTGAAGCTGCTGAGCCTGCCGCGCGAGGTGGGCGTGGACCCCTCGGACGGCGAGGTCATCACCGCGCAGAACGGCCGCTATGGCCCCTACCTGAAGAAGGGTAAGGATTCGCGTTCCTTGGCCAAGGAGGAGCAGATCTTCTCCATCACGCTGGATGAGGCGCGCCGCATCTACGCGGAGCCGAAGCGCCGTGGACGTGCGGCCGCACAGCCGCCGATTAAGCAGCTGGGTGATAACGACGTCTCCGGCAAGCCGATGACGGTCAAGGACGGCCGCTTTGGCCCGTACGTCACTGACGGCACGACGAATGCCTCGCTGCGCCGTGGTGACGATCCGGAGCAGCTTACCGACGCCCGCGCGAACGAGCTCCTCTCCGAGCGCCGCGCCAAGGACGCCGCGAACGGTGGGGCGAAGAAGTCGACGAAGAAGAGCACCAAGAAGTCGACCAAGAAATCGACGAAGAAGGCTACGAAGAAGTCGAGCAAGAAGGCCACGAAGAAGCCTTCGCCGGGCACGAAGAACGTGGTCAAGGCCGGATCGCGCAGGAAGTAGATAGGCCATGCTCACGCTGGAGAATTTCGCGCGCGACATGCTGGACCGTACCCAGGAAGGCACCGAGGCTCTCCTGCGCGCGGTGGGCCCGGCCTTTGCTGGCCGCGATCATTTCACCCTCGGCGCGCTCGCCGCGGGGGAGACTGCCGTCTGGTCACGCCTGTTTAACTGGCGCGCGCTCGGCACGGTCACTACCGCCGCTGTACCCGTGCTGTTGGCCCTGCGCCCAGACTGCGCACCGGAGACCCGTGTGGGGCTCGTCGCCGCTTCGCTTGGCCAGGCCGCCAAGCGCGGCGCACCAACGACGTTCGGCGTGACGTGTGTCAGCGTGCAATACGCTGCCTTCGCGTGGGCGCTGCGCGGTGCGCGCAATGATGCACTGGGTTGGGGCCTGCGCGCTGGCGCGTGGGCCGCGGGCCTTGCGCTAGCCCGCACCCGAAGTGAGCGCCGCGCCACGGCTATCGCCGGAATCCCGGCGGCTGCGCTCTCCGCGCTAGCTGGTGACCCAGCCCTGCGCGCTGCTGAATCTACGCAGGGGCTGAGCCACGGTGCTAACCTGCTTCTGGCCTCTGAGGCGCTGACGGTCCTGAACCCGGCTGAACAGCGCCAGGATGCGGGCCTGCGTGGCCGGGTTCTGGATGCGGCGCAGTCGGCGGCACAGACGGTAGGCCTGGTGCTGCTGGTGGATGGGCTGGCGCGGAAGGGCCGCGGTTAGGCGCAGCGCCTAATTCCGGGCGCATCGTCTTGCCATAGGACAAGCGTCGGTGTACCCATTCGAAGGGCCCGGGCTTGCCCGCGGCCTCGAGCGCGCAGGCGATGAGGAGCGTTGCTAGCCATACGCCGGTGGCTAGCGCTGCCTGGCCCGCGGCGCTGAGCTCCGGGCCAATGTTGAGGGTAAAGGGGTAGACCAGCGCCAGGAAGAACACGGACTGCAGCACGTAGCCGGTCATGGAACGCTTGCCCAGCGCAATCAGCGGCCACAGGAACCAGGGGCGCGCACCACGGCGCTGCAGGGGTTCTAGGGCGAGTGTTGCCCCCGCCACGATGCCCGGCCCGGTGAGCATGCCGATGCAGCTATTCGCCGCGTTGAGGGGTTCCGCTAGAGCTGGGTCCAGCACCCCAATCGTCGACAAGCCCCAGGGCAGGCCGAGGAAAAGGATGATGGCTAGGGCCAAAATGGTCCACGCCCACAGCTCGCGCCGATGGCCCCCGGCCAAGGTTCCGCGGCGCGCCCACACGAAACCTACGAGCATCACCGGAAGGACCAAGGCTCCCGTCAGGGGAACGGAAAAAGCTTGGGCGCCGACCATGATGGCCTGCTCACCCAGCAGCTCCCAGTAGGATTCGGCGGCGGTGAAGCCGCTGAGATCAAACTCCGACGTATCGACAAGCGCGGCCCCAACGCCCATTCCGATACCCGCCACAACCAGCAGCGCACAGAACCCGTAGGCCACGCGCATGAGGAGCTTGTCGGTTAAAGTAAGCAGCAACGCAATGAGCATGCCCATCGCGCCGTAGAGCAGCATGATGTCGCCGGAAAAGAGGAAGAGGCAGTGCAGGGCACCGAATAAAGCAAGAAAGCCATAGCGCTTTGCCAACACGGCCTGCGCGCGCCGCAGTGGGAAGCCGCGTCGCCACAAGCTCATTGCGATAAGCCCCACGCCAAAGCCGAGAAGCGTGGAGAACATCGGCAGGCCGCGCACATGCACGAACATGGCGGAAAAGACCACATAGACTTCGTCAACGAGGGTATCGACGCCGCCGAAATAGGCATCGGGGCCATCGCCGTCGTTCATAATCCACGCGGTGCAGACATTAGCCAGCGCGATGCCCAGCAGGGCCATGCCGCGGGCGACGTCGGGGACGAGAAGACGAGGACTCGAATACTGGCGTGGCGGATGGGGCTGGTGGGGCTGATGAGGCATGGCCCCAAGCTACCAGAAGCACAAAAACTTATTTATCCGAGAGCGCGTTCCGCCAAGGTCGGGCGAATCGGGCGCGCCAGCTGCGTCATGCGGCGGCGCCCGCGCAGCTCAATAGACTTCATCAGCGTCCAGCGCGCTTGCTCTGCCTCGTTGGCGCCGCGCAGCGTGGCGGAGTTGGTGAGCACCTGGCCCGGGGTGTCCTTGGCCAGTTCGGTGAGACGGGCAGCCTCGTTGACGGCATCACCAATGACGGTGTACTCGAAGCGGTCCGCACCACCAATGTGCCCGGCCACCACGTGGCCCGCGGCCACGCCGATGCCCGCCTGCAGCCGCAACCCGCGCAGTTCCTGGCGAAGCTCGCGGGCGGCCTGCAAAGCCATGGAGTTCGCGTCGTAGACCGTCAGCGGGGCACCGAAGACGGCCAGGGCGGCATCACCCTGGAACTTGTTGATGATGCCCTTGTTCCGGTGCACCACCTCAACGACGTGCTCAAAGAACTTGTTGAGCTCCTCCACCACTTCTTCCGGGGTGTGGTTGACGGCGAAGGTGGTGGAGCCGATGACGTCGATAAACAGCACCGCCACCTTGCGGTCCTCGCCGCCCAGCTCCGGGCGTTCCTCCAAGGCGCGCTGGGCCACCTCGGCACCGACATAGCGGCCGAAAATATCGCGCACGCGTTGGCGCTCACGCAGGCCGCGCATCATTTCGTTGAATCCGGCCTGAAGCACGCCGAGCTCGGAGCCGTCGTAGATGTCCACCTGGACGTCACTCTCGCCGCGGCGTACGCGGTTGATGGCGTCTTGCAGCTCAATGATGGGATCGACCACGCTCATCATCGCGAACATGGTTCCCATGAGCCCGGTGCCCAGCGCGGTAACGGTCAGCGCAACGATAGCCGGCATGATATCTGAGGTCTCAGGGCTAAACAGACCCGCCTGTTGGCCCATGAGGACAAGCACGATGCCGATGAGCGGGATGCCGGAGGTCATCATCCAGGTGGAAAGCAACCGGTATTTAATCGGCGGCTCCAAGGTGGAATCCTCGAAACGCCGGGCCACGGCCTCCGCAGCCACGGGGCGTACGAGGCGCTCCGCCTGCAGGTACGTCAACAGCACGATGAGGCCGCCGGCCAATGCAGCAGAAACACCGACTACCACGGCCAGCCGCGCCGAGTGCTGGCCTGCCAGCACCACCGCCAAGATGATGCCCAGCAGCCACACCCCCGCGGCCACACCGGCCTGGTAGAGCGGGATGCGCAGGACCAGGTTGCGCACCATATTGGGGTCATGGTCATCGGGGCTGCGCTGCCAGTCCAATACCGGTCTGAACAGCCGAAGTGTTACCGCTATGCCGATGATGACCGCAAAGGTTACGAACAGCGTGCCGTAGGTCCACAGGTGGGGCGTGTGAGCGATGAAATCGGAGATCTCCGGCATGGGGAGAAAGAAGACCACGAAGGTCATGATCGCGATGGCGCCGATGATGTTGGCTCCAAGGACGAGCGCGGCGTACATCGGCCATTGAGTACCCCATAACCAGCGGGCGCCACGCATCAGTCTATTCATGGTTACACACTTTAGTTATCCCAGTAGGCTAGGGCGAGTGAACACCTCCAGCGTTGCCGAAAGGCTTGCCGACGCCCCCTCCGTCTCCCACACCATCCTCAGCGCTGCCCGCGCGGCTCGCGGTGAGGGCGACTCGCGAGCGATGAGCCACTCCTGGCTATTTACCGGGCCCCCGGGTGCCGGCCGTTCGCTGGCCGCGCAGTGCTTCGCCGCGGCACTCATGTGCACGTCCGCCGACGAGAACGGCAACCCCGGCTGCGGGCGCTGCCCCTCCTGCCAGAGCGTCCTAGACAATCAAGAGCACACCGACTTGGTCTACGTGGACCCGCAGGAGCAGTTCATCACCGTGGGCGAGGCCCGCGACGTCATCGGGCGCGCAGCCAGCCTGCCGAGCGTGGCGCCGTGGCGCGTGGTCATCTTCAACAAGGCCGACCGCCTGCGCAATGAGGCCGCCAACGCGCTGCTCAAAACCGTGGAGGAGCCCCCGGAGCGCACCGTCATCATCATGGTGGCGCCCTCGGAGGACCCGGAGGACTTCTCGGTCACGCTGCGCTCGCGCTGCCGTCACCTTTATATTCCGGCGCCGAGTGTGGAGGGCGTCGTCAAGCAGCTCGTCGCCGAAGGCGCCAGCGAGGATGACGCGCGCCTGGCCGCCGTGACCACCCTGCGCCACGTGGGACGTGCGCGACACCTAGTCAACGAGCCCGCCGCGCAGAAGCGCCGCGCCATGGCCATCAACCTGGCCGAAGACGTCTTCCACGGCTCCCAGGCCTTTCAATCCGTCACGGCGCTGCTGAAGTTCATTGAGAAGGAAGCCAAGGACTCCCACGCGGCGGCGGAGGAGGCGGAGCGCTCCAAGATTGAACAATCCTTCGGCGTCGGCGCCAAGGGCAAGGGCGCGACCAAGGCGCAACGCGACGCCCGCAGTGCCCTGAAGGATCTGGAGGAGCTCCACAAGAAGCGCGCTAAACGACGCATCTCCGACGGCCTCGACATCGCCCTCGTGGATCTCGCCGGTATTTACCGCGATGCGCTCATGCTGAAAGTCGGCGCTGAGGTGGAGATGACCCACCCGGACTTCGCGGGCCTGGCGGGCGAACTTGCCCAGCGCGTGAGCGAAGATGGCTTGCTGGCCGCCCAGTCCGCTATCCGCACCTGCCGCGAGCAGCTGCCGCAGAACGTCACCCCGCAGGTGGCTTTCGACGGCATGGTGGGCCGCCTGCGCCTGGCCTGTGGCGCGCGCTAACCAGCACGTGTGCTGCGTGCACACTACAGGTGATAGCCCGATTTCTTTATCAGCCCAGGCCTAGGCTAAACTCTCAGGCGGTGCATATACACACTGCATCGTGCCGCCTTAGCTCAGTCGGTAGAGCATCTCACTCGTAATGAGAAGGTCGCGAGTTCGATTCTCGCAGGCGGCTCCACTTAGACGTCGGATTTGATAAGTACCCTTTTGCGTTAGCGAGTATCGCTTAGGGGGGTGTGAAAAATCGCTTGCGTTAGCGGGTTTGGGTTTTGCGTTAGCGGGTATCTTGTTTGCCCTAGTAAAATGCGTATTTAGGGTTTAACGCGCTAACGAAGCGTTAAACCTAAGGCCGTTTCACGAGGAGGTGTGTGGTGAGATCGTATGCGTCTGGCGATGAACTAGCCGCAGAGATTACTAAGCGTGGCGAACTTTTTATCGGCGAGTTCGTAGGCGTTCCTGGCGATGGTTGGGACCGGCTGGTTGACGGTGTTGACCGCACGCCCCGGCAGATGATCGCCTACCAGCTTGGCTGGATGGAATTACTGCTCGGCTGGGAACGTGACGAACAAGCCGGTCTTGACGTGGTGACTCCGGCACCTGGTTTTAAGTGGAATCAACTGGGCGGATTGTATGAATCGTTCTACCAACGCTGGGAGCAGGTATCTACTGAGGATTTGATCGACAGGTTCAAGATCCTGCTTGGTGAGATAGTCAAAATGGTGGGCGGTCTAACCGAATCAGAATTGTTTAGTTCGGGTCAGCGTGCGTGGGCTTCTTCCACCCCGTCGGCGTGGCCGGTGTGGAAATGGGTGCATATCAACACCGTCGCGCCATTTACGACGTTTCGCACCAAAATCAGGAAGTGGAAGAAACTGGCAGCCTGCTAGCAATAGGCACGGTGATTTCAGTGCCGATTCTGAAGACGAACTGGATCTCGTTGGCTCCGATAACGGCATGGTCGATAAGCGCTGTCCACTGGGATGGTTGAAAATGCTGGATGGGCTTGTCGGCCAACTGGGTGTAGGCGGTTTTGATCGCAGTGGCCTTGGCACTCTTGGCAGCAATCTCGGCCTCGATGGCTTGTTTGCGGCCCAGGGTTTTCTGGTATCGCGCTTCTAGCTGGGTGTAGCGGGCGGGGTATTGGTCCTGGTCTTGCGCTACCCGCTGATTTTCTGCAACCAATGATTCAATCTCGCTGGCAAGAGCGCGGATTTTCTCGTCTAGGCGCTTGGACTCCGCTTCGAGCTGGTCTGTATTAAACATGGCGTCGATGACCTGTGGTAGGTGGCTTTGTCCGCGATAGGACCTGACCCCTGTTTGGTAGACACCTGATA
>NZ_KV805225.1:0-254 GCF_001811565.1 Corynebacterium sp. HMSC078A10 | reverse complement strand
GAGAGTAAGAAACCGCCGACACCAAACAACAAACAACAACTCAATACAAACAAGCCCGTCACCCTTGAGCAACAACTCAACGGTGACGGGCTCCTTCGTGGTTTTCGCATACAGCCTACAAGTACAGACCTGAAAATACAGACCTGCAAGTAGGCGTCGTCAAGCACCAAGGGGCCAGGATCGGCGACCTGCGAGAATGCACTTCCAGGTCTGCACTAATGCGGCTCTTCCGGTTTCGGGGTGCGTAGCGGGGT
>NZ_KV805224.1:0-43101 GCF_001811565.1 Corynebacterium sp. HMSC078A10 | reverse complement strand
ATAGCCAAACCAGGCGTGCGCATCACCTACCGCACGCAAGGCCCTAACACCCTTTCCATTACCGATGACGCCACCACGATTGCCAACATGCGCGGCGTCTTAGAATCCACCAACACCGACCTGCTTCAAGCAGCCAACGACGTCTTCTTCAAAGAAGGCACCGGTTCCAAACCCGCGGTGCGCACCCAAGTCATCGTCACCCTGAACGAGCTCGACCAGATCATAAACGGCGACGGGGACGAAATAGAGCTCAACTTGACTAACGGTGGGCGCATGACCGGGGCGGAATTCCTCACCCACAAATTCGCCGAAATAGGCTATGCCACCATCGTCCACCCCATTGAAGGACCCATCAACACCTGGCGGCTAGAGCGTGGAGCAAACTTCAAACAACGCCTTACCCTGCACGCTGAATTCCACACATGTGCAAGACCAGGCTGTAACAAGCCCGCTGATTACTGCCAAGTCCATCACCTCATCCCCTGGCAGGCAGGCGGCTACACCAACATCAAGAACCTGACCTTCCTGTGCGCCTACCACAACGGTATTAACGATGATGACCCGCAAAGGCCTACCGGCCGCGGCTACATGTACCGGCTCAACACCGGGGTCAGCTTCATCCCACCCTGGGGCACACCAATCACCGCAATGCCCGAATACCAAGAAGCACTAGCCAGACTCAACGCCGAACAAGCAGGACAACCACCAGAGGAACCACCCGACTGCAGCTAACACCCACAACCACCACACGCAGCAACAGCAGAAAGGACACCGCCAGCCACCGATCCCGCCAACCCAAAGATGGTTGACGGGCAGATCGGTGATCCTTGATAACACTTCAAATACCGGCAGGAACAACGTGCATTTAAGCCCTTAAAGAACGAGACCCACCAACCGGATGAGGGTTGACGGGCCACTTGGGGTGGGTGAAGCGTCGTCAAGCGCGTGCGGCGCCGAAGATAGCTAGGCATTCACCGACGAACCACCCAGAGCCGAGTCAAGGATTCCCGCACCCACGAGATAGTTGGCCAAATCATTCAAGTCCGCTTCGTCCCCGTTGGAATCATAGCCGTCCATGACGTACTCGATAACCGCATTGCCATCCTCAAGCACTTCAGCAATCACGTACTCATCTTCCTCACTAAAAGCGCCAATCTGGGAGCCGCGGGCCGAGGTGAAGTCCTCGACGGTGCCGGCGAGCCCAACGCTTTCAGTATCGCGTATAGCATCCTTGTTCTCTGTGTACTGAGCCACGAATTCTCTGTCCGGACCATAGATGCAAGAAATCGTCGGAACCCACTGAACATCTAGGCCCAGATAGTCCGCCTGCCCGAAGAATGACGTGTCCTCATAGCACTCGTCCGAAAGGTCAATGAGCGGAGCGGGCACCGGGGCAGAAACCTCGGAGGCGCGGATCCTGTCAACCTCATCGGAGTCATATGTGCTGTTCCAATAGGCATTGTCGGAAGCACTTACGTCTTGTGGCGCATCATCAAAATCGGCAGCAACATCTTTGAAGAAAGAAACTGCAGCAAAAATAGCGACGCCTGCGATGATGGCGAATACAAGAACTACCGCCAGAACGATCCACAATGCTGTCTTCGAGCTGGGCCTCTTTTCGGGCGGCTGTGGCATCGCCGGGCCACCGACGTGAGATCCTTGATTTTGATTGATAAAGCCAGGCGGTGCTTGGTTGTGCTGCGGGTTCTGGCCAAATCCACGGGGCGGCTGTTGCGGGCTACCGAAAGGGTTCGTCATGCCGATCAATTTAGCAGAGACCTACATCACATTACTGCCAACAGTGCAGGATGCTAGGCCCATTCCCCGCACTGGCTTTTCTATCTGGCAGCGAAGCAAACTAGACTTCCACCCGATGAATACTTTCGCCGAACTCGGCCTCCCCCGCGATGTTGTCCGCGTCCTTGACAAACAGGGCATCACGACCCCCTTCCCTATCCAAGAAGCCGCGATTCCCGACGCCCTCGCCGGCAAGGACGTCCTCGGTCGCGGCCCCACGGGCTCGGGGAAAACCTTCACGTTCGGCCTTCCCATGCTCACTCGACTTGCCGAATCCGGTGTCTCGCGCCCTGCGCACCCACGCGGTCTCGTGTTGGCGCCAACGCGTGAGCTGGCAACGCAGATCCAACAACGCTTGGAAGAACCCGCAGCCGCGCTGGGGCTGCGGGTGTTGGCGGTTGTCGGTGGTGTCAACATCAACAACCACATTCGCTCATTAGCACGCCCGGTTGACCTACTTGTTGCTACGCCGGGCCGCGCACAGGATCTCATCAACCAAGGCAAGCTTTTCTTCGACCAGATCACCATCACTGCGCTCGACGAGGCCGACCAGATGGCGGACATGGGCTTCCTTCCCCAGGTACGCAAACTGCTCAAACTCACCCCACCAGACGGCCAACGCTTACTCTTCTCCGCCACCCTCGACGGTGAGGTCAACAAGTTGGTTGAGCAGTTCATGCACGACCCCGTAACCCACTCCACAGCCCCCGTCGAGGCCGCCGTGGACACGATGGAGCACCACCTCATTTTCATCGGCACGCGCGAGGCACGCAACGACGTCGTCCTGCGGCTCGGTGCGCGCAAGGGAAAGACCATCATGTTCATGCGGACCAAGCACGGAGTCGACAGGCAGGCGAAGAAGCTGCGCAGAGTCGGTATTAACGCACTGCCGCTTCACGGCGATAAGGGCCAAGGTTCACGTACCAAGGCAATTGAGGGCTTCGCCGACGGAAGCGTACCCGTGCTCGTCGCCACGGACATCGCCGCACGCGGTATCGACATTGCGGATGTCTCCCTCGTCGTCCACGTAGATCCACCCGCCGAGCACAAGGCTTACCTACACCGTTCCGGCCGCACCGCCCGCGGCGGTGAGTCAGGCACCGTCGTCACACTCGTTACCGACGAGCAGCGCGGAGAGGTGGCCAAGCTCATTGCAAAGGCCGGAGTGGACCACACCGACCTCGACATCAGTGACCGCGCCAACCCCGCCAGCAGCCCCGAACTTGCCCAGATGACCGGTGCGCGCAAGCCGAAGGGCGAGCCGCTCGGGCCACCGAACCAACAGCAGCCTAAGCAGGAAGCACCGGGGCACCGCCGCCGCGGCCGTAACAACCGCCGCCGTCGAGGCAGTGCTGGACAACGATGATTCTCGCGCCCAAGGATTGGCAAGCCCGGATGCGACAGCACGAGGAGGAAGCAAATGAGTTCCTCGCTCGCTATCGCCACCCAGGCTCGTATCACCCTGTCTACGACTTCCTTTTCGAGTACTACCCCGTCCGCCCCTCTCATCTGCGCCGTTGGCACCCAGGCGTAGGGGTCACCCTGGAAGGGAACGCTCCGCACAGCGAATGGCGCTACTACCGCCGCACTGCCGAGGGCATCACGATGGACACCGAGGCCTTCCTCGAACGCCGCGGCGGAACCGTGCGCTACATCCTGGAACTTCTGGAAAAGACGGCGCACAATCCCACCCAATTTGATTGTTTTGGCCTGCATGAATGGGCCATTGTGTACCACACCGATTCCCCTCGCCATGACCTGCCGTTGCGGTTGGGAGCGGAAGGGACGAACGCAGTCGTCGACAAGCACCGCATCAAATGCACGCACTACGATGCCTTCCGTTTCTTTACTGAGCCCGCCCGCCCGCTTAACCTCACGGTGCTGACCCGTGAGGACCAACCGGACAACGACCAGGCTGGCTGCGTCCATGCGACTATGGATTTATATAAATGGGCGTGGAAATTGGGCCCGTTGGTGCCAGGTGACTTGTTCCTCGATACCTTCCGGTTGGCGGTGGCCGCGCGCACGCTCGACATGGAGGCCTCGCCATATGACTGCCGCGAGTGGGGCTTTGGGGTCGTCCCCATCGAAACGCCAGAGGGAAAGTCGGAGTATGTGCGGCGCCAACGCGCGCTTGCCGACGCCTCCGAGCCACTCCGCGCGCGGCTTGTCTCCCAAATTAGAGCAGCACTGAGCGCTACAATGAGAGACCATTGATGTGACCCGTCGGGGCGCCCTCTACTGCCCCGAGACCCCAGCGCGGAAGGAAAAAGATGGCCCGGCACTCGGATGGAAAGAATAACTATGCAATCGCACCGTGGGTCATCATCGTGGCCGTCCTCGCGGTTTTGGCGTTGGTTATCGGCGCATTCTTCCTCTTCCGCGGAGGGGAATCCGATTCGAGCGAGCCAGTAGCGGCGGATAAAACCACTGAGTCATCGGCCGTACAGAAACCAACAAGTGTAAGCGCTAGCACTACGTCTGCATCGACCACGCCCTCGAAGTCAGTACAGCCGTCCGAATCGGTATCAGCCACGCCCAGCACTGAAAACAAGGAAGATCAAGGGGTGGCGCCGAATACGTTGTTCCTTCTTGATACCTCCGACAACCTTGCGCCGTACTTCGATGAGGTAACCGAGGGCGTGGCGGAGGCGGCGTCGGCAGTCGGCGCGGAGGGAAGCCAGGTGGCTCTCTGGAACTATTCCTCACCCATTTCAGCCACGGCCACCGTGGGCTTCCGTCAGAATGTAGCCTATGGCGACGCCGAGAACGTGGCCTTCGCAGTACGGCAATTCGGCACTGGTGGCGTTCCTCAAACTCGCAGCGCCGTGGTCGCGGCACTGAATAACGCCACGGACCAAAAGGCAGAAACGGGCAAAGACGCCCGCGTCGTGCTCGTTACTACTGGGACCCAACAAGATATGGATGACGCAAGCTTTACAGAGGCAGTCAAAGCCGCGCGCGGTCAGGGCGTTAGCTTGAGCGTGGTGCATATCGGTGAAGGTGAAAAGGACGCCGAGCTCGAAAAGCTCGCTGACTCCTACAAGACCATCTCGGACCCTTCAAATGCCCAAGAGGACAAAAAGGCCATCGCCAACGCCGCCGGGGCACGATAACCGGGACACTTCAGGCGCATCGACGCCGCACATCAAAAAAGCCGCCGCTTCCTCTAGAGCACTGACGTGAGCTGCAGTGACTAAGAGGAGCGGCGGCGGATGGCTTCCTTAGGAGGTTTTGAGCTTGCGCCGAGCAGCCAGTTCGTCGAGGCCAAATACAACGTCGACTTCTTCGTCCTCCACAACGCGCTCGGCCGGGAAGGAAGTGATGGTTCCGGAAAGCTCCTTCAGGATGCCTGGGACAGCGATGCCAAACACGCCCTGTCCACCGGCAAGAAGGTCGATGACTTCGTCGTTCGAGCGGCACTCATAAACCGTGGTGCCGTCGGAGACGAGGGTGAGCTCAGCAAGATCATTAACTCCGCGATCCCTCAGGGATTCCACCGCGAGGCGAATATTCTGCAAAGAAATGCCGGTGTCCAAAAGGCGCTTGACAATCTTGAGAACCAGCACGTCCTTAAAGGAGTACAGGCGCTGGGAACCAGAGCCGCGAGCAGTGCGAATCGAGGGCTTCACCAGGTCCGTGCGCGCCCAGTAGTCCAACTGGCGGTAGGTAATGCCGGCTACCTGACAAGCGATGGGCACGCGGTAGCCCAGCTCCTCGTCGGGCCCGACATCAAAAAGGGATTCCTGAACGTAGTCGTTGGCTGCGAAATCTTCGAGCGGCAGTGCGCTGGACTCGGGACGGTTATTCTTACTGCTCACGTAATTACTCCAGTGATACTTGAGGGGAGTTCTATTTTTCTATTAAAGGGCACGTCAGCGACCGCGTCAAGAGTCGTCCTCCGTGAACCTCTAGTAGAACTTTAGACTTTTTGAGTCACTTTGTCATCATTAGTCACACGCGTGTCATTAAAAAATTCAGTGGTAGCACGACTAAAGCGACGCCACAGAGGGCGCCGCTTCTAATGTCTAGCTGGGATCAGGGCTTAGGGCTGAATTATGTGGAAGGGAGCTTAAACTCCCCTTTTACTCCTCTTCACCATCTTTGCCGCCGAGCAAATCTTCCTCGGAGATTCCGGAATCACGCATCATCTGCTCGAAGTCATCGTCCTCCAGCGCGCTTTGCTGGGAATGGCGCTCCTTAAACTCGCGCATGCGCTTCTCCGGGAACGTCTCCAGGGATTCTGCCTCGCGTTCTAGGCCGTAATATTCTTTAAGGTCCTCATCGCTAATGTAAATGGCTACCTCGTCGAGCACATCCTTCTCAAAATGAATGGGCAACCCATAGTGATCTGCGAGGACAAGAGCGTCGCACAAGCGGGCATCGTGCTCTTCGCCGGTACCATCCAGGAGATCAACCATGAAAACGCCCTTACGGTACTCGGACACGCAAATATGCTCGATGCCATCTAGCTGATCCGCAAAGGCGATGAGCAGTTCATACGTGCTTGGGCGCGCATTAAAGTGCCGCTCAAGTACTTGGAGGACACGCGCGCCGTCGATGGGTGAGACCCAGACCGGCACGTGCCGGTCCGCCTCCGCCCAATAGAAAAGAGCACATAGGTTATTTTCGGGGCCAACGGGGTGGATACCTAGAAATTTCAATACTTCAGTGTTCATGGAATCCACTTTTACACACATTCCTTGCACATGGTTGTCGGGCCGGTTAAGTGGCGTAGAAAAGTCGGCGCCAAACTTACGGAAATAAAAGCCCGTATGGTTTAAGGGCGGAATTCGTCACGAAGCTCGGTCTTGACCAACGTCCCGTGAAGCGACAGAACAAGGGCCGCCATCTGCTGAGAAAGCTCCTCGGCCTGTTGCGGGGCAGTATCAGACTTCGAATGCGCCACCGGCGTTGCCACCTGCGAAATCATGTCCGCCTGGCGGCGGGCAGCATTGCGCAGCGACTTCAACTGTCGCGCCTCAAACCCGAAGGATTCCAGCGCCACGGCCGCGGCCACGATGGACACGTCATCCGTATCAAAGAAGCCCGCCGGATCCGGCTTAATCAGTCCCACAGAAACCAGCTTGGCGATGTTTTCCTGCGTAGTGCCTGCTTGGTCGGCCACATCGGCGTCGGTAAGCCGAGTGACCACCGGCGCGCGCAGCTGCTCGGCGCTGATGAGGGCCTCGGCCTGGGAGGACACGATGGCGGTAACTTGCCCCGAATCCATCGCGTCTAGCTGTTCCCGAATAACCTTGAGCGGCGTATAGTGATCGCGCTGCGCGGTCAGAATATAGCGAAGACGATCAAGGTCCTTCTGGTAGTAGCGGCGGTAGCCCTTCGCGGTGCGCTCTGGAGTAATCAGCCCCTCAGATTCCAAGAAGCGAATCTTCGACACCGTCACATCCGGAAATTGCTTCTGCACGTGCTTCAGCGTTACGCCAATAGACATGGGCTTCTGCTTAGCAGGCTTGGTCTTCTTGACCACGGAAGACGCTGCTGCGGCAGCGGCGGTGGACTTCTGTGCGCTCACGATAGGACTACTACTGCTTTCTTCACGATTTCACTATGACAAAAGGGGAGCTCAGGTGGAAGCTTCCCCCGGCCTTCTCCCCTAGTTCTTTAGGACAGGCACTGCCTTATTTCGGGGCAATGAATACCAAGCGGAATTTACCAATCTGGATTTCATCGCCCACTTCGAGTACCTGAGCATTGCGCGGCTCGCGGTTCACGTAGGTTCCGTTGAGCGATCCGACATCGACTACCTCAAACTGACCGTCCTTCGCGCGGAACTCCGCGTGGCGACGAGACACGGTGACGTCATCGAGGAAGATATCAGCCTCTGGATGGCGGCCGGCGGTGGTGGTCGGCTGATCAAGCAGGAAGCGAGCGCCTGCATTGGGACCGCGCTTGACGACGAGCAGTGCCTGGCCCTCAGCCAAGTTCTCAGCTCCAGCAACGGAGGCGTCAGAACCCGCCGCGGTGCCGTTTTCCATCTCCTTGAGAAGATCTGCGCGGAAGACAGAAGTAGTTTCTGCCTGCGGTTCCGGCGTTCCGGTATTCTCGCTCATTTTTACCTCCGAAGGGTCGGATCAATGTTGACTCATTCCATATTAGCGACTCCGCCGCCCGCGCGAGTCGCCTCTCCGCAATTTACATCAACGGAAAATGTTTCCTATGCCCTTGAGCACGGAGTTTCCGCCCCCTGATAGTGGGTTATCGGAGACCATATAAGTCCACGTTGCGCTCGGGCGGGACAGGCCGTGATCCTCTAGATGGGCGCCATCTGAATCGATAAGCACGGTTTTAAAAGTATCAACGGCGTCATTAACCGCGCGCTGCGCTAGGTCTTTAAACTCGCGCACCGCGATGCGGTGGTATTCGTCGATTGGCGTCTCGCGGGCGATGGCACGTAGGTGGATAGATTCCCGCACATCATCCATCAACTCCAAGTGGTCGGCCCACGCCTGGTCGAGGTGGAAGAGCATAATCTCACGGGCCGCCCGCTCGCGCGCTTCAGCGGGGACGTCACGAAGCTCAGCAGCACGCTCCGGTGCCCGCTCAGCCAGCTCCTGCCAGGCTTGGTCGGTATCGAGCAGCTTAGCTCGCCGCTCATCAATGATGATGCGCTGATCTGCGAGCAGGTGGTTGTACTTCCAGGTCTGCGCGTGAATCTCTAGAAGCTGCCCCTCGGTCACGCGCTGACAGTGTGCAATGAAATCACGAACCCTTTTGGATTCGATGAGCCCGTCGGCATCGGGGCGGGCGGACAAGGATTCATCTTCCCCACCCTGTTTAACCACGTCATCTTCTAAGGAAACGAAGAAGATGGACTTGCCCGGATCTCCCTGGCGGCCAGCGCGACCGCGCAACTGGTTATCCAGACGCGAGGAACGGTGCCGCGAGGTGCCGAGCACCGCCAGACCACCCCTCTCGACGACGGCATCGCGGTCAGACTCATCAGCGCCGCCCAGCTTAATATCCGTGCCGCGGCCCGCCATCTGGGTGGAAACGGTGACACGGCCGACGTCGCCAGCCTCCGCCACAATGCGCGCCTCGTCCTCGTCATTCTTCGCATTAAGGACGTTTACCTCGATCCCCCGTTCGCGTAACGCAGCGGCGAGATCTTCGGATTCGGCGACGTCGTGGGTGCCCACCAAAACTGGTTGGCCGGTGCTGTTGATCGCGACGATTTCGTTCACGATGGCGCGGGACTTCTCATCCACCGAGGCATAGATGCGATCCGCCTCATCGAAGCGCTGCAGTTCCTTGTTTCTATCGATGACCGATACGTGGAGGTTATAGAACTGCCGTAGCTGATCGGTCGCCTCCACAGCGGTACCGGTCATCCCGCACACCAACGGGTAACGGCGCATGAGTTCCTGGAGCGTAATGGTGTCGAGGATGCGCCCTCCTTCCGATACCTCCAAGCCTTCCTTGGCCTCCACAGCGGCCTGCAGGCCGTCGGGCCAGCGCTGCAGTTCGGCTACGCGGCCGCGGGAGGCGTCGATAAGCTGCAGCTTTCCGTCCGTGATGATGTAGTGAATGTCACGAATGAGCAGCGCCTTCGCGTGCAGCGCCAAGTTCACTTTGACTAGTACGGAGCCGATATTCTCCTCGGAGTAGAGCGAATCAATGCCCAACTCGCGCTCGACTCGCGCCGCTCCATCGTCGGTCAGCGCTACCGTGCGCCCGTCCTCCGCAATAACGTAGTCCTGTTCCTCGCGCAGGCGCGAAACCACGTTGGTGATGTGGCCTGTGGACTCCTCACCCGGGCGGTTTCCGGCGAGGACGAGGGGGACGAGGGCTTCGTCGACAAGCACGGAGTCCGCTTCATCCACCAACGCAACATCTGCGCGCGCCTGCACCGTCTGCTCACGGGAGGTGATCTGGTTATCCCGTAGCACGTCGAAACCGAGCTCGTTGACTGGCGCATAGATGATGTCAGATAGGTAAGCCGCGCGGCGCTCCTCCGGGCCGAGCTTCTCGGTGACCGAGGCCACCGTGAGGCCGAAGAACTCCACGAGCGGGCGCATCCACTCGGCATCGCGCGCCGCTAGATAGTTATTGACCGTCACCAGGTGGACGCGTTTTCCGGTCAGCGCAAAACCAGTCGCGGCCATTGCGCCCACCAGGGTCTTTCCCTCACCGGTGGCCATCTGGATGACATCACCCTCAAGCAAGCGGAGAACGGCTTGGGACTGGACATTAAATGGGCGCATGCCGAGCTTGCGTTCGCTGGCCACGGCCAGAGCAGCGAGGAAACGCGACTTATCCGCAATCGTGCCATCCTTCACACATTCCCGTGCGGTGGTGGCAACCTCTGCATCCGATAGGTTGGCAATTTCTTCCACCGCGGAATCCGCAGCCGTGACGACGGCTTTCGACTTTTTATTGTTGCGCTCGGACTGCGCGCCCATTGCCTTCCAGAACCAATCGAATGCGCCCATGAGCACTCCTCCATCCTTGTGCGTCATACAGGTCTTCTATCGACTTTAGTCAACCCCGGTTCGCAGGCGTGCAGTTGCCCTTATATCCTTGTGGGCATGCAATCCGTGAACGTGTCGCTCCCCTCCAGCACCGGTACCACGATGGCCGGAACCATCGATTTCCCAGACTCCCCTCCGCAAGCCTTCGCCATCTTTGCGCACTGCTTTGCCGGCTCGCGCCATACCCCCGGCGCCGCCCGCGTGAGCAAGCAGCTGACAAACTTTGGCATCGCCACCCTGCGCTTCGACTTCCCAGGCTTGGGACAGTCCGAGGGAAATTTCGCTGATACCTGTTTCAGCCAAAACGTTGCAGACATCCAGGCCGCCGCCGAGTGGCTGGCCCAGAACTACTCCGCACCGCAGCTCCTCATGGGGCACTCGCTGGGCGGCGCCGCTGCCCTCGCGGCGGCCAACGGCATTCGTTCCCTTAAGGCCGTCGCCACCATCGGCGCTCCTTTCGATCCCGCGCACTCTGTACTGCACTACGCCGACAAGATTGGCGAGGTCGACGCCAATGGCGAGGTAGAGGTCACCTTGGGCGGCCGCGCGCTAACCATTTCGCGCCTTTTCCTCGAAGACCTTGCTGAGACCAACCCGGAGGAGTACCTTCCGCGCCTACGCAAGCCCCTGATGGTGCTGCACTCCCCCATTGATCAGACCGTTGGCATCGACAATGCGCAGAACATTTTCCGCACCACGCGCTACCCCAAGTCCTTGGTCGCCTTGGATAAGGCTGATCACCTCGTCACCAAGCAAGGCGCCGCCGCACGCGCTGCGGACCTGATTGGCGCGTGGGCGGAGCAGTTCATCGTTCCGGAGAATCTTCCCGCGCCGGTCGCAGATGACTCCGCGGTGGCAATCCCTGCGGTGGGCACGAGGATGGGCGTCGTAGTACGCCACAACGACCGTTCTGTGACCGCTGACCGCACGAAGAAAAGCGGCGGCAAGGGCCAAGGTTTTACCGCTGAAGGCCTCCTCATGTCCGCACTGGCTGTGGCAAGCACCCAGGCCATCAAGGCGGCGGGCAAGGCACAGAAGATCGGCGCGAAGGCTCTCGAAGCTGTGTCCGTCAGCATTACCCAAGAGTCCGAATCCCGATTCACACGTACGGTGACACTTCCTGCCTCCCTTAGCGCGGATCAACAACGCGCGCTTGGCGACGCCTCCACGTCCACCACCATCGACTCCCTCCTCACCGTCGAGGTGACCACCACCGTGACAACCGCGGCACAATAGATTCACATGATTGTTCTCAACCCTCTTGATCCGGCTGCCCGCTGTCCCTGCGGAACCGGCTTGACGTTTAGCGAGTGCTGCTCGCGCTACCACGCCGGCACGCCCGCACCCTCGGCGGAGGCACTCATGCGCTCGCGGTTCAGTGCTTTCGTGACCGGCGATGAGGACTATTTGCTCCGTACCTGGGACCCAGAGACCCGCCCTGAGCGCCTCAACCTCGCAGATAACGGCATCCGCTTTTACCGCCTCGATATTATCGATACCGTCGCCGGCGGCCCCTTGGACGATACCGGCGTCGTTGAGTTCGAGGCCTTCTATAAGGGCGCCGCACAAGGCTCTCAGCGGGAACGCTCCTTTTTCCGCAGACAAGACGGGCAGTGGGTCTACTCCACCGGCGAGTTCTAGAGCCTTCAAAACACGCGTCAACCTGGGATTTGTCGAAGCGAATACCGCTGGTGTAATCTGTAGCAGTTGCACCAAATGGTGCGGCGGCGGACTATGGCGCAGTTTGGTAGCGCACTACACTGGGGGTGTAGGGGTCGCAGGTTCAAATCCTGTTAGTCCGACAGCATCCAGGCTGGTCAGAGCTTTTCTGACCAGCCTTTCTTTTTCGCCCAGTTTATTGGCGGCCCTGTTTAGCGGATCTACTTCTCTTGGCTAAGGACGTGGCCCAGGGCGTCGATAAGCGTGCGGCGAGAATCCGGAGATTGTTCATTGAGAAAGGCCTGCCATTCCCCGCTCGGCGCTAATGCTGCAAGCAGCAAACACAACTGAGCGCCGGCCTCATATGGCAATCGATTGCGCAGAAAGTCATTGTCGATCTGCCCGGACTCTAGGAACGGAACAACGTCCGTAAAACGCGCTTCCTTAGTATTGTCGAAGTACATGGGGCCAAAGTCATACCCCACCACACGTGAGGCCATTATCCCGAGGTAGGTAGCCGTGCCTTCCACGGTTTCCATCCAGTGTTCTTGGCTGACGTAGTCAGGATCTGCAGCTAGGCGTTCCTTTTCCAGAGCGAGCAATTCTGTGGCCAGTTCTCTCAGCCGAGCTTGGTCTGCACCCGCGTCGCGGACTGAATCGAGCAGCCGCATTCTCTCGTCGAGCAGCTCCACCCCATGCGGGGAGAGCTCGCCAAAGACACGCGAGTCCAAAGCCCACCGAGCTTGACCGTAGAAGTGGAAGGACTCATGCGCGAAGAAGGTAATGAAATGCTCTGAGGAGAATTGCTTGTCGAAATGATCCTCGCCGAATTTGAGGTAGTAGACATCGCTCCCCTGGACCGTCGTGGTCTCGCCCACCGTGTTGAAGTTGCCGCCGGCAATCTTAATCGGCCACAGCCTCGGGTAGATCCGGTCCAACCGATAGACCTCGAGGCCGGCGGGGTTATCGCCCATGTCTACAGGAGCAGCGAAGGGCGAAGAGACTTCTTGGGAGGGGTTGATCAGGTACGAAAAGTGGGTCTTCCTGCTGATTAGCAGCGTGGGGTGCTCGGTCGCAGCCGCATTGAGCCAGGCCGCAGAATCTGGAGCATCCTCTACGGCAGCGGCGTATTCCGAGTACTCCTCTAAGGCGCACCGATCAATCGGGTCCAGCTCTCCCGCGGATATCCCTGCGGTATTACGCGCCACGTGTACGCTGCCGGCGATGATCACGACGACGAGCAGGATTACGCCGATTGCCCACCACCGGCGCGGCCGCCTCCGCGAGTGCTTCATAGTTGCGAGCTGAGCTGATTTGCCCACCTACTTCACCTCCAATGGGTCGGCGGCACCGCGAACGGCGTGGCGCATGAAAGAGAAATTAGTGCTTAAAGAACTGTTCCAGTCACACTTGCCACTCTATAGTCCGGTGTTAACGACCTTCTCAGCTCCTAGAACCGCCACAGAAATGGTGCGCTTATTGCGAGAAGCCATCTGGTCAACACCGCTGTGTTCATTGTGCCATCCCGACGGGAGGGTAAACGCCATCACGGGCAGCTCTGAAATGCGCACTCACGCTGCTATAAACAGCGAGCTTTGACCCAATACTGCGCTTGCCTACCCTTCAATCGCTCATGCAAACAGCCCCACTGCGGATGCAATGGGGCTGTTCTGTAGTGCTCTGCCTGAGATTTCTCTGCTCAGGCTGGAACTACGAGTTGGTCTTAGCGGTTAGCGCGCCACGGAATGCCTTCCTTGGGCAGGTAGCCCAGCAGGTAGAGGTAATCAACAGCGCCGAAGATGGAAACGATTAGACCGCCACCGAGAATCGCTCCAAGGAATGAGTAACCAACAGCGGAGGACATATCAGCGTCTTCGCCATCTTTACCATCTTTGCCGTCGACGCCATCGCGGCCGTTGATGCCATCCTTGCCGTCACGCCCATCGCGGCCGTCGCGACCATCCTTGCCGTCGGCGCCGTCCTTGCCGTCACGCCCATCGCGGCCGTCGCGACCGTCACGGCCATCCTTGCCGTCGGCGCCGTCCTTGCCCTCGCGGCCAGGCTCCCCGTCTTCACCGCTATTATCCTCATCATCGGAATCTACAGGGGCCGAGGTAGTGGAAGCAGGCTCGGATTCCTGCGTCGGATCCTCAGGTTCGGCCGCCTCGGACTCAGTAGATTCAGGCGCAGTCGACTCTGCGGACTCAGAAGCCTCATCTGATGCGGAGGGTTCACTCGACTCGGAAGGCTCAGTGGACTCGGAGGGCTTCTCGGAATCAGAAGGCTCGGCGGACTCAGAAGGCTCAGAGGACTCGGTTGTCGAGGTGGAATCCGGCGCTTCGTCGCTGACCTGCTTGCCATTGAGCATGTCCGCACACTTCTGTCCAGCCGGTGCGTTAACCTCGGCCAACGCAGAAGCCGCGGTCGAGATACCAGACAGGGTGGACTCAATTTCCTTGCGCTGAGTATCGCTCAGCTTCAAGTCCTTAGCGGCACTAGCGCCCGGGAAAAGGCCAGCAATCGTAACGGCGGCATTAAAAACCTTCAATACGGTAGCCACTCCAGTACCGAAAGCACCATCAGCAAACTTGATGAGCCCAGAGACGGTCTTCTTCGCCGCATCCGGGTTCTTCAAATCGACATCAGCATCGGAGTTCTCGATCTTTGCGATAGCCATGCCCTGCGCACGTGCGAGGTCCCACGTGACATCCTTGTCTTTCTCGCCTTCACGGACCATTTCAGCGATCCGCTCCCACGAGCTTGCGCCAATCTTCTTGATGAAGTCCGACGGGACGAGATCGCCGACAACAGGAATAACTTCCCATACGGTCTGCAGCAGCTTGTTGCCGCCATCATAGAATGCACGAGCTAGGTCGAGCTTGCGCTCAAGAATCTCGCCTTCCTTACCAGGAGCATCAGAAATCTCACAGACCAGCTTGCCGTCCTTCTCGACGACCTTGATCGAAGCGTCAGCCGTCGATGCTTCAGTGCTCTTCAGCTCATCAAGCGTCGTCGGTTTGCTGTTTTCCGCGTCATAAAAGCTGATGTCGTTGTTGCGAGAGTCGCGGTCAAGCTCTTCAATCGCGTTATCACCAGCGTTGTCTTCATCAACCAGGTTGCCGTCTTCGTCGAAGGCAGTGCCGTTGACATCAAGAGTGCCAGTGCCATTCTCCTCGTGAACGAAGGAAGATTCTGCCGGTTCCTCTACCGCAATTGCCTGAGGAGCAACGATAACGGAAGAAAAGGTAGCCACTGCCGCTACAGTGGCGACAATGCGAGAGCGAGTAGGGCGCATAGTTAGTCTTTCTTAAACTGAAGTGAAAACCCGCTTAGCCTTATAAGGCTTGCGATTAAAGTTCGGACGTGGCCACCATACAACCTGCAGAGTATATTTTCTACACTTGAGCAACTACTTGCTACCCCCATTCAGAGACACCGGCCATCGACATCTTTGCAGTTCACGCCGTAAACATTAGTCGCTCCAGACCGATTTCTACCCCCTTCACGCAATGAATGCGCCCAGCCAAAGCCCACGTCCACACCACCCCGACAAGGTGCAGCCACCCTCAGATATTGACAAAAGAATCCCCACTTTCACTCTAAGAAAGTGGGGAGGAATATGATGCGAATCACTCTCAGTTGAGCATCCCGCACGCTCATTTCACTGAACTAGCCTGCCATGCCATTGAGGCTTCGCATGATGCCGCCGAGTTCGATATCCATATACTGAGTCAGAATTCCAAAAATAAAATCGGAATTATACCCACGCAATGGCCCGTTGGTGCTCAGCATGGCAAGACCGTGGGCGCCAGCCCACACTGAAATCACTAATGTAAAAAGAACCCATGGAGTGCGCGGCCCGTCCACCTCATCGATAGCCTCGCGTACGAGAGACATAATGAACCCAAAGGCTCGGCCGAACTCGCTGAAATCACGTTGAAGCTCGACCGCTTTATTCGCGTTTGGCAGGAAGTCATCCTCAAACGACATGGGCACGATCGGGCCGGATGCGATCTTAATGAGCGCCTCAAATCCTTGCGGGTCATGCAAAGCATGCGAGACATATCCATAGCCCGTAGCTTTAATCTTCGACACTGCGCTAGCGTCCTGCGGCAACGCGGCTACCTGACGGTAAATGAACTCATAGTTGATTTTGTCCAAATAGCGCTCCAAGAAACTCGCCAGCTCTTGGTCGCTTTCAATAAGGTGTTCAGCCTCTTGGACGCTAAGTCCTGCTCGTTTTGCGGCGCCACCGATATGCAAGCCAGTCACGCCGTGGTCTAGAGCCTCCTCAACGGCACCTCGGAGCAGAGCTCTCCGCTGCTCTTCTTCAGTCCCCCGCGGAAAGTTTTCTGCACTGATTAGGAGTGTTTCAGGCTGCTCCCCTGCCAGGCCGCAAGGTTCGGCGCGCTTGATACGCTCGCCCCTAAAAAAGGGATAAAGACCAACGCTCAGCGTATCCATGACAGCACTAAAGGTTTGCTTTTTCGCCGCTGGCGAGAGGTAGCGCAGAATCCCTTCGGCTGCAAGCTGTGTAACGCCGTGTAGGTGGGAGAATATCGACAGAGCGGAGAGCAGCGTCCCATAGGCATCGAGCTCCGTGCCGCCGGATTCTTTAATAGCGTCTTTAGTCAGGTCAAAAAGAATACGCATAATGGGGCAGGTGTCAGCCTCTCCATCACGGCTAGCAAAGTCCTCAGCCGTCAATCCCGTGCGGGGAGAAGCGTAGACAGCAGTAAAAGCCGCAAAAGAGGATGGGTCCTCGACCGCAAAAGAAAAGTAGGACAGCGCGGTAGCACGAAGCTTATCTACCGCGGTCGCATTTTCGGGCAATCCTTGTAGGTGCACATCAATAGTTGACGTCAGTGCATCATTGAGAGAGTGCTTAGTTGCCTCGACGAGTTCCGCTTCGGAAGCAAAAAGTGCCTGAGCTTCCGCAAGAGGCACATCAACCTGGTCAGCAACCTCCCGAAGGCGCACTTCATCGATGCCCGCCTTAGCAATGACCCGGCCAGCTTGCTCAATCAGAAGCTGCTTAAAGGGCTGGCTACTTTGTTCCACACCTACTGAAGTATTCACAGTGTTCAGCCTACCTAGGAAATGACCGATTTTATATTCATAAACACAACATAGGAGGATTTAAAGGTTTCTCTCAGATTCCTTTTCTCTATCAACTCGCCCATATTATGTCCCAGCCGAAACCAACATATACATTGCTACAAAACTTATACAGTCCTGCCCACATCGTGGACAGGACTTATAGAGCGAGCCTAGCGTGGCATTTCAGAGGCAGTGGGTTCTTACTCCTGCGACGTCAGGGTACCAGGCACACTGCCTCCGCCCTCAATTTTTAGGACTTAAGCGCCCTCGTTACCGATACGATCATCGAGCTGGTCGCGAGCAGAGTCAATCTTATCGGCCTTATCTTCGCCGAGCTTACCCTTAGCAAGATCAGCGCCCTTGTCCAGTGCGCTGTCCGAAACCTGCTCGCCCTTATCGGAGTTCAGCGCGTCCTTTGCCTTGTCAAAAATACCCATTCCTACAATCCTTTCGTTGCTTTTACTGTTTCTAACCGTGCTAGCTACCAACGTGTCAATACGCCTGCGGCTACAACCGATCAGTAGGCGTGAACCCCATCGATCGGCTCCGCACACTACGAACAAGTGCACTATCGACCGCGGCATTCACGTTGCGAGCCATCACGAGACTCCACCGTACCGACGCACCAGAGTCTTCGCCACACGAGTTATTAATCACCCTAGTTATGAGACGTACCGTTCCCACCCAAAGCAGCACTCTAAGAATTCTCAGGGTCGGCGCATCCGTTTACCCCCTCCACCTACCCCTTTTCGTTCAACAACTTGGTAAAAGCAGGCGCGCTTTCGTTAGCATTGCTGTGCACTCTAGGACACACTTCTTTGGCTGCGCTCCGCGCTCAGTTCTTTGCGCAATAATTAACGCACATACCCTCGTCCGTAGATCAATCGCCAAAGTACAAACCTGCCCACAATGCCTTCCCCTCATTCTGAGCCAACTCCCCGACCCGCTACACAACCTGATTCTTCGACGCCCTCTCATGGGCTAGAAATACCCACAAACGATGACTCAGCCTTTGGCTTAGTGTGGCCCGGAAAGAATGCTGCCGCTGCGCTTGCTGCCTCTCAAGCTGCGGGGAGGCAAACGTTGATAAGCGGCTCGGATTCCACCACCAATTCAGTCACCGTCGCCGATAATCTATCCGCGCTCAAGAGCTTTGTTGCCCGCGGTATGAAGGCCGACGTCATCTATATCGACCCGCCGTATAACACCGGCAAGGATTTTGTTTATCGCGACAACTTCCGCCAACGGCGAGAAATGCGCTCAGAGCACTTTGGTCAATGGCATGCCGAATGGCTTTCTATGATGCTTCCGCGACTGATCCTTGCGCGTGAAGTACTCGCAGACACAGGATTCATCGTGGTTTCGATCGGCGAATCAGAATGTGCCCATGTACGCCTACTCCTCAACGAGGTTTTCGGCGAGGATTGCTTTGCAAGCCAGCTCATTTGGAAAAAAGGCGGTACTGGAAAGAATGATTCAAGATATGCCGTCCAAGAGCACGAATATGTCCTTTGCTACGCTAAATCTCCGGAAAACTCCGGGTTCAATGTTGATCTAGGGGCGCAGACATCGACCCGCTACAACCATCGCGATGAGAAGGGTAACTATTCCCTCGTTCGCCTAGATTCCAAGACCTTGGGTTATCTACCAAGCCTCGACTTTCCCATCGTCGGTCCGAATGGTGATAAATACTGGCCTCATCAACCCGACGGGAAGTCGAAGGTCGCGCGCTGGCGTTGGGGGCGGGACAAAGTTGATAAGCACTATGACGACCTGGTTTTCAGACGCGGCTTTGTCTATACCAAAAACTATGAAAAGAAGGGTGCGCGCCCACGCTCCATACTGGACGGGGAACGATTCGGTGTAACCCGTACAGGCCGTCGTGACGCTGAAGAGGCACTCGGTGTTAAAGGCGTATTCGATTTTCCCAAACCAGTGCGGCTTATCAAGCACCTCATCGCAATCGCCGGCGGCCCCAACGCGGTAGTCCTCGACTTTTTTGCTGGCTCTGGCACCACCGCGCAGGCCGTCGTCGAGCTCAATCGCGAGGATGGCGGCCAACGCTCCTTTCACCTCGTACAGATTCCGGCCCCCACGGAAACCACCAGTGCCGCGCACCAAGCTGGTTATAAAACGGTGGCAGATATCTGCTTAGCGCGGGTTCGCTCCCTCGGCATCCCCTTTAATCACTACACGCTGAGCGAGTAGTCCACGAAGGAATCAATCCTAGGCCACTCCGTGTTCCTCGGTGTCTGCAGGCCGGCCGGGGATACCGAAGAAGTCTAGTACCGCGTCGGTGGCAAAACCTTTACCCACCTCAGTTTTCGTAGCGTTGTTTCCACCAGGCCACACGTGGGATCCGCCTTCGATGCGAATGTGCTGCAGCGGTGCTTGGCAGGCAGTCCATGTCTCTCTGGTGGCACCGTTTGTGAGACGTACGGACTCAACGTCGCCACGACACTTGTTACGACGCTGATGCTGCCCGAGCACTTCTGCGACCGAAGCATAAGCAGTCTCGTGCCGCACGCCGCCCTCATAGTTGACAACGGGGTCTTTTGTACCGTGAATATCCAAACGGCCAACAGGCTTGTCTGAGCAATCCGTATGGATGCCTTCGTAATAAGCCGCCGATACAGTAGCTACCGAACGAAACGTCCCCGGCATACGGCAGGCTAAGAATGCCGCGAATCCTCCTCCATTGGACAGGCCCGCAGCGAAGATAGCGTTATCGTCTACCTCATAAGTCGCGCGCAGGCTGTCCACGATTGCTCGCACGAATTCTAGGTCTTCTTCCGCGCTGGTAGCAGCATAAGGTGCCGGAGCCCACGCCGCATTTTCCCCTGCAGGGTAGGCGACTATGGCGTCAGCCGCATCAAACTGGCTGTATTGCTCCATGTTTTCCGGAGAATCTGTATAACCGTGGAAGGACAACAGGACCGGCCAGGATCGATCTGCAGTGTAGTTTTCGGGCACGTGGAGGAGAAAACTACGTCCGGAGGCCAACTTCATTTTTTTCGTGTGCCCGGGGTCGGGGCCAACGAGCATAGGGGCGACGGGAAAACCGAGGTCACTTCTCCACTCTGCTGTTGATGGAGAAGTAGTCGTGTCTTCTTCAGGCGAGCTGCACGAGACCAGCGCCATGACGCAAGCTGCGGTTGAGATGATCCCAGCCAGCGTGCGCGAACACCGCAGCCATGCTGCAGAATCTTCACTCATCATTTGCCTCGCCACGCTCGCCCTCGGGAAAATATCCTCGTCCACCTTAAAACATCCCACCGACATCCACGAACCTGCAGCACCGCGGTAGATTTAGGAGCATCATGAGCCCAACTCCTTCCGAATCAACTGATTCCCCCAGCGCCTCATCCCCTTTCCCGGTTCCCGAGCATTACCCCAGCTATCGCCCGGCTTCGGGGAAAGAGGCACCGAGCTTCAACACAGTTCAGCAGCGTCTTCGTTCTGCCCAATCATTCAGTCACGGCGCCGACGCCTATCATGACGTGCGTCCTGGTTACCCGCAGGAGGTATCACGGCTCATTGCCTCCGCGCGGACTGTCCTCGATGTTGGCGCAGGCACCGGAAAGCTCACTGAATCACTAAGCAACCCCGTTGTCTACGCCAGCGATCCATCCCCTGACATGACCCGAGTCCTAAACCGCCTCGGGGTGCCGTGCTGGCGTGCAACTGCCGAGAACACTGCGCTTGCCGACGCCTCCCTCGACGCCCTCACCTGCGCGCAGACCTGGCATTGGGTTGACGTCCAACGAGCCTGTGCAGAATTTGACCGGGTTCTCCGCCCCAACGGAAAAGTCCTCTTGGTGTGGAACACTCTGGACGTCAATGCGGACCCGTGGGTCCTGCGTCTTTCCCGCATCATGCATTCCGGAGATGTCCACCGTCCCGGGTTCTATCCCGCTTTTTGTGAACCATGGACGCTTCGCCAAGAGCTCCGCTTGACGTGGGAACACGAGCTGAGCCCCGAAGGCCTTCATGCTCTTATGCATACTCGCTCATATTGGCTTCGCAATGGCCAAAAGATCCATGAACGCATGACACATAACCTCAACTGGTACCTCTTCGAACACATGGGCTTTCGCCCCGGCCAAGTCCTTCGCATTCCTTATCGGACGGATGCGTTCTTATTGGCCCGCGCTGGCGAGTAGCCAGCCCGCCCCAACCATGACAACTGTCACGTCTAATTGGTGACACCACGTCTACGCTGCACATATCTGCCCACCATAGCGTGAAGATATGAGCACAACACGCACTCTCCTACCAGTCATTGACGTCAATGGCGTCAGCAAGGTTTTTAATGCGGCCTCGCCCAATCCTGTACAAGCGCTTCACGACGTCTCCCTTTCCATTCATCGGGGCGAAATCGTTGGCCTGCTGGGAACGAACGGCGCCGGAAAAACGACGCTTATTGATCTCATCCTGGGCCTGACAACACCGACATCCGGCACTATCCAGGTGCTCGGAGAAAGCCCACAGACCGCTATTAAAAGCGGACGCATAGGAGCCGTCATGCAATCCGGCGGCCTTCTTCCTAACATCACCGTCAAGGAAACCCTCGAGCTCCTCGGCGCGGCCTTCCCATCTCACCGTGCGTTTGACGACATCATCGAGCGCGCAAATCTAGGAGATATCCTGTCGCGCCGCGTGAGCAAATGTTCCGGTGGTGAGCAACAACGCCTTCGCTTCGGACTGGCTCTCTTAGGAGATCCGCAAGTGCTGCTTCTCGACGAGCCAACTACGGGGATGGACGCCGGTGCCCGACACCACTTCTGGGAAACTATGCGCGAAGAGGCAGATGCCGGCCGCACCATCGTGCTCACCACCCATTACCTAGAAGAAGCCGAGACCTTTGCCCAGCGCATCATCATGCTCAACAAGGGCCACATTCAAGCCGATGGCTCGACAGAAGAGATCCGCAACTCCAACTCCACCCGCATCGTCCGGGCCACCTTTCCCGGCGAGGTACCACATGTGCTGACGGCCAACCTACTTCCCGGAGCTATCCACCAAGAGCAAACAGACACGGGGCTGGTCATCACTGCTCGAGACTCTGATGCGGTGGCACGCTACCTGCTTAACGAAACCACTGCTCGCGACATCACTATCACAGGACACAGCTTGGAGGATTCCTTCCTCGAGCTCTACAACGCTACATCCAGTAACACCACGCGATAAGGAGATTTCACATGAGCCCCCACACCGCTGCGCACCCTACTCTTCGCACCACCCTCAACTACGCTGCCCACGACTTAAAGCGGCTACGTCGCGACCTGCCTACGCTCTTTTTCAGCGTTGGCCTTCCAATCATCTTCTATATTCTCTTCGGCGCCATGCAAGAATACGGCCAAGTCGAGTTTAACGGCGGAAATGTTGCTGCCCTGGTGATGATCGGCATGGCGCTCTATGCCGGTGCTACAGGTGCTGTTGGCGCCGCCGGCTCCATGGTTGCAGAAAACCGTGCAGGATGGGGCCGGCAATTGGCGCTCACTCCCCTGCGCTCTTCCCAGCTAGGGATTTCCAATTTCCTCAATATCGCGGTCCGCGCGATCTTACCGATCGCCGCTGTCTTCATTACCGGTGCACTCACCGCAGCAAGCATGCAACCGACCCAGTGGGCATTAGCATTTCTTGCTACCGTCGCCTGCGCTATCCCCTTCGGCTTCTACGGCATGGCCTGTGCCATGCTCTTTCCCTCAGAAAACACCGTCTCTATCACGACATCCACTATTGTCATTCTCGCCTTCGCCGGAAATGTTTTCATGCCGCTAAAAGAATCGCTACTCGTGGTCGGACGATTCACTCCGATGTACGGCGCACAGGCTCTTTCGCGTGGGCCTTTGTCTGAAGGCGCCCAAATGATCAATAGCGAGCAGCTCTTTATTGAAGACCCGCTATGGTACGCATGGGTTAATATCGCTGTATGGACAATGGTTTTCGTCGGGTTGTGCCTGATTCTTCACAAGCGCGACAAGAACCGAGCATGATGAGTAGCTTCAAGGTTCGCAATGCCGCTTTCGCAGCTATTTGGTTGATCTTTCTCCTGCTTGTCCTTCTCCAGGTCTTGTTCCTTCCCACTTATACGCCTGCTCAGCGGACCTGGGCTGTGGCCATCACTGTGCTTTTCTGTGTGGCCTATTTTCTCTCCTTTGGTTCTGTCGACTTCTTTCCGCGCGGCTGGACCTTGGATCAACGCGTCACCCTTCGGTGGGTTATCCTCGCGCTACTCGCCCTAGCATCTATTCCGGGATATGGTGCCTGGGCTGTCGCCTTCGTCCCATATCTCGGAGCGCTCGTAGCATATACACAACCGTTCAGGACTGCCGCGACGGTTATTATGCTCACCGGCATACTTGCTGGTATCCCCGCATGGATCTACGAGAATCCTCGCTTTATGGACCTCGCGATCATCCTCTTCGGCTGGCCGCTGCTCATCTTGGTCCTCGGAGCGTTGTCCCAGCGCGAGGACACTGAGACAGCTCTTCGCCATGATTTGGATCTGGCGCATCAACGCGAAGATATTGCCTCCGATATCCATGACCTTCTCGGCCACTCGCTTACTGCTATCAACCTCAAATCCGAAGTAGCCCGTCGGCTCATCGAACACGACCCCGCCAAGGCAGCTGCCGAGCTCGAGGAGATCAGCGCCCTGTCAAGGATGTCACTCGCCGAAGTCCGCTCGACTGTTACTCGTATGAAGAACCCCACCTTTGCCGGCGAGATTCACGCTGCGCGCCGAATCCTCGAAACCGCCGGAATACAAACTCACCTTCCGGATACCCTCACGCACCCACAGTCTCATGAAGATCTGTTCTCCTGGGCGTTACGGGAGCTTAGCACCAACGTCGTGCGACATTCTGGGGCTACCGAATGCTGGGTACTACTCACGGAGAACTCCCTCAAGGTTATGGACAACGGCTGTGGCTTCACAGAAGACGCTACGCGTGCACTTGCTTCCGGTCTCACGGGCCTCGCAGGTCTTCGCCGCCGGGCAGAAGCCGCCGGCGGTGAGGTCACAATCGAGCGCGCCGGCGGTTTGACCACAGTCCGCGTGACGCTCAAAGGACCTGATACGCAGGAGGTTAAGCAGTTTTGACGAACGCCATCCGGGTGCTCATTGCCGAGGACCAGTCTCTAGTTCGCGGCGCGCTGACCGCGCTCCTTAATACCGAGCCGGACATTGAAGTCGTTGCAGGCTGTGGCTCTGGGACAGAGGTCGCGGAGCTCGTCGCTAAGCACAGCGTTGACGTGGCTTTACTCGACATTGAGATGCCTGGTATGAACGGCATCGATGCTGCCAAGAGTATCGCCAGCACCGACTGCCGGAGCCTTATCGTCACCACATTTGGACGGTCCGGTTACGTCAAACGCGCTCTCGAAGCAGGTATAGATGGCTTTCTCGTCAAAGACACCCCTCCCGATGAACTCGCTGATGCCATCCGCCGTGTCCATTCGGGTTTGCGCGTTATCGATCCGCAGCTTGCTCAGGACATTCTCTTCGCCCCCGACAACCCACTGAGCGAACGAGAAATCGAGGTATGCCGCCTGTTAGTCCGTGGACTCGGCTCCGCTGATATCGCTTCGCAACTTCACCTCAGCGGCGGGACCGTGCGCAACCACGTCTCCGCCATCATGGCGAAGACGCGGGCTGGAAATCGCTTCGAGGCTGCTCGGCGGGCCGAAGCAAACGGGTGGATTTGAGGCCTCTTCGTGGTTCCGCCTTCAGCCCGCTAGCGGAGCTATCGGCGTTGGCGGCGCTCGCGCACGCGCACCGCGATGCGCACGGGCGAGCCGTGGAAACCGAAACGCTCACGGAATTTACGCTCTAGGTAGCGACGATAGCCAGCGTCCAAGAAGCCGGTTGTAAACAGCACGATGGTCGGTGGTTGCGTCGACGCCTGAGTGGCAAAGAGCACTCGCGGCAGGCGGTTATTATTCATCGGCGGTGGATTCGCGGCAATCGCGTCACGCATCCAATTGTTGAGCTGACCGGTGGACACGCGCTGATCCCAGCTTTCTAGGGCCTCGATCATGGCGGGCTCAAGCTTTTGCAGGGCGCGCCCGGTCTCAGCAGAGATATTCACACGGGTCACCCACGGCAGGTGGCGCAGGTTCTCATCAATTTCGCGCTCTAGGTAGTAGCGGCGATCCTCATCCACAAGGTCCCACTTGTTAAAGGCAATAACCAAGGCTTTTCCGGCCTCGAGAATCATGTTGAGGACGCGTTGGTCTTGCTCCGAGACTTCTTGGGAAGCGTCGATAAGCATGACGCACACCTCGGCCGCATCAATCACGCCGCGCGTGCGCAAGGAGGCGTAGTACTCGTGGCCCTGCGCGTTTTTAACCTTCTTGCGCAGACCTGCGGTATCAATGAACTTCCACAAACGTTGGTCTAGCTGCACCAGGGAATCAACTGGGTCGACCGTGGTGCCTGCAGCATTGTCTACCACGGAGCGCTCCTCCGCCGTCAGCTTGTTCAGCAAGGAGGACTTGCCCACGTTCGGCTTGCCCACCAACGCCACGCGGCGAGGACCGGAGGTAATCGAGGAATGACGCGGTTCTGCAGGGAACAAACGGAGAATCTCATCGAGGACGTCGGCACCGCCCCGACCATGCTGAGCGGATACTGGCCACGGATCGCCCAAACCAAGCGCGTAGAACTCGGCCATGTCTGCATACATGGTTTCCGAATCAAACTTGTTGGATACCAGGATGACTGGGACCTCGGAGCGCTGCAATTTCCGAGCCATAACCGCATCGGTCTCAGTGATGCCCACCTTGGTGTCCACCACGAATACGATGACGTCGGCAGTTTCCATCGCCTGCTCTGCCTGGCGGGCGATGGCGGCATGGATTCCCTTGACGTTCGGGTCCCAACCTCCGGTGTCCTGAACAAAGAAGCGCTGGCCATTCCACTCCGCTACATAAGACACGCGGTCACGGGTGACGCCCGGGTGGTCCTCTACAACAGCTTCACGGCGCCCAAGGAAGCGATTCACCAGAGAAGACTTGCCCACGTTCGGGCGGCCCACTACGGCCACCGTGCACAGGTTTTCCTCCGTATGGCCTTCACCGACACCAAAGGCGTGGGATAGGGCTTCCCATTCTTCCTCGCTCAGCGGAGCCTCATCGTCGAATTCGGTCTCATCCTCACCAAAATCGGCCTCGCTGAATTCAGACTCGTCGAATTCATAGTCAAAGTCTTCAGAGTCGAAATCCTTCGGAGCCCAGCCGCCGTGCGGATCGCGTACGACCTCTTCTTCAAGTTTTCCGGCCGGATAGTGAAATTCCGTCTCAAAGTCTTCCGGCTGCTGCGCCGGATCTACATCCGGATTCTGCGGTTCATTAGTCATGTCAGGCCTCCTGTGCAGCCGATTCTTTGACGACGGCAATGAGAGCGTCAAGGACCTCATCTCGGGTCATCTCGGACGTATCAACGAGTACCGCGTCCTCCGCCGGGCGCAGCGGCGATGTAGCGCGGGAAGAGTCGGCGGCGTCGCGCCGTTCGACGGCGGCAAGCACGGAGTCAAAATCCGAATCAATGCCGGCAGCCAGGTTTTGGTCATGACGGCGCTGTGCTCGGACCTCGGCGCTAGCCGTCATGAAAGCCTTCGCGGGGGCATCGGCAAGAACAACCGTGCCGATATCGCGCCCTTCAACTATCGCGCGGTGAGCCTGGGCGGCAAGCTTACGTTGCAGTTCAACGAGGTTTTGGCGTACTTCCGGAATGGCGGAAACTGCCGAGACATTGCGGGTGACCTCATCTTCTCGGATGACGCGGGAGACATCCTCGCCATCAAAGACGACCATGGTGGAATCTGGATCATCAGACACCTCGAGAGGCAGGTCAGCAGTCGTGGAAATCACCGCCTCAGTATCCGCTGGGTCCACACCCGCGCGCAGCACAGCAAGCGTTGCCACGCGGTACATTGCACCGGTATCGACGTACTTGGCGTCAAGCTTCTTGGCCAGTGCTCGGCACGTCGTGGACTTACCGGTTCCGGAGGGACCGTCAACAGCCAGAATGAGGCCTTGATTGGGCATATTTGAAATCATTACATCCCCACCGCCTTGTACAGGCTGGTCAGTTCGTTGGAGTTCAGTGCACGCAAGGAGCCGGGCTTCATATCACCCAACTGCACCGTGTGGAGTTTGGTGCGCACGAGACGCTGGACCGGATACCCGGCTTCTTTAAGCATGCGGCGCACGATGTGCTTCCGGCCTTCGTGCAACTCGACGCGCACCAGCGAATAGCCCTGGTTCTTGTCCACAATCTGCACATAGTCCGCCTGCGCAAGACCATCGTCCAATTCGATGCCTTCGCGCAGCTGACGAACGAGCTTCTTATCTGCTTCACCAAGGACAGTCGCGAGGTATGTTTTGGTCACCTCATACTTGGGATGCATGAGACGGTTGGCAAGTTCGCCGTCGTTAGTCAATAAGAGAAGGCCCTCGGTATCCGCATCGAGGCGTCCGACATGGAACAAGCGCTGGCCTGCTACCACGCGATCAGCCACGACATCTCCCACGCAAGGACGGCCCATGTCATCCGACATCGTGGACTGCATACCGCGCGGTTTGTTGAGCACGAAGTATTGGGTCTCCTCGTTGACGTTGATGCGTGTGCCATCGACGCGAATCACGTCCGTGTTGGGGTTAACACGAGTGCCCTGCTTGATGATGACCTGGCCGTTGACCTCAACGCGGCCCTCATCGATGAGGATCTCTGCATGGCGGCGCGAAGCAACGCCGGCCTTTGCCAAGACCTTTTGCAGGCGCTCGCCTTGGTTCTGGGAGCCCTTCTTATTTTTACCGTCTCCCAGCCAGTCCGCGCCCAAGTCTCGGGCGATAGATTCTGCGGTGGCCTTCTTCTTTACATGCTGATGGCGGGCCGGCTTAGCGTTCGACACGATCATGTCGCTGTCACGCTTTTTCTTTTCCGGTGTGCCATCGCGGCGAGCGGGTGGAGTCACGGGAATGTGTCCTCTCAATAGTTCTTCAATTTGCGGCGCGCGGAAACGCGCCGATGTCCGGCCGCAATCCTACCGCAGACAGCGCCTTTATGAGTAGTCCTCGTCGATCTGCTCGATGTCTGGCAGCAGCGGAGCGAGATCCGGGAGGCGCTCGAGGGAATCAATACCGAGTAGCTCTAGGAAAAGCTCAGTAGTCTCATACTGATGTGCGTTGCCAGCTGAGGGCTCTGGGCTCTCTATCTCCCGGATGAGCCCCCGCAACATGAGCGTACGAACTACTCCGTCGACGTTGACGCCGCGTACGCCAGCGACTTGGGCTCGGGTGACCGGTTGGCGGTATGCGATAACTGCCAAGGTCTCCAATGCCGCGCGGGAAAGCTTGGTTTGGGTGCCATCGAGAACAAACTGCTCGACGGCATCTGCGTTCTCTTTACGCGTATAAAAGCGCCAGCCCTCCGGTGTCTCACGCAGATCGATGCCGGAGCCGCGCTCGCTCAGCTCGCGCTCTAGTGCACGCAGAGTATCACTGACGACGGTGACCTCCGCATCCAGTACACGGGCCAGCTCCTCCACGCTGGCTGGGGAATCAATAACGAGGAGGATGGACTCCAGGCGTGAGCGCAACTGTGAAATAAGAGGCAAAGCTCCCTGTCGGCTCGGGGCTACGAGGTCGCTGGGGGCCAAGGATGACGTATCGTCCATGACTCGGTAGCCTACCCTAATCCCAGTTTGCCGCCGCGACGACGGCCGGGTCCACGTCGAGCCCGGTCCAGGACAATTCAAGTGGCCCCAAAGACTCTGGTTGGGAAGCATCAACCGCTTTGGCCTTGTAGAGCTCCAGCAACGCCAGGAAACGTCCGACGACCTCCATAGAGATGGTGCAGTCCCTGGTTAAGGCTTCGAAACTCATCCATTGCCCTGTGCCCAGCATCTTGAGCGTCGTGAGGATCTTTCCGGCTTGCTCCGGCACGGAGACAGCAACCTGGTGAATATGGCCTGTGGCAACCTCTTCCGGGGGTTTGGGCCGGAAGACACCAGCTGCGAGTTCGGCGAACGTGGCTGGAGTATGCCCAATCTTGACTGGCGGAAGAAGGTTGCTAAAGCGCTCCTCCATCGCCACCGCACGCGGATAACGCCGCTGGGCCGCGCGCTGCCATTGCGCGAACTGGTCGGCAACCTGCTTATAAGCCTTGTACTGCAGAAGGCGTGCAAAGAGGAGATCGCGAGTCTCCAGGAGCTCAAGATCTTCAAAGTCATCGACTTCGCCACGCGGCAATAATCGAGCGGCCTTCAAATCCAGAAGTGTTGCGGCGATAAGAAGGAACTCCGTGGTTTCATCCAAATCCGCGGTTGCCCCTAAAGCACGCGTATAGGCCACGAACTCATCGGTAACTTCAGACAGCGCCACCTCCGTAACGTCCAGCTTCTTCGCCTGAATCAGCTGCAGCAGCAAGTCGAAAGGGCCCTCAAAATTGCCCAGGGCGATGCGAAAGCCGGTAATCTCCGGTTGGGTCATAATGAGCGACTAGCCGTTAGCTCGCTCGATGACCTCTTTAGCCAGGTCGCGGTACTGCTTGGCTGCCTGGGAGCTGGGAGCCCAGGTAGTAATGGGCTCGCCGGCTACCGACGTCTCTGGGAAACGAACAGTACGTGTAATCACCGTGTCAAAGACCTTGTCCCCGAAATACTCCACCACGCGGTCCATGACCTCCCGGGCGTGGCGGGTGCGGCGATCAAACATGGTAACCAGAATTCCCATGACCTCGAGATCGAAGTTAATGCGGTCCGCTACTTTCTCCACGGTATCGGTCAACAGCGCGAGGCCGCGCAGGGAAAAGAACTCGCACTCCATGGGGATGATAACTCCCTGCGAGCAGGCCAAAGCATTGACCGTGAGCAAGCCCAGTGAAGGCTGGCAGTCAATGATGATGAAGTCATAGTCCTTGCGTACCGGGCGAAGGGCACGAGCCAGGGTATGTTCGCGGCCAACTTCATTGACCATCTGGATCTCAGCGGCGGAGAGGTCGATGTTGGCGGGGACGAGGTCGAGCCCGGCCACACCGGTGTGCACGATAGCGGAATGCACTGAGACTTCGCTATCAAGCATGACGTCATAAATGGTGTCCTGGATCTGGTCGTGGGTCAGGCCTAGGCCGGCCGAAAGAGCACCCTGCGGGTCCAAGTCAACGAGGAGGACTTTACGCCCCAGCTCCGCCAAACACGCGCCCATGTTAATGGTGGACGTGGTTTTTCCGACGCCACCCTTCTGGTTACACATGGAAATAATCGTGGCGGGACCATGCTTTTCCAATGGCTCCGGTTCCGGAAGCTCCCGCAGTGGGCGGCCGGTTAACCCGACCTGTGCTTCCGAGGCCTCAAACAGTCCCTCGTCGCTCACAGTCACACCTGCTTCCTTGACCTGTACGGCCCCTTTGCGGTCTTTCCGCTTCGGCTTTGCAGCAACACGCGGCGCCGCATTCTTACATCCTTGTGATTATAGGGTACCCCGTGGGTGCCTGCGCCGCGATTATAGCTAAGGAAAACCGGTGAATAAAGTCCATGGCCTAGATTAGGCGTCCTCCTGTGCTCCCTTCGACCGGCGTCCCTTAAGCGCGAGCCACACGATGAGCGCGATAACTCCGAGGCCCGCGATACCTGCTGCAAGTGCGCCAACTCCAAGCCCCGAGTCTCCTTGTTCCTCTCCCCCGGCCTTGTCAGCTGCATCAGAATCCAGCTGCTGCTCCGCAGGCACCTCACTCGCGCTCTCACGGGTTGGATCGGTAAGCGTCACTACCAGCTCAGCGGACTGAGTGTCCTTGTTCACGAATTGCATGATGAAAGGATTGTCCGGCTCCGCCCCCTCTGGGTAGGTCAGGGTCATGGTGCGCGAGCCTTTGTCGATCTCCCGTTTGACCCCCTCTACGAACTCGCCTTCCGCGTTGAGGTAGCGCAGCGTGACTCCGTCATCCTCAAGGTGCTTGAAGCGGTTGTACAGGTCGAGAGCCTGTTTGAGCCCAAGCTTGGCAGTGATTGTTTGGCCGTCAATCGTGGATTCCAGGTTCACATAGGAAGTATTCGAATCATCAATTCCTTCCCACCCGCGGCCTGTTCGCGGAGGAGGCACGTGGCCTTGAGCAGAGCCATCCGCAGCGGACGCCGAGCCATCGGCGGGATGCTGTCCTCCGTTCTGCTCACCACCACCTGCGCTGTCATCGGAGTTCTCGCTCCCCGCCGGTCCCCCGTTGCCCCCGGGATTGTCCGGGTTCTCGTGGTCCTGCTGCTCACCGCCGAGCTGGCCCGGATCCCCGTTCTCAGCTGCGTCGTTGAGATCATCGGCAGTAACGTCGGCGTCGGCCACGAGCACGATGGTCATGGTCACGCCTTGGTAGGTCACCGGCACACTGATTTGTCCTCCCGCGGGTGGTGCGGTCACCGTAGCGCTGCCGCCAGAAGCAGTGACGTTCCAACCATCGGAGGCCACGTTGACGTCGACAGGAACTGGCAGCGAAACGGTCGTCGTCTGACCAGCCGGCACCGGAATGGTGGCGTCTTGTGCAGAGGCGGCGGCCGTACCGAACCCTGGCAGCACCCCAGTTGCGCTCACGATGTCCGACGCGACGCCGGAAAGGGAACCTACGGAGAGCACGGAAGCTAGCGCAACCGCTCGATAGGTTTGGGACAAAGAAGTGGTTGAAGCCATAAATATCCTTTTCATTAGGTTGAAGTCGTGACGATTCTAGGCGCTCTTAAGCGCGTGGATGGGCAGTGCGCCACACTTCGCGGAGTGAATCCGCAGTGACGTGGGTATAAATCTGTGTCGTCGTCACGGAAGAATGCCCCAAGAGCTCCTGTACGGTACGCACATCAGCCCCGCCCTCGAGCAGATGGGTGGCAAATGAGTGACGCAGTGTATGCGGAGAGATTTTAGTACTTAGGTGGGCGCGCTGCGCTGCGGTCTTGATCACGGCCCAGGCGCTTTGCCGCGATAAAGACTTGCCCCGAGTATTGAGGAACAGGGCGTGAGAGACTCCCGTAGCCAGCACAGGGCGGGCACGCACGAGGTAGTTCTCCACCGCTGTCACCGCATGTGAACCCAGCGGAACTAGCCGTTGCTTATCGCCCTTGCCGCTCAACAACACAATGTCACGAACTGAAGCACTCCCCTCACCCGTCACATCGTCCACATTTAGCGCGATGATTTCGGAGATACGTGCGCCCGTACCATACAGCATCTCCAATAGAGCGCGATCTCGGATATCAATGGGCGTTGCAGTATCTCCGCTAGGGATGGCATCGAGGAGTGCCTCCACATCCTCCACGCTGAGAGTCTCCGGCAGCGGTTGCGCCCGCTTGGGTGGGGAAACCTCCGCCGCGACGTCTTCCTCAATCATCCCCTCGGCCAGGGCAAACTTATGCAACCCTCGAGCGACAACCAAAGCGCGACTAGCAGAGGACTGCGCAAGATTCTTACGCAAGTAAACGAGGTAGTTCTCCACGTGCGAGCGGGTTACGTGGCGCAAATCCGTGATCCCAGATTCCGCAAGCCAATTAACGTAACGGTTAATGTCTCGACGGTAATTACTTACCGTATTCTTCGAGGCACCTTTTTCCACCATGAGGTGCATCAACCAAGCTTGTCCGGCGGCTGCGGCGGGGTTAGAGGGCGTCACAGCTGCTTAAGATCCGGACCCGGGCGCCGGTGCGCGATCGATTCCGGGCGCAGCTCGAAAGGAGAGTCAACTGAGCGCGGGGTGGCATCCCCACGCACGCAGACAAATGCCGCAAGGATTCCTGCCACCGCAATGGAGTTCACAATCTCCCCCACCAGGATGCGCTCGACAGCCTCCGCAAGGGGAACCCATGCAAAGCCCATGTCAGCTTCCTCGTCGCCTTCGGCGTTGAGTTTGGGCACGCTCGACAGGCCTCGCGCCAAGAACACGCGCACGGCTTCCTCGCAGAATCCCGGGGAGGTCACCAGATCAGTCAACACTGCCCATTCCTCGGCGACCAGGCCGGCCTCTTCCTGGAGCTCGCGTTGCGCGCCGCCTAGCTCGTCTTCGCCCTTCACATCGAGCAAGCCGGCCGGCAGCTCCCACAGACGCTTACCGACGCTATGCCGGTACTGCTCCACCATGGCGATACGGTTGTTCTCATCCAACGCCACAACGGCCACAGCACCAAGGTGCTCGACAACTTCTCGCTGAGCAATAACCTCCCCCGGCATGACGACATCATCGCGGCGGACGGCGATGATGGGGGCGTCGACAAGCAGCTCGGTTCCCACCGTACGAAAATGGTGTGACATCTAGAGATCCTTCGGCAGCGCCGGCGCTGCGCTGTCAGCATTCGCCGCAGAACCATACACACCGTGGCCACCATCGAGTTGTTCCTTCACGGCTAAAACACTGGCCATCTGGGACACCGGGTGATCAATGGAGTCCACGGTGCTGATCTTCGTCTTGTCGGCTCGGAGTTTATCCAAGACGCCGTCGTCACCGGCGGATTCCACGCGCCCGGCATAAACCATCGCGGTATCCACCGAATCAAAACCTTCTAGGAAGTTGACCGTCGTATCAATGGCGTACTTCGCAGCAGCACTGTCGTCTTCCTCTCCCGGGGTCATGCCTCCGCCCACGACGACCACGGCCTGAGCAGGAAGAATAGTGCCATCCTTGTAGTCGATGTAGCCGGCATCGCGCAGAGCCCGCAAAAGGGTCGCGCGATCATCAACTGATGCAAGCGGCTCGGTGGTCTCAGCATCCATCATCAACCCCGCCGCAAGTGCCTGACCAGCATGTGTGCCGGCATCAATCTTCTTTTTATCGAGCTTCGCTCCCGCCGGCAACGTGGTGGTAACGAGGGACAAAAGCTTGTCCGCGGATTCTTGGGCTACAAACTTCTCAGTCAGCTTGATGCTTCCTGCATCGGTGGAATCTGCAGAACCCAGCAAATCCTTGACGGCCTTGACGTCGGCGTCGTCGGCATCGGGCATACTCACAACCATGACCGGGCGCTGCGCCAAGGAACCATCCACCACGTATCGGCCGAGATCTCCCATAACGGAATCAGCAGAGTCTAGCTGGGCCTCCGCGATGTTGTTGTCAAGAACCAGCTTTCCGTATTTCTCGCGCACCTCACTGGTCGATTCACCCCCGGGACCCGATCCGGAATCCATGTTTGGAGCAATCACCAGCGTGCCCAACGCAATGCCAAGGGCTGCGCCGAAACCGAGGCCGGTGATAATGAGGGACTTAGGCGACATCATTACTTAAACCACTCCTGCACGCTTAACGCGAAGTTATTCCAGGTATCGATCAGGTTCTGGAGGAAGGATTCATCGCCGCCCAAGCCGACGATCAAAATAACGACGGCAAGTGCTACGAGGATGCCAAGCAGCGCCCACAGCCATCCCATAGCTCCGGAATTTGGCGCGGAATAAAGGTTGATAACAGCGTCCGCATCCACCAGGCGCGTGCCCGCCTTCATGTGGCACAGCAAAGCCGCGGGCGTAGCATTCGGCTCGTTAGCAAAGATGTCGTCGAGGTCGAGGGATCCGCCAACCTGAACAATCATCTGAGCCTCGTGGTAGTCCGCAAGCAACAGCGCGAGATCGGTAGCTGAATCCGTAGCGGCAGGGAAGGTCATCGCACCAATCCCCAAATCCTGAATGCGCTCGAGCCCGTCAGCAGTACCGTCCGGTTCGGCGGGGAGAATAACCTGGGCACCGCTGCGCAGGGTTTCCGAGCTCACCTCGGAGGGGTTACCCACGATGAAGTGAGGCTGGTACCCCAGCTCGACCAGGGTGTCCGCGGCAGCATCCACGCCGATAATGATGGGTTCATACTCGCGGATAAAGTTGCGCAGGAGCGTCAGCTTCTTGCGGTGTTCCTCAGTGGGCGAGACCACGAGAACTTTGCGCCCGGCCATGACGGACCCTGCATCGGGAACACCCAGGCCATCGATGAGCAGCGGACCTTCAGAATGAATGAACTCAATGGAGTTACCGAAATATGCCTCCATATGATCGATGAGTTCCTGCTGGGCAGAAGCAAAATTCTTCTCCGCCCGGTCGCGGGTAACCACCGTTCCCGAAGAAAGCTGGGTATCGCCCGCAAAAATGGCGCCGTCTTCGGTCAGACGCGCCTTCTTTCCATCCTTGAAATTGTCCACAAAATCTTGGCCTACGCCCTCGATGAGGGTGACATCGGCGTCGAGAAGCATGTGGGGTCCATAATTCGGGATAGAACCAGTGGAGAACTCCGCGACGTTGATCACGGCGGCCGGCTTCATATCCACGAGGGTCTGGGCCTCTTGGCGGGAGATATTGGCGGCGTTGATGACTGCGAAGTCACCAGCGCTAAACTTCTTCATGCCCTTGCCACCCGGGGTGCAATCACGCAGCGCGCCGTGTTCTCCAGGCAGATCGGTATTACGGGAAAACAGACTCATGTCTGACAGTTTCCCCTGTTAGGGGCTCAAGGTGTGGAAGGCGCGCGGAAAGTCTCGACTTCTGCTTGAGCCCTATCGAAGAGCTCTTGTGCATGCGCGCGGCCCGTCTCGGTGTCATCGAGGCCAGCGAGCATACGCGCGAGCTCCTCAACGCGCTCCTCGGCGGCCAGATCCGCAACACCCGACGTGAATTTCTCCTTCGACACGTGCAAGTGTGAGTCCGCATAGGCGGCCACTTGCGGCAGGTGGGTGACACAAATGACCTGGTTGGTGGTGGACAGCCGCGCTAGACGACGCCCAATCTCCACCGCCGCGCGGCCACCGACGCCGGCATCCACCTCGTCGAAGACCAAGGTGGTCCCGTCGCCGCTGGCCAAAACTACCTCCATGGCCAGCATGACGCGCGAGAGCTCACCGCCCGAGGCCGCAGAAGCCAAGGGCTTACCGTTGAGTTGAAATTCGACCTCATCCGCGCCGGACTTGGAGTACTTCGTTTTCTTGACGACGGCCGTCAAGATGGAGTTCGGCATGGCCAGACCATGAATTTCCTCGGTAACCTGAGCCCCGAGCTTCTTCGCGGCCTTGGTGCGAGCGGCAGTGAGCTTTTCGGCTTTGGACACCATCGTCTTTTCGGCCTCCATTACCTCCTTCTTTAAGGCCTCGAGGGCCTCGGTAGAGGTATCCAACGTAGCGAGTTTGGCCTCAGCGGCATCCCGCCAGGCCAAGACTCCATCGATATCAGCAGCATATTTGCGGGTAAGCCGCTTGAGCTCCTGTTGGCGCTGTAGGGATTCCTCGAGGAGGTTGGGATCGGCGGGTAGATCGCTCAAATACGTCGTGAGCTCGGCAGCGATATCGGTCAATTGCGCGGTGACTTCGCTAACGCGCTCCCCTAGGCGAGCGAGCTCGGTATCACTTGCCCCAGCGAGTGCTGATTCGGCGGCGCCGACAAGATTGACGGCGGTGTCCTCATCCCCAAATCCTTCGCCCCCATCCAGAGCGCTGAGAGCGGTGGCTGCGCCCTCACGCAAAGCATCAACATCTTGCAAGCGCTTAATAAGGGTCACGAGTTCGGCATCTTCGCCTGGTTGCGGATCGAGCTCGGAAATTTCCTTAATAGCGAACTGCAACCTGTCAACTTCCTGCGCCATCTCGCGCCGTGATTCCGTACGACGCTGATAGTCCTTAGCCAACGCGCGCCAGTGGCTAAACGCATCGGTATATGCGGTGCGAACCTTGTCAATCGCAGGTTCAAAGCGATCGATCGCTGCCAATTGTTGATCGGCAGATAGCAAACGCAGCTGGTCGTTCTGACCGTGCACAGTAATCAGGTGGGAGGCGAACTCCCCCAATGTCGCCGCTGGCACTGAACGCCCACCCAAGTAGGCGCGTGAGCGTCCCGCCGCCGACACCGTGCGGGAGGCAATGAACTCGCCGTTTTCATCTGGCTCACCGCCTGATTCTTCGACTACCTTCGCTACGGCAAGAGAACTGGAAGAAAAATGCCCTTCTACGGCTGCTTTCGCGGCGCCATCGCGCACACGTGATGCATCCGCGCGACCGCCGGCGAGAAGGCGTAGGCCGGTTACCACCATGGTCTTACCAGCGCCGGTTTCGCCGGTGAGCACGGTGAGTCCTGGCGATAGTTCCGCTGCGGAGCTTTCAATCACGCCGAGGTCAGAGATGCTGATATCAACGAGCACGGTGAGCTATCTTCCTTCCTGAATACGCACTAAACAACCTAGTGACGCGGCCCGCGCCAACCTTCCACGGGGAGGCGCAGCTTGGACACCAGACGATCAGTGAATGGCTGCTGATCTAGACGTACCCAGCGCACCGGCCTTTCACCACGAACGACCTCCGCGCGCGAACCTGGAGGCATCGAGACTTCCCGGAAGCCGTCAAGGATAACCACAGCCGGAGTCGTCGCCGACGCCGATTCCACCGCGACTTGCGAATCCGGAGACACCACGAGCGGTTTGGTAAACAAGGCATGCGCGTTGTTTGGCACAACCAGGATGGCATCAAGAGAAGGCCACAGAACTGGCCCGCCGGCGGAGAAGGCATAGGCCGTGGATCCAGTCGGAGTGGAGATGAGCACGCCATCGCAACCAAAAGCAGATACCGGGCGCCCATCCACCTCGAGGATGGCGTCCAGCACCCCCGAGCGGTTGAGATTCTCAATCGACGCCTCATTGAGCGCCCAGCTACGCTCACGCAGTTTCCCGTCAGCATCGAACACGGTGACGTCGATAGTAAGCCGATCTTCGACCTCATAGGATTGCTCGATAACTCGCACCAACGCGCGGTCGAGCGACTCCGCTTCCCACTCGGCCAGGAAGCCGACGTGGCCCAGGTTTATTCCAAGCACGGGAACATCGACGGCGCGCGCCATATCTGCCGCGCGCAAAAATGTGCCATCGCCACCAAGAACCAGCACCAATTCACAACCTTCGGCAGCAGCTGGCGTATGCCGAACATGCTGCAGGCCCGGAAGGACGGTATCCGCTGCGCACACGCGCACCTTGATGCCTGCCTCCTGGAGCAGCTCCGCCGCGCGATGCGTAGCGGCAAGATTATCCGCGCGGCTCGCGTGCGGAACAAGAAGAATTTCGCGGCGGTTGGTGCCCTCCGCGGCGACACTACTGCTCACTGGGGTCCTTCCTTGATAGCCGTCTCGATCATTGCATCAAGCCTATCTTCCGGGGTGGACAATCCATCCTTGACCAACCAAAGGAAGTACTCAACATTGCCGCTTGGTCCAGGTAACGGCGATGCTGCCACGCCTTTCACGCTGAGCCCGAGCCCCTGAGCGAAGATAGCGACATCCTTGGTTACTTCCGCCCGTAGCTCAGGAGAGCGCACCACACCACCGGACCCTATCCGGTCTTTGCCCACCTCAAACTGTGGTTTGACCATGGGCAATAGCCACGCGCCATCAGCCATGCACGATGCAATCGCTGGCAGTACAAGCTTCAGGGAAATAAACGATAGGTCACCAACCATGGCGTCGCAGGGACCATTCGTGTGCTCAAGTGTCAGGTGGCGAATGTTAGTGCGGTCGAGCACCGTAACCCGTTCGTCATTCTGCAAACGCCACAACAACTGCCCGTAGCCCACATCGACAGATAGCACCTCCGCGGCACCGCGGCGCAGGCACACATCGGTAAAGCCGCCAGTCGACGCCCCCGCGTCCAACACACGCTTTCCCCTAAGATCGACGTCGAAAGCCTCGAGAGCGCCAAGGAGCTTGTGCGCGCCACGCGAAGCCCAATCATCCCCCTCGCTGGCCTCAACCTTGATAGATACCTCGGGCTCAACCACCGTCGCGGGCTTCATCGCCTTGAAGCCCCCGACGGTCACGCGGCCGGCCTTGATCATCTCAACGGCTTGTTCCCGTGAGCGCGCAATCTTTCGGCGCACTAGCTCCGCGTCGAGACGGCGGCGTTGCGGTGGCATGAAAAGCTCCTCTTCCCTTAGAATCCTCGACGGTCAGCGCTAATTGTCTTGGAGCGCATCCCGCAGCACAGTATGAGCGCGATCCAGCTGAACAAGTTCTTGTTCAAGGCTCTCAGCTGGTTCATTGAGAATCTCCGCGAGCGACGCATCCAGCTTCTCGGGAGCCAAAACCGCGCGCGGGTCATGAGGCTTTACCGCCATGTAGACACAACCCTCTCCGCGGCTTCACTCCGTGGCTGAATGTAGCGAGGCGGCTCAGCACCGGCCCAGGCAACTTCGAGGACAGTGCGCAGCGCCTCGATCGACGTCGATTTCTCGTTCCCGCCTTGAAGAACAATGTCGTAGCCGTCAAACCGTGCCCGGAAGCCTCCCTGGGAACCTGGGCGCGCCTGTGCGGCCGATAAGGAGAGCTCGTGGAATCCTGCACCTATGAAATCAGGGCGTTCCTCCGCAGTAGCTTCAATCAGAGCAAGCTCCCGGGACACTCCTGTAAGGACGTGGAAGGTATCCATTGCAGCGTTGTTGCCGCCAACAATGTCCGTGTCAAGGCGGTCCCCTACAGCTAGAGGCTTCGTCGAGCCCACGAGCTTAGCTGCTTGAGTGAACATAGCGGGTTCCGGCTTACCTGCCGAAATGGGTTCTACGCCGGTAGTTGAAACGATAGCTGCGACTAGCGAGCCGTTGCCCACAGCCATTCCGCGCTCCGTCGGAAGAGACGTATCCAGGTTGGAGGCAAAGAACTTTGCGCCGTGATTAATTGCCAACGCGCCTTCGGAGAGCTGCTCCCAGCCCACCGACTTGTCCATACCTTGCAGGACCGCGGCGGGCTTATCGTCGGCACTGTGTACAACATCGAAACCCGCCTCACGCGCCAGTGAACGGAATGAGTCCGCGCCGATGACGAGGACTTTCGCGCCTGCCGGAAGTTCCTCACGAGCGATCTTGACTACGGCTTGCGCAGAGGTAACAACGTGTTGCGCATCCGTTTCCAAGCCGATCTCGCCGAGCATACCGGCTACGGTTTGGGGGCTTCGGGATGCATTGTTCGTGACATAAACTGCAGGAATACCGCAGGAATTCACCACGTCGACGACACACTGGAGAGCCTGTCCGCCCTCCCATACTGTTCCGTCGAGATCGAGGAGCAATGAATCATGGGTTTTGAGAATACTCATTATTTGCACTCGGCCAGACGCTCTGCAGCGTCGGTCCAGTCTCCTTCATCGATGTCAATCGCGTGCTGGAACCACTCCCGGGCCTCTTCCTTGCGGCCAGCCTCCAACAAAGCATTGGCATAGGCGTAGGAAAGGCGGCATGCCGAGAATCCCGTGGAATCCTTAGAAGGCTTTGCGCGTTGGATGGTAACTACGGCGGAATCTGCCTGCCCCATGTCCAATCGCGCCCCTGCAGCAACGATAGCCAACTCGATCGCGTCCTCCGCCGCGAGTTCCTTGGCCTCCTCGCCGCGCCACAAATCAACAGCCTTTTCTGGGCGCCCGAGGCCTCGCTCGCAATCAGCCATGACGGCGAGCAGCCCAGGGCCACCGGAAATGCGGCGCGCTGCACGCAGCTCCGCAAGGGCTTCCTTCCACTCTCCAGCCCTATATGCAGCGATTCCGTTCATTTCACGGACGACTGATACACGTCCGGCACGGTCTTTGGCAGCACGTGCATGGCGTAGCGATAGTTGGGGGTCGTCCTCAAGCCACGTTGCCGCCATGATGAGGTGTTTAGCAACGGCTTCGGAGTTTTCCTTGGAGAGCGACGAAAGATCCTGAAGTACCGAAGAATCAAGATCCGTAATGTCGATATCAGATGGCAGGTCTGGATCTGTCATACGACGATTGATGCGCTCCTCACGGTAGCCTGAACGCTGTGGGTGCGAGACCTTGTTTTTGCCGCTGCCATGGCCATTGCGGTCGTTGCGGCGAGGTTTAGCGCCTGCGCGGCCACCTCGGCGGTCGTCTCGGCGATCACCGCGACGCTCTTCTCGACGCCCCGCTGCGCCGCCGTGCTTCTCAAACTTGCGGCCCCCAGAGCCGTAGTGCCCACGGTTACCTTCTGCGGAACCTTCGCGGCCACGGCCGTGGTTACGGGAGTTGGATTCAGACATTAAAGCCATGCACTTTCTGCGGTAGACGTGTCCGTATGTACCGAACCAGTCTACAGGTCACGGCCCCAGAAACGGCAATACGAACCATCTGCTAGTGAAGTGCCCCACAACCTACGGCCCCAGTTTGGCGACTACACACTATTCGGCGGCCAGGCAACCTCATCCAAACGCCACTCATCACGCACGCACTCTAATCCCGCAGCCACCTGCGAAGAGCTAAGTCCATGCTCTACGCTTCCGTGCTCCAATGGCATACCACGGACGACTGCCCAAAAGGTCCAACCGTTGTTGCGCATGGCGTTAAGACGAATCCTTTCGGCATCCCGGGCCAGGGCTACGCCCTGCATACCCCATCCGGTTTGGGCTAACTCCTTCGACGCACACTTCAATGCAACGGGAATCGCCATTTGGAGCGAGAACAAGACCCTTCGTCGCATACAGGTAGTGCTTCTTTCCTGTTCGGGGGTGCCCTTCACTACAGAAGAAACTGCCCAAGAACACAGGGTAGAAGTCAATCCAACCATTGTTCCAGGCGAGGCGAATTAGACACGTGAACGGGCCTGACCCCCGGAAAGTAGACACGTCGGGGGTTAGCTATGCTGCTTGGGTTGGTGTAGCTGATGTGAGTGCTTCGAAGTCATTGGCGGTTAGAAGGCCGCACCAGGAGTGCCGTCTGTGCCACTTTCCGATCATTTAGTACGTCGTTAATTCATCCAGTTGAGCCGGGCTCGCAAAGCCTGTTTATCCGTAGCTGTGAACCCACTCCTCGAATGTCTTGAAGGGGCCTTCAACGTAGTCCTTTTCTTGAAAATCGTACATTCCACATATAACCGACCCATTGGGCTTCTGTTCGAAGACGCCCCAGACAAAACCGTCATCATAGGCTACTGGGAAGAAGCGTTTTGAATCGACAAGATCGACTGACCGGAAATCTTCTAGAAACCCTTCGAAGGCGTTTTCATAGACTCCGTATGGGGCAGGTGTGAAGAAAACTAACGATGGCGGAGAAAAGGCCGTGTAATGCTTCCAGAATTGGAAGTATTGTTCGGGAATCCAAGATGGAGCCACCGACTTCAGCTGAGACAGTTCACTTTTACTTAGTCCGTGGCCGTACAAGTATGAGAGTAGCTTATCTGAGAGTTTTTTCTGACCGGTCATAGGTAGTCCAATGCCTTTTCTTTCCAGTATGTGTGTCTCCACTCCCTAAAGGATGCGCGGGCGTCAAGGGTTACATCTGTTGGAAACCCGCTCCCATTCATTCTGTGGAATAAAGGGAGAACTTTAGCGTTTTCTGTGTGCATCTGTTTTGTAATTTCTACTACAGCTGTTCGATCATCTTGGCCGATATGGTGCAAATTCACCGGGTTTCGATCTATCCCCATAGGGGCGCGCCATGCCTCATTAAATCGACATTGTTGCCAATTCCACCACCAACTTCCCGGGGAAGGCACACCTCCTTGTGCGGATTGAATACCTGTCTACCAGTCTGTTGATACACAACACCCACTGACGCGCGACAACACATAAGTGACAACACAACAACGCGCCAAGAAAGAACGCAAGCAGCCACGAGATATCAAAGCCATTTAGCAGAAGAGCGAAGAGGAAAATGCAGGCCGAGGCCACGACCATAATGACTAAGAACAGCAAACCGCCGAGCCCATCACGTACCTGCGGTATAGGCCCCTTCGACAAAATGCATCGAGAAACCTGGGAGAGGAAGGATTGCCATTCTGTGTGCTGAAGCGCACGGACTTCAGGTCCTTGACGAAGGCCGCGTTGTAGGAATGAGAGAACGTAGCTGACGTTTGGCTGAACCGCATCGCGTACTCCTTACTTTCCCGCCAAGGCACTGATATGAAGGATTCTAATAAGCCGATGCGCTCAAGGCGCGGTGCAAGAAGCATCTTCTCTGCTGCATGAGCCTTTGGTCGAACGTCTCACTCCTCCATCTGAATGGATATATGCTCCGGAATCTTGAAGCTGGGCTGGTGTGTTTATGTGTGGGCATTAGTGGCCCTTCCGGTTTTGGAGTGCGTTGATTTTG
>NZ_KV805223.1:0-365 GCF_001811565.1 Corynebacterium sp. HMSC078A10 | reverse complement strand
GATGCTTCTGTTGTGACGGATAAGGTCACTGTTGTTGAGGGTCAGGAGGCTGATCCGTTTGATACCGCTAAGGATGTTCCGGAGGGTGGCAAGGTTGAGGTTGAGAACCTGCCTGGTGGCCTGACGGTTGATCCGGAGACGGGTAAGGTTACTGGTATCCCGGACAAGCTTGACTGGGGTAAGGATGAGGAGGAGCGTGACGTTACTGTCACGGTCACCATCACTGACAAGGACGGCAAGGTAGTCGCCAAGGAAGATAAGGTGATCACGGTTCAGCGTGATACCGATGGTGATGGCAAGCCGGATGTTACTGACACCGATGATGATGGTGATGGTGCTACCGACGAGGAAGAGAAGGAAGCCGG
>NZ_KV805222.1:0-383 GCF_001811565.1 Corynebacterium sp. HMSC078A10 | reverse complement strand
CAGGCTTTTCCTACCCGCAGCCAAATCAGGCGCAAAGTCCGCGACATCTGTAAAACCCTGGACGACTCCATTGCTTTTCGCGACACCCGCCCCAAAGACACCTACCGTTTCTCCTCCAACGGAACCTCTGCCTGGCTGGAACTCCAGGTTGGGGAAGACACCGGCATTAAACTCGATGCCTTCATCCACACAGCCGCCGCAAAAGAAGGAATCACTGTTGCTGAAGCGGTCATCAAACTCTTAAGCGGCGAGATACAACCACCAGCCACCGTAGTCTTACACACCTACCAAGCCTGCGATATTGAGAATGCCCCGACCTTCATTGAAGGCTTTGGCTGGCGGCAAGAGGCTATGCCGCATGATAAAACCCGGGACTTAACCGG
>NZ_KV805221.1:89142-140380 GCF_001811565.1 Corynebacterium sp. HMSC078A10 | reverse complement strand
ACCACACCGCTACCATTTCAGTCTTCTGAACACACCGGTACCAAAAACTCGCATCTGACAGTAGATTTACTACAGAATTGAATGCTATTTGTTGTCGTAGTCTTGGTCACCGGAGGCACCGTACATGGTGGTCTTCAGAATTGGCCCCAGAGTGAGGATAGAGGTGCCAAACCCTGATACGACAAGGGCCGCAGCTGGGCCGATGGCACTTACAACAGGTGCCCCGATGATGTATCCAATAAGCATTGCGGAGCTGTTAATTGAACCCATCGTAGAAAGGGCTTTGGGTTTCACTTCATCAGGTACGGATCCGACAACGATTATGCGTAGTGCGGCCACCTGAGCAGCATTGCAGACTCCGCCCAGGAGGAAACATGGGATGCAGAGCCACAATGAGGGAAATAGTCCAGGTAAAGCTATGAAACACCCCATAGCGAATCCTGCCCCGGCCAGGACTTTCCCAGCGTTCTGTGAGTGAAGGCGAGCTGAAAGCCGTGCGCCAAAGATGCGGCCCACGATAAATGCTTGGGCAATGATGGCATATAACGTACCGCTGACGTGGAGGGTCTGTGTCGCATAGAAGACAAGCGAAACGTTGAAAATCGAGGTGCAGATAATTGCTCCCCAAATGCTGGTTAACGCGGACCGAGCGCTTCTATTCTTCAGCAAAAGGGAAGGTGCTTCGAGGACCTTCTGGAGAAAACTCGGTGAAGAATCTTTGGTTTCTGAATGAAGCAGTGTTTTCGGGGGCGAGGATTTATAAAGGAAATAAAAAGCAAGTAGCGAGACTCCAACGGCGCAAGCTTCAACGAAGAGCGCAGTCTGCAGGTTTCTTTGGTCCAGTAGTAATCCACCTAGAGGTGGTCCAAGGAATCCACTGCCAAGTCGGGCTGTGTCCAAGAGGGAGAAGGCTTTCGCCTGCTGTCCTTCGCCGACCTGAGAGTCAGCGATGGTGAAAATGGATGGAATTGACAGTCCGCTTAAGCATGCGGTGACGAGATTTCCGACAATGAGGATCAATGGCTCTGGATAGGCTGCCATTGATAACAGGCCCAGAAGATCTAAGAAGAGTGCAGCAAGCGCAATGTGATAGCTGTTGAATTTGTTGAAGAGTGGGGCCAGAAAGGGGACTGCAAAAACTTGAGCGCAAGTACCCGAGATGAAGATGCTTGCCACCAACAGTTCGCCTTTGTTGAGTTCGGCGAAGTGGAGTGAAATCGAGAGGCTGGTCATTGACCCGCACACTGACAATAAAAAATATGTGGCGGTCAAGGTGTAGATAGATGAAAGTCCTTCGTCACCACTGTTTCTAGGGGGATGCATTTAGGCTGCAACTGTTTCGTTGCCCTGGCCGCTGAACGGACCTGAACCTCCTACTGTGACTACTTCGGAAAGCGTTTCGGAGGTAAGCATTATTTCTCCCATATGTGATGACGATTACATACAACAAGGTAATGATGTGAGTCTCTCATTTCAAGGGCGTAGCGGAGGCAGCTCTTGCACTGTGTACAGGAAAAAGTAGTGCTAGCGCTAGTGACCTTCGCTCTCGTGCGAAACACAATACAGAGCATGAAAAAGCTTGTGGTTGGCATGATTGCCGTGGTGGCCGTGATTGTGGTGGCGTTTGTAGGGTTTGTGGGATTCATGCAGTGGGTGGACGCAGACAGCGTGACCGGTGATGACGGCGTGGCTGCCGGATATAGCGCTGAGACAGGTGGCCCGCTGGAAGCGTCGTTTGCGGGCGAGGGGCCGCACGAGGTCGACGTGCGGCGTGATGGCGACGTGACCATCGCGGCACCGACAGGCGCGGGACCGTTTCCGGCGGCGGTCATGGCTAACGGCACGAACACGCCGTTGAGCAGCTACCTGCCCGTGGCGGAGCACCTGGCTAGTTGGGGCTTCGTGGTCGTCGGCGATGAGACTCCCCACACAGGTACAGGGGAGAATGTCGTGCACTTGATTGAGCGCTTGCCGGAACTGGATTCTCGTGCGGACCGATCACGGGTCGGTGTTTTCGGACACTCACAAGGCGGTGCGGGCGCTATCAACGCAGCGTCCCACACGGAGGTAGCAGCTGTGTATGCGGCGAGCCCGGCCTCCCACAAAGTGGCAAAGTCCAATGACTGGGACTACACCACCGCGGGCGTCGAGGCACCGCTATTCCTGATGACGAGCGATGGCCGTGCAGACCGCTGGCTTGTCAGCCCGTGGTCAGACTTGCAGGAGAGCTTTGAATCAGCTGGTGGTCCGGCAATCATTGCCCGCCGTCTAGGCGCGGACCACAAGGACGTTTTAGAGTTCGGGGACGGCTATGCCACCGCGTGGTTCCGCTACATTCTGGCTGATGATCCTGATGCGCGAGACGTGTTCGTTGGCACCTCACCAGCGGGCGCCGGTGAGCTAGCGAGCAACGCGCTTTGGGACCGAGTGGCCACCCGCGGCTGGTAGCTCACCGGGCCTTTCGACATTCCACGCGGTGCACCTAACGCGCTAAAAGTCACCTGCGCTCACGCACCCCCTTAGGAGGAAGTGTGGTTCACAAAAATTGGTAGCCCTGATAAATTTCAAGTGAATTGTCAACCGGGCTGCGCCACGTCAGCCCGTACAAGCGGGACCGAATGAACCATGCAGACAAAGGAGAAAGGCCACGTCGAGGGCCTCTATATTGATGAAAACTTCGAGCTGCGCGCTGGGGCCGTCACGTTCGGGGAGAGTATTGAGGGCATAGTGCTTGGCGACGTCCCCCAAGCCGAGACCGCCTGGCGCGCCGGGGACCCGGATGCGTTGCTGTGGGTGCCCGGCTTCGTGGACCTGCACAACCACGGTGGCAACGGCGGGGGATTCCCCAACGGCGACTACGAGCAGTGCCTAGCCGCCGCCCGCTTCCACCGCGCGCACGGCACAACGACGCTGCTGGCCAGCTTGGTCTCCGGCACGCAAGAAGAGCTGTGCTCCCGAGCCGAGCTTTTGGCGCAGCTAGCTGAGGAAGACGAAATCGCCGGCATCCACATGGAGGGCCCCTTCATCGCGGCGGCCAAGTGCGGCGCACAGGACCCATCGCGCATCGTGCCCGGTGACCCGGACTTCTTCCGTGCAGTCATCGCCGCGGCCCGCGGCCACCTGCGTTCGATTACCTTCGCGCCGGAAACGGAGAACGTCGACAAGCTGCTCGAAGTCTGCGCGGAGCATGGCATCATCGCCAGCCTGGGCCACACCGAGGCCGATTACGACACCACGCTGAGCGTTATCGCCAAGGCTAAGGAGCTCGGCCTGACCGTGACCGGAACGCACCTCTTTAATGGCATGCCATCTATTCACCACCGCGCGCCGGGCCCGGTAGCGGCCTTGCTCACCGCAGCGAAGGCGGGGGATGTGTCCGTCGAGCTCATCGCAGATGGTGTGCATCTTGTCGACGGCGCCGTGGACATGGCTCACAGTCACCGCGCCTTCGCCATCACTGATGCCATGGCGGCGGCCGGCATGGCCGATGGTGACTATGAGCTGGGTTCGCTGCCTGTCACCGTGAGCGGGGGAGTCGCGCGCGTGCCCAGCGGCGCCATCGCGGGCGGCACCTCTACTTTGTCCCAGCAATTCGCCAGCTTCGCCGAGCGCCACGGTCTGGGCGAGGCAGTGCGTTTTACCTCCACCACGGCAGCCGACGTGTTGGGGGAGACGAATCTAGGCCGCATCGCGGTTGGCGCGCGCGCCAACCTGGTTGGCCTTAACTCTCACTACCAACCGGTGCGCGTCATCGTCGACGGCGCGGACATCTCACTCTCTTAAACACACAGGAAGGCATCTCATGGAAATCCTCATCCGCTCCACGCCGGCCGAAGTGGCCGTGGAGGCCGCTGACATCTTCGCGCACTACGCCAACGCCGGCGCCACCTTGGGCCTGGCCACAGGCTCGACCCCGGTAGCAATGTACAAGGAGCTCATTACGCGCCATGAGCGCGGCGAGGTGAGCTTTGCCCGCAGCCGCGCATTCCTGCTCGATGAATACATCGGGCTGGAGCGTACCCACGAGCAGTCCTACTATTCCACCATCCGCCGCGAATTCACCAGCCACGTGGATTTCGATGATGACCTGGTAAAAAGCCCCGCTGGTGACTCCGATGACCCCGCCACCGCCGCGGCCACCTATGACAAGGCCATCCGTGATGCCGGCGGCGTGGACATCCAGCTGCTGGGCATCGGGGCCAACGGGCACGTCGGCTTCAACGAGCCGTCGAGCTCCCTGCAATCACGCACCCGCATCAAGACGCTGCACCCGCAAACCGTGCAGGACAATGCCCGCTTCTTTGACAACGAAGACGAGGTCCCGCGCCACGTGCTGACCCAAGGATTGGGCACCATCAGTGAGGCCCGTCACCTGCTCTTGTTGGCCACTGGCAGCAACAAGGCCAGCGCGGTCCACGCCATGGTGGAAGGCCCGCTCTCCGCGCACTGCCCCGCGTCGATCCTGCAGTGGCACCAGCGTGCCACGGTGATCCTCGATGAAGCCGCCGCCTCCCAGCTGGAGGACCGCGAGTACTACGTTTTCGCGGACAAGCACCGTCCGCACCGCCCACTCTTTTCCTAAAAACTCCATCTAATTCCTTACTAGTGTGAAAGGACTCCTCGCATGAAAGTCGATGTCATGGGGCCGCTGCAGCGGCTCGGAAAAGCCCTCATGGGCGCTGTGGCGGTGCTGCCCGTCGCGGCGATCCTTAGTGGCGTTGGATACTGGATTTCCAGCGCGGCTGGCCCGGATAACCTCGCCGCCCAGCTGCTGATCAGCTCCGGCGACGCGGTCCTGGCCAACCTGGGCTGGATCTTCGCCATCGCCATTGCCTTCGGCCTGGCCAAGGATTCCAACGGTGCCGCAGCACTCTCTGGCTTCCTGGCCTTCGCCACGTTTATGAAACTGCTCGGCCCCGAGGCCGTGGCCGGCTACCGCGACATCGAAGACCCCACCGCGCTGACCGGCGATGAAGCCCTGGAATGGGCCTCGGAAGGCTGGAACGCCGTGGGCGGCGGCAACGTCCTCTTCGGCATTCTCGCCGGCGTCATGGCGGCCTGGGTATATAACCGCTTCCACGGCACCAAGCTGCCGGACTTCCTGGCCTTCTTCTCAGGCCGGCGCCTCGTACCGATTCTTACCGCCGTCATCGCCATAGTGATTTCCGGCATCCTCTACTTCGTATGGCCGTTCATCTACAACGCGCTCTTCAACTTCGGTACCTCCATCCAGGGCCTGGGCGCGGCGGGCGCCGGCATCTACGGCGTGGCCAACCGCCTGCTCATCCCGACTGGCCTGCACCACGCGCTGAACTCCGTCTTCTGGTTCGATGTCATTGGTATCAATGACATCGGCAACTTCCAGGCCGGTCAAAAGACCATCGAGGCAGCCGCGGCCGCCACTTCCGCCGCCGATTGCCCGGGCATTTGGGCCAACGGCCAGTGCACGGTCGAGGGTGTCGTCGGCCGCTACCAGGCGGGCTTCTTCCCGGTCATGATGTTCGGCCTGCCGGGCGCGGCACTTGCCATGTACCTGCGCGCGGATAAGAGCAAGCGCAAGGTCGTTGGTTCCCTGATGGCCGCTGGCGCCCTGGCCTCCTTCTTCACCGGCGTGACTGAGCCGCTGGAGTTCTCCTTCATGTTCGTCGCCCCGCTGCTCTACGTGGTGCATGCGCTGCTCATGGGCCTGTCCGTCTTCATCGCTTCCACCATGGAGTGGACCGCCGGCTTCGGTTTCTCCGCCGGTTTCGTGGACATGTTGCTCTCCTCGCAGAACCCGCTGGCTAATAAGTGGTACATGCTGCTGGTCATGGGCGTGGGCTTCTTCTTCCTTTACTTCGTCATCTTCTACTTCCTCATCGGCTGGCTCAACCTCAAGACCCCGGGCCGCGGTGAGGATGATGCGGTAGCAGACCCCATGGAGGATTCCGCTACCGGCGATGACAAGACTGCTCGTGATGCCGCGCGCATCATCGAGGGCCTCGGCGGCAAGGACAACATTGACTCACTGGACTACTGCACCACGCGCCTGCGCGTGGGCGTAAAGGAGCGCGCGCTTGTCGATGACTCCGTGATCAAACGCGCCGCCGTCTCCGGCGTCATCCACCCCTCCGAGAAGAGTGTCCAGGTCATCGTGGGCCCGGCCGTGCAATTCATGTATGACGAGGTCAGCCACCAGTTGCGCCACGGTTCTCCGGTCCTGGCCACGGCGAGTGCTGCGAGCGCTGCAGGTGCTGGAGCTAGCGCCGCTTCCGCTCAGAGCGTCAGCGGTAATACCGCTGACGTGGACGTGCGTGCCCCGTTCGCCGGAGACGTCGTCGCGCTCTCCCAGGTCCCGGATGCGTCCTTTGCGCAGGGCATGGTGGGCGAAGGCTTCGCGGTGATGCCCGATGCCGTCGATGCCTTCGACGTCTGCGCCCCGGTCGACGGCACCATCACCATGGTCTTCAAGACCCGCCACGCCTTCGGCATGAAGACCGCGGATGGGCTGGACCTGCTCATTCACATCGGCATCGACACCGTGGAGCTCAAGGGCGAAGGTTTCACCGCCCTGGCTAAGAAGGGCGATACCGTCACCGCCGGCACACCGATCATCGCGGTGGAGGCGCAGAAGCTGCGCGAGCGCGGCGTCAACCTCATCACCCCGGTGGTGTGCCCGACAGCCAAGCAGGTCGCCGGAGTCGACATCGCTCGCGAAGGCCATGCCCAGCCAAGCGAGGTTGCAGCAACCATCAAGCGCAGCAGCTAATCTGCCCCCGGCCCACCTCAGGGGCCGGCGGGACTAAAGCCCAGACACCAAAACTGCCCTAGTTGCCAAAACCTTCGCTCCACATCGCAGGCGAGTTGACAAGCTTTATCTTTTTGGAAAGCATTACAATGCGTATATTTTTTGCTTTAGATACTTTTTTCGTGGCCGATCAGTGTGTTCTGGAATCGGCATATAAAACGTATTCGCAAGTAGTGCGTAAAGCAGCGCTCCTGCCTGGAGTCGACGTACTTTTTATTTGCTCCGAACCAGTTGAAGTGGATTCCGAAGAGATGAAAAAAGATCTCATTACTCAGTTCAGGGTTGAAAGGCCCAACGAGGATTTTGAGAGTTTACGGTTATACCTTTGCGAGGCAATCGTTTCTGCTGAACAAGAGCTTTTTACAAAGGCCGAGGCCCCTTTAGCGTCATTTTTTCTAATGGATGAGGAATATGCAAAGGCTGATGTTTTCCCTAGTAGTGTTGGAGTAAGGGAGCTTATTTCTTCGCCGGTTTCTACAGGTAAATAGAGTGAGGCGCTCCACTTATGCGGAGCGCCGGGTAATAAATAAGGAAAGGGCTGGCTAGGGAAATTGCGAGAAATCGTTGATATTGAATCTTTCTCGATAAGTTTCCTTTTCGTCGCCGATGATGTGATTAAAAGCTGCCTCCTCTAAATCCTCCTCCCCCTCCCGGAAAGTATCAGAAGGATGTTGGCCGACCCCTCTGCAATGGCGCTTGTAATGCCCTTTGGGAACGTATTTATTAGCATCTTTCTTGGTGTCATTCAATGTTGACGCATTGCCATATACGTGACCGACTATATCTCCCCCTAGTCCAATTTTGATGACCTGGCATTGAGCTGTGACGGTGGCTGCCGAAGCAGACGGTACTGCAACCGAAACGGCCCCTAGAGCAACAAGCGCAGCTGCTGCAGCTCGGCCCCCTTTTTGTAAAAGAACTATTCAAGTGATGCATCCACCACTTGAAACCGCCACATGAAACAAGGTTGGTTTTGGCAACTCGGGCAGTTGTGGCTCGGAGGGTTCTATGTCTTGAGAGGAATAGACGTGGGCTAGTCGGTGCCGTGCAACAGGCGCGGCACCACCTTGCCCGTGGCATTGCGCGGCAGCTTGTCCAAGAAGTGGACATCGCGCGGCACGGAGTGGTCGGCGAGGTTCTCGCGGACCCAGGCGCGGATGGCGTCGGCAGTCACGGCGTTGCCTAGGGCGTCCCGCGTAGTCACCGCCCACACGGCGATGCGCTGGAAAGTGGTCTCATCCTCCACGCCGCCGGCATGCACCTCCGCGATGCCCGGCATGGTCTCGAGCACCTCCGTCACCGACTGTGGGTGCACGTTCTCACCGCCGACGATGATCATGTCATCCGCGCGGCCCACCACATGCAGGTAGCCCTCGGGGTCGATATAGCCCAAGTCCCCGATGGAGATGAGACCATCAACCTTGTTGAGCGGGATATTTGGGTTGGTATAGCCAATGAGCGCGGTGGAGTTGGTCAGGTAGATCTCACCGACCTCGCCGCGCGGAACCTCGTTGCCCTCCTCATCGAGGATGCGCAGCTTTGTACCGGAGGCAATCTTGCCGCCGATGGTGGGATCCTTGGCCACCTCTTCCATGCTGGCCGTCGATGCCAGCGCTAGCTCCGTGGAGCCATAGACATTGCAGAGAATTGGGCCGAAGCGCTCGTGGGTTTCTTTGACGATCTCCGGGGTGAGCGCATGCCCGGCGGAGGCAATGAACTTCAAGCTCGAGGTATCAAAGGCCGAATCCGGGTCAACCTCAACCATCTGGCGGAAGAAGACGGGGGAGGAGAGCAGGCCATCGAGCTGGTAGCGCTGGATGTCATCGAGCGCGGCCGCCGGGTCAAAGACGCGGCGGGTGACGATGGTATTGCGCAGGCCCAGAGCGATGTTAAGGCAGGCCCAGCCCCACGTGTGGAAGATGGAGGCGGTCATCTGCACCTTTTGGTCCCCGCGCCACGGCACCGCATCCACGATGGAGGCAACCACTACCGGCAGCGTTGGCTCCGGGCGCATGATTCCCTTAGGAATGCCCGTGGTGCCGGAGGACATCAGCACGATATGCCCGTGCTTGGGCCAGGTCGGAAGCTTGTGCTTCTCGACGTCCCGCGGATTCTCCACGATCTTGCGCAGCGTTGCCGCCTGCGCCAGCTCGGTGGGAATCTCTTTACCGGACTCGTGGCCAATCACCACGTGCAGGCCAGCAATGGTGCTTGAGCTGTCGAGGCGGTCGATGAATTCATCATCGATAACGAGCACGTTGATGCGGTTCTCCTCAATGCACCCGGCAAGCTGCTCGGGGGAGGAACCGACGTTGAGCAAAAAGATGTGTGCCCCCGCATAACCCTTGGCGGCCAGCGGGGTGATGATGCCGCGGCCATTGCGGGCCATCACGCCGAGGCGAATCTCCTCCAGCCCCAATGACAGCAGCCAGCGCGCGAAGGTCTGGGATTCTTCGCGCAGCTGGCGGTAGGTGAGGGCCCCGTCGTCGTCGATAAGCGCCAAGCGTTCCGGGCAGGTCATGTATGCCTGCTCTACTTCGCGGGCGGTGGTGAAGCGGTAACGCGCGAGGACCGGCGCGGTCAGGGCCACCGCCCGTGGCCCGCCGGCGGGGCTAATGAGGCCGGCGCGGAAGAGCGAAGGGATAAAGCGCGCGAGGGCAGCGGCGTGGAAGGTTACATCAGAAAGCTTCATAAGGTTCTCATCGAGGGGAGGGGAGAAGAGGTTACGGAGACGGCGGACTCGCCACAATTAAAACTACAAACTGTTAAAGGTGTTGCTATTGTTACATAAGCTTAGACCGTCAACGTAGTCTATTATGGTTTCGGTCTAGAACATACTCTTTCGGAAGGACATTAGTCACGTGAAGTCTACTCAGCGCATCGCTGCTCTCTGCGCCTCCCTCCTCGTGGCGGTAGGCCTGTCCCAAGCTCCGCAGGCAGTTGCCGGCGAGCGAAACCTCGTCGCCTTTGGTGATTCCGTGCTGGCGGATCCGCAACTTGATACCTACCTGGCCTCTCGGGTGGGCTCTTCTCAGCGCAACCCGAGCCTGAACTGCCCGTCTGGCAATAACTACGCCAAGCGCACCGCCGCCAAGCTGGGTATGCCGGTGGCGGACTTCTCCTGCTCTGGTGCTGTGTCCATGTCCCAGGGCCCGCAGGTGAACGCGCAGATCGACGATGCCATTCGCCACGGCGCGCTCAGCGGGGATACGCAGCGCGTGCTCTTCTCTAGCGGTTTCAACGATACGTACAACAACGCCGGGCTTTCCGACGGTGACCTGCGCGCCCGCTGGGTCGGTGCCAACGCGCCGCTGATTCACAAGATCCGCGCGGCGGCCCCCAACGCCCGCATTCAGATTGTGGGCTACCCGACCATCGGTTCGGGCGACCGCTACTGCCTCCTCCACTTTGGTCCGAAGCCGGCCGACGCCACGGCCCTGCCGATGGTGCAGCGCTATGAAAACGTCGCGCAGTGGATGCAGGTGGACCTGGCGCGCGCTACCGGAACTGAGTTCGTGGACATGAAGCCGATGACCTGGGATCGCGGTATGTGTGCCGATGCCAACAAGCGTCTGTGGGCGGGTCTGGTGGACTTCTCTGCGGGTCCGGGTAACCTACCGCTGCACATCAATGCTCGCGGTCATGAGTTTGTGGCCAACCACCTCGCGAGCTTCTAGAAACGCGTTCTTCTGACTTTTCAGGCCCGGGCGACGCCGCCCGGGCCTTTCGCGTACCCTCGCGAGCATGACTGTTAATGAAAACGTAAATGAAAATAACTCCCAGCAAGGCGCGGAGGTTGTCCGCGGCGTGATTGCGCGCGCGAAGGGCGAGCCCGTCGAGACCGTCAACATCGTCGTGCCCGCCCCGGGCGAGCACGATGTCGTGGTCAAGATCCAGGCCTGCGGTGTCTGCCACACCGACCTGGCTTACCGCGATGGCGATATTGAGGATGCCTTCCCCTTCCTGCTCGGGCACGAGGCTGCGGGCGTCGTCGAGCGCGTGGGCGATGCCGTCACCCACGTTGAGGTCGGGGACTTCGTGGTCCTGAACTGGCGCGCGGTGTGCGGCGAGTGCCGCGCTTGCAAGAAGGGCGAGCCGAAGTACTGCTTCAACACCCACAACGCCTCCGCGAAGATGACGCTCGCGGACGGGGATAAGGATGCCGGCACTGAGCTCAGCCCGGCGCTCGGCATCGGCTCCTTCGCCGAGAAGACCCTGGTCCACGAAGGCCAGTGCACCAAGGTCAACCCGGAGGCGGATCCGGCCGCCGCGGGCCTGCTGGGCTGTGGCGTGATGGCCGGTTTGGGCGCTGCGGTGAATACCGCGGACGTCAAGCGCGGCGAGTCCGTCGCGGTCTTCGGCTGCGGTGGCGTGGGCATGGCGGCCATCGCCGGCGCGGCGTTGGCTGGTGCCTCCAAGGTCATCGCCGTGGACCTGGACCCGGACAAGCTGGAGCTGGCTAAGAAGTTCGGCGCTACCCACACGGTTGCGGCGAAGGACAAGTCCGAAGAAGAGGTCATCGAGGCCGTCCGCGAGCTCACCGAGGGCTTCGGCACCGACGTAGCCATTGATGCCGTGGGTATTCCCGTTACCACCCGCCAGGCCTTCTACTCCCGCGACCTGGCCGGCCGCATGGTCATGGTGGGCGTGCCGAACCTCACCAGCCGCTTCGACGTCCCGGCCATCGACTTCTTCGGCCGCGGCGGTTCACTCAAGTCCTCCTGGTATGGCGATTGCCTGCCGGAGCGTGACTTCCCCATGTACGTCGACCTCTCCTTGCAGGGCCGCTTCCCGCTCAAGGATTTCGTGACCGAGCGCATTGGTCTCGACGACGTGGAAGAGGCCTTCGCTACCATGAAGGCCGGCAAGGTACTTCGATCCGTAGTGGAGCTGTAAATGATCATTGAACAGTTTGTAACTTCAGGAAAGTTCCGCCTCGACGGCGGCGAGTGGGACGTGGACAATAACGTCTACATTCTGGCCGCAGGTAGCGCGACTAGCGACGCCGAGTGCTACATCATCGACCCTTCCCACGACGCGGAGCGCGTCATCGAAGAGGTGGGCCAGCGCACGGTCAAGGGAGTGATCCTCACCCACGCACACAACGACCACTGCGAGCTCGCTCCCCAGGTGGCTGAGCACTTCGATGTGTCCATCTACCTGTACCCGGATGACCGCCCCCTGTGGGAGGAAACACACGAGGACGCGACCTTCGTTCCGCTGGAGGATAACCAGCTCTTTACCGTGGGCGATAGCGACTTCGTGGTCTTCCACACGCCGGGCCACTCGCCGGGATGCGTGGTGCTCTACATCGCGGATGAGGCCACGCTTCTGTCGGGCGATACTCTCTTCAACGGCGGGCCCGGCGCCACCGGCCGAAAGTACTCCGACTTCGACGTCATCATCGAGTCCCTGCGCAATCGCGTGTTGAACCTCCCGCCGGAGACCCGCGTCCTGCCGGGCCACGGCGATGAGACCACTATTGGTGCTGAGGCAGCGCGCATCGATGAGTACGTCGCGCGCGGCTACTAACTCTTAAACCTTGGCCTAGAGCTTAGCTCTAGGCCGGCGTGCGGGCGGCCTTTACTCCTGCCACCACCGTGGCGGCGAGTGAAAGTCCGAACCAGACCCACGCATCCGCCACGCCCGCGCTGAAAGCGCGGGCTTTTTCTTGCACTGCGAACTGCGTATCCGTGCTTAAGACCGCGGGCAGGGTTGCGCTGCCGTAGCTCACAATGAACAGCACGCCGATGAGCACGAAGAATGCGCCCGATACGAGGGAGAGGGTATTCGTGCGCACGGGGCCCAGAGTGACTTCGCGTCCGCGAAGCGACGACCACGAACCCACATCGAGGCGCTCCCACAGCGCGGCCAGCACAAAGAGCGGTGCGGCCATGCCCGCGGCATAGGCCACCATGATGAGCCCGCCGTAGAGCGCGCTGCCGGATGCGGCGGCCGTGGTGAGGACAGCGCCCAAAAGAGGGCCCGCGCAAAAGCCGGCGAAGCCATAAACCGCGCCGAGCAGAAATACCTTGCCCCGTGCTTTGCCGGACAGGGCATCCATGCCGGGAATGCGGAAACCACCGCCCAGGGCGGTAAATATTCCCAGAGCGATGATGATCCAGCCCGCCACCGTAATGACCTGGCTACGATATTGCGCCAGCACGGCGGCCAAGCCCATGCCGATGGGTACGAGTGTGGTGCACAGGCCCAAAAAGAAGACCAAAGTCTTGAACAGCAGCTGGCGCTGCGAATCGAAGGCATAGGCAAAGAAGGCCGGTACCAACAGCGCTGAACAGGGGCTGATCAAGGTCAGCACGCCGGCGATGACGGCGCCAAAGATTCCGATGCTCACAGGCTTACCCCCACTGCATAACCGCCCAATAAGGCGGTCAAGATAACCAGCGCGATGAAGACCCACACGATCAGCGGTGGTTTAGGCATTGGCCGCCTTTCCCAGCTGCTCCTGGATGATCTGCTCAAAAGCCTCGGGCGGCTGCGCACCACCGACGAACTGATCCCCCACCACGAAGGCCGGGGTGCCCGTGATACCGATCTGCGAGGCGTAGCGGGTGGCTGTCTCGACGACCTCAGTGTAGGTATCATCCGTGGCTTGCTTCCGGAACTTATCCAGGTCCGCAACGCCCGCTTTCTTGGCAAACTTCATGAAGTCCTCGATGCCGAATTCCGGGTGGCCGTCGATATCCTTGCTGGCGGCATAGAGCTCGTGCTTGAACTCCTGGAATTTGCCTTGCGCCGCGGCCGCGCGCCCAGCCTTGGCGGCCTCGATGGCGGCGGGGCCGTTCACGGGGTAGTCATTCCACTCGATGCGCACCAGGCCCTTTTCCACGTACTTCTTAAGGATATCCGGCTCGGTGACATTGGCGTGGCGGGAGCAGAACGGGCACTCGAAATCGGAGAACTCCGAAATCACCACGGGCGCATCCACCGCACCCACGGCGAAAGGATCGTTCTCCTTTTTGCGGTGCACCACCGTGATATCGCCGCTCTTGGTATCACCGCCGGGCCCGAACATCATCGGGTCCCCCTTCCCATCGGAAAACTTCGTGCCGGGCGTGGCCTTGGCGGCATCTTTCGCCAGGTCTTCGGCAGTCGCCGTGCTCGTTGCGGTCTCCTGCGCTGCGGGAGTGCTTTCATCGCCGGAAGAGGTGCGCTCTGCAAGCAGGAAGCCAATGATGACGGCCAAAATAACAACGATCACCAACAATCCCCATGCCACGGGGCTGATGGTGGATAGCGCTGATTTCTTCGAATCACTGGTGGGGCGAGAGGATGAACTAGGCATGCGATTACCTTAACGCGTTTAGGCCCGTTTGGGTGAGGCGGCTCCTGTCACAGGGCGGGGGATGCTTAAGGACGTCCTGAAACTAGGCGGGGAGGCTTAAACACGTACGGATCGATCAAATAAGGCCTCAGATCCCGTTGGTTTTCGGACCTTATTTGATCGATATGTACCTCGGTCTCAGCCCTCTTGGGCAGCGGCGAGAAGATAACGGCCATAGCCGGACTTCAGGAGGGGCTCTGCCAGCTCCGTGAGCGCCGCGGCATCGATGAAGCCTTCCGCAAAGGCTGCGACCTCCGGCGAACCAATGACGGTGCCGGTACGCTTCTGCATCACCTCGACGTAGGCCGAAGCCTCACTCATGGAGTCCACCGTGCCGGTATCTAGCCAGACATCACCGCGCTGCATGCGCTTGACGCGCAGCCGCCCGCGGCGCAGGTACTCCTCATTGACGGCGGTGATCTCTAGTTCCCCGCGCGCGCTGGGGGTGATGGACTTGGCAATCTCCACCACGGAATTGTCATAGAAGTACAAGCCCACCACAGCGTGGTTGGACTTGGGCGCGGCGGGCTTTTCCTCGATGGACAGGGCTTGACCGGAGTCATCAAAGTCCACAACGCCATAGCGCTGCGGATCGGAGACCTCGTAGGCAAAGATGATGCCGCCGTCTGGGCGGTGGCATTCGTTCAGCGCGGTGGAGAAGCCGTGGCCGTCAAAGATGTTGTCACCCAGGACAAGGGCCACGTCATCCTCGGCGATGAAGTCTTCGGCGATGAGGAAGGCCTGGGCCAAGCCTTCGGGGCGCGGCTGCACCGCATAGTGCAGCATGAGGCCGAGCTGGGAGCCGTCGCCAAGCAGGCGTTGGAAGGCGGCCTGGTCTTCTGGAGTGGTGATGATGAGGATCTCGCGTATGCCGGCCTGGATCAGGGTGGTCAAGGGATAGTAGACCATCGGCTTGTCATAGATGGGCATGAGCTGCTTCGAGATGCCCTTGGTGATGGGGTAGAGGCGGGTTCCAGAACCGCCTGCGAGAATGATGCCCTTCATGGGCTTTAAGCTTATCGGAGGGGTCTCGCGCTGGGGTGTGGCGGCGCGGGCTGGCGAGCATAACACTTAACTTCCCACATAACATAACACGTGGGAAGTTAAGTGTTATGTTGAGTGTTATGCTCTATTTGCGCAGCCTGTAGCGCTGTTTAGGGCTGCGTCCGGGTTCAGTCTTTTCGGCGATGTTATCGCGGATGAGCTCATTAAGCGCTTTCTGTACCGCTGTCCGGCTGAGCTTTGTAGCCTCAACTAATTCGGTTGTAGATACGGACGGGCTGCCGTGGAGTAGGTGTTCCACATGGTCACGTGCGGTGCCATAGCGTTCCTGGGTGGCTACCCTGCGGCGGTGGAAGATGATGGTGAAGCTGTCGAGCCGGTTGATAATTTCCGGTTTGGGCATGAGTGCGTCAGCTAAGGCCTGATGGATGGTGGCGATGCCCGTGCCGCGGTTCTCTGCGGCGACGCCGCCTTCCGGTAGGGGAATGTCCTCTAGGAACGTGGCAAGGCGTTGATTGCGGGTAGAGCTGACACCAGCTTCTCCAAGATTTCGGAGCGTAACCCCGCCATATAGGCCTCCCGGATTGGTGATTTCCAAGCGATCGACGAACATGTTGATTTGCACCTGACTGCCGCGAGCAGTCGGGGAGTAGTCACGGTGCATGAGCGCATTGACTAGTGCTTCACGAACAGCGACCAGTGGATAATCCGGAAGTGCGGTCCGGGACTTGTCGCCGATAAAGCCAGCGGTGCGCATGTTCTTCTTTACGATGTCGATGCCTTCGCTCACCAGCTCCGGAATCGTACCGTGAAGCGTGGCGCTGTCGAGAAGGCGGACACCCGTGGTGACATCACCTTTCGATGTTCCGGGAAAGAGCGCGAAGGTAACCGTTAATCGGGGGAAGAACTCCTGCGGGTAGTCTCCCATGACAAGAAGTGAGGCCAGCGTGGGGTGGCCGTCCTTGAGAATTCGCAGGCGTTTGAGGGCTGTGTCCTGTCCATTCGCAAAAGTCTTGGGGCGGCGCTCTTTCTGCACTTGGAGGAAGCCGTCAAGAGCGGCACCCTCGATGTCCTCCAGCGTGGCATCTGGGATGGCATCTTCATCCCAGGTCGGTTGCGTGTGCTCTTCAACGAGTCGATTTACTTCGTACTGGGACAGGCGCGTATCACCATCGCCGGTGCGAATATAGCTCCCTTTGTACAGCCCCCTTTCGGCCACATAGCAGGGCTTATCGCGCGCGGGAAGCTCGTCGATCTCTGCGACGAGTATGTTGCTGCTTTCAAATTCGATGATGTCGATTTGCGGGCGGACCGGCGGGATGAGCTGTTGGCAGCGAGTCTCCAATTGGTCTTGGGCAGTAGAGGCAGAGAACTTCTTAACTGGGGTGAAGCCGTCCTGCTCTGAAAGGCCGATGATGAGCGTCCCGCCGTCCCCGTTTGCGAAGGCACTGAGCGTGGAAAGTACTTCCTTGCTGACGGAAGATTTTACCTCTACGGATTGCTTATCGCTGCCGATAACTCGCAGCTGTGCAATTAACTCATCAAGCTCAGAAGGGGTCATGAGCAGGCCTTTCTCTCTACATGCCACTCAACATAACACATAACATAACACGTGGGAAGCTAAGTGTTATGTTGAGTGTTATGCCGGGTAAAGTCCCAGGTAGAGCGCCAAAGCGGCCCGCCAATTCATAGGTTTAAAGCCGGTGGCTTCAATCTTGGACAGGTCGAAGGTGGACTCCTTCGGGCGGGGTGCTTCGGGCCCGGCAATCTCGCGGTACTGCTCGGTGCTCACCGGCGTGACATCCGCAGGGTCTTGGCCCACGCCGGTGAAGACGGCCATGGCAATCTCATCGCGGCCCACCACATCACCGGAGTTGGAGATGTTGTACACGCCGTACTGAGCTTTAGTCTTGAGCAGGTGGATGATGCCCTTGGCTAGGTCCTCGGCAAAGGTGGGGCGCCCGCGCTGATCATGGATGACGGAGGGCTTGACCCCCTTATCCGCCAGCGAGCGCATCGTGGACATGAAGTTGGCACCATCGCCGAAGACCCACGAGGTGCGGATGACATAGTGGCGCGGGGCGGTTCGCGCGGCGGTATCGCCCGCGGCTTTCGACGCCCCATAGGCCGACAGCGGGGAAGGCATTTCCTCCTCGGAGTGGACCTCTTTAGAGCCATCAAAGATGTAGTCGCTAGACACGTGCACCAAGGTCAGGTTATTCTCCGCCGCAATGCGCGCGAGCTTTGCCGGTGCGGAAGCATTGACCGCCCAGGCCGCGGCGCGATCGTCCTCCGCGCCGTTGACATCGTTGTACGCCGCGCAGTTGATGATGGCGGAGTACTGCTTCCACGGGCGTGCAGGCGGGTTGGTGATATCGAAATCCTCGTGCCCACAGAACTCCACAGCACCCAAGCCAGCAGAAGGCAGGAATTTCTGTAGGGCGCGGCCCAGTTGCCCGTTGGCCCCGGTGACCAGGATGCGGCGAGGGGGCATGGGGGAGACGTCGGCAAGCGCGGGGTGCTCCTTGTCCTTATCTGAGATCTCCGTTGGTTCCAGCGGCCAGTCCACCATGTCCAGATTGACGCAGGTGTATTCCGCATCCGGGGACCAGTGGTCATTGACCAGGTAGGAGTAGGCGCAGGCCTCCAGCGCCTGGAAACCGTTGGCCACCCCGCGCGGCACGAAGACCGCCACGTCCTCGCGCAGCTCGTGGGTCACCAGCTGGCCAAAGGTAGCAGAGCCCTCGCGCAGATCGCACCACGCGCCGAAGGCCCGGCCGGAGGCCACGGAGACCAGCTTGTCCCAGGGCTCCGCGTGCAGCCCGCGCGTAACACCTTTCTCTGCATTGAAGGAGACGTTGTTCTGCACCGGCTGGAAGTCCGGTAGCCCGGCCGCCACCATCTTCTCGCGCTGCCAGTTCTCCTTGAACCAGCCGCGGTTATCGCCGTGGACGTCCAGCTCCACAATGAGCAGGCCCTCGATGGCCGTTGACTGCACCTTCATGGCTATTTATTGTCCTTGCTTCGCGTAGTTGGCTTCGACTTCTTCCTTGCCCGCGCGCCACCACTCTTCGTGGGTGCGGTACCACTCAATGGTGGCGGCCAGGCCCTCCCGCAGAACCGTGTAGCGCGGGGCCCAGCCCAGCTCGCGGCGCAGCTTGCTGGCATCCATGGCGTAGCGCTGGTCATGGCCCGGGCGGTCCGCCACGTGCTCGAAACGCGCCTGGCCATCATCCGTCGCCCCCATGAGCTCACAGATCATCTCGATGACCTGGCGGTTATTCGTATCCTCCTGGTCGGCGCCGATGTTATAGGTCTCACCGATACGCCCGCGGTCCAGGATCGCGAGCACCGCCTCATTGTGGTCATCCACGTGAATCCAATCGCGCACCTGCTCGCCGGTGCCATAAAGCTTCGCCGGCTGGCCTAGAAGCAGGTTGGTGATCTGCCGCGGAATGAACTTCTCAATGTGCTGGTAGGGGCCGTAATTATTGGAGCAATTCGAAATGGTTGCCCGCAGCCCAAAACTGCGCACCCACGCGCGCACCAGGTGGTCCGAACCGGCCTTCGTGGCCGAATAGGGCGAAGACGGGTTATAGGGAGTTTCCTCCGTGAAGTAGGTATCGGCGCCGATCTCCAGGTCCCCAAAAACCTCATCGGTGGAGACATGATGGAGGCGCACATCGTGGCGGCGGCAGGCCTCCAGCAGCACGAAGGTGCCCATGATGTTTGTGTGGAGGAAGGGCGAAGGATCCCGTAGGGAGTTGTCATTATGGGATTCCGCCGCGAAGTGCACCACGGTATCGGCGTGCGCTACGAGCTTGTCGACGACCCCCTCATCCGCCACGTCTCCCACCACGAGCTCGGCGTCCACGCCGTCGAGGTTGGCGCGGTTGCCCGCGTAGGTGAGCTTATCCAGGACGGTGATCTCCACCTCCGGGCGCTGCTGGGCCACGAGCCGCACGAAGTTTGCACCAATAAAGCCGGCGCCGCCGGTAACAAGCAGTCTGCGCATGGTCTCCAAGTTTAGAGCATGGCAGCGCAGTATTAAGCCGGGAACTGAGGCAGCGCCTCGTGGTTGAGCCACTCATCCAGAAGTGCGTCCACGGCAGAGGGATCAACAGCCACCGCACGCAGACGGCTGATCAGGTCGTCCGGGGTCACAGTGGAATGCTGCGCGGCGGAGAGGTACTCACGGACTGTGAGGAAGAAGAGCTCATCGCCCAACAGACGGCGCAGCGCGTGGACGGTCAGAGCGCCGCGCTTGTAGACGCGGTCATCAAACATATCGCGCGTACCAGGATCACTGAGCACGATGTCCTGCTTCTTGCGGGCCAGCACTTGATAGTGCGAGCGCGCCGATTCATGTGCTGGGCGGCCATGCGCATGCTCGAACCACAGCCACTCGCAGTAGCAGGCGAAACCTTCGTTGAGCCAGATATCCTTCCACTCCGAAAGGCCCACGGAGTTGCCGAACCACTGGTGGGAGAGCTCGTGCGCGATGAGCCGCTCGAAGACGTGATCACCCTTGACGTGGTTGGAGCCGAAGATGGACAAGCCCTGGGCTTCGAGTGGGATTTCCAGCTCATCGTCGGTGATGACTACTTGGTAGTCGGAGAAGGGGTAGTGGCCAAAGAGTGCGGAGTAGAAATCCACCATCTCCTGCTGCTGGGCAAATTCTTCGAGTACCACCTGCTTGAGGCGGGCCGGCGCCCACGCGCGGACGTTGGGGCCGAGGGGAATGTCGATGTATTCGCCGACCTGGACCGTGGCCAAATAGGTGGCCATAGGGTGCTTGACGCGGTAGTGCCAGCGCGTCATGGATCCGCCCGCGCGGCGGCGGGAGACCAGCTTGCCGTTGGAGATGACAACGAAAGGATCATCCGCGGTGATGCGAATATCGTAGGTGGCCTTTGCCGACGGGGTGTCATCACAGGGGAACCAGCTGGGCGCGCCGTTGGGCTGGCTGGCCACCAGCGAGCCTGACTCTGTTTCTTCCCACCCGATGTCACCCCACGGCGTGCGCAGCGGGCGGGGTGCTCCGCCATACCGAATGCAAACCTCAAACTCTTGGCCTTCGGCGATCAAGTCGGCGAAGTTGAGGCGCAGCTTTCCGCCGGACAGGCGGAATTTGGCCACGCGCGGCGCGTGCTTCGCCGTGATACGGCGAGCCACCATGGCGCCGCCGAGGTCGAGGGTGAGCTTGTCTAAGTCCTCCAGCGCACGAATATGGAGCACGGCTTCACCCTGGAGCAGGTTGGGCTCCACGCGGTAGGTCAGATCCAAGTCATAGTGGGTGACCTCGAAGCCGAGGTTGAAATCCACCCCCGTGTAGCTATCTCGAGTGAGTGCGGCGCGGTCGCGAGCGGCTGAGATATGCGAAAGGGCGGTGGAAAGCAGCTTCATAATGCCGCTATCCTACCGCCCTTGTCCGGCTTGTCCGAAGCCAGGGGAGCGCGCACGGTGTGACGTGCGCGGCTTGCTGTTTAGGAGTTGAAGGCTTCCTCAAAGGTAGGCCAGGACTTCACCAAGTCCTCGCGCCAGCCCGGCCAGGAGTGCGTACCCACATTGCGGAAGTTGTAGTTTGCGGGGATGTTCTGCTGATCCAGCTTTGCCTTGAGCATGTGGGTGCAGTGGTTCACGGCCGCCTCAATAACGCCGCCTTCTACCTGCAGCTGAGCCGAGCCCAGATAAGCAGCTGCCGGGTTGTATCCCTTGTTGATGTAATAAGACGGCGTATCCTGCTCACCCGCGAAGCCCGATGCAGAGGAGATGTACAGCTTGGTGCCGCGCAGCTTCTCGGAGTTCATCAGGGCGTCGTTGTAGCGGTTGTAGGCAGAGCCCATCGGGCCCCACATCTGCTCCGGCTGGCCGCCACCGCGGTTAACGGTGAGGCGCAGGAACTCGTACTCGGTGGGGTAGGCGGTTGCGGCACAACCGGCGAAGGAACCGACCGCGTCATAGAAGCCCTGATTGTGCTGGGCAAGCAGCAGCGAGGACGTCGCGGACATGGACATGCCGGCGATGGCGCGCTTATTGCTTGCGTTCAGACGCTCCTCCAGTGGGCCAGGAAGCTCCTTGGCCAGGAAGGTCTCCCACTTCTGCGGGCCCTTGAGGTACTTGCCGTTGGGCTCTTCCAGCCAGTCGGTGTAGTAGGAGAAGGCACCTGCCTGTGGAACCACGACGTTGACGTCCTTGTCCGCGTAGAAATCCACGACATCGGACATGTACAGCCAGTCGGAATCCTGCTCGGCGGAACCAGCGCCGTTGAGCAGGTAGACCGTCGGGCGGTCCGGGTTCTTGGCCGGGATGACAGCCAGCGGAATGGTGCGGCCGTTCATCGCCGGCGACGTAGCCTCCAGCTTCAGAACGCGGGCGTCATCCTTGTAGTGGTCATACCACTTCTGGCTCTCCACCTCCGGGGTGACCTGCAGGTCCGAGATGGTGGATAGGGCAGTGTCACCCGCAACCTGCTGCGGGTTGATGGTGGCAGCACCTGCAACGGGGCTGACCAGCGCGGCTGCGCTGAGCGCGCCGGCGGCGAGGAGAGAGCTAAGACGCTTCATTACGTTCCTTATTCAACAATTGGTACGGCGAAAAGAGCTTACTGCTCGGTCACCGCAGGATCTTCTGGCAGGGAATCAGCGAGGCCTTCGGTGTCTGCTTCCGCCTCCGCCTTTTTCGCATCCTGACTATCGGCATCGGCGGCCTTTTCGTTAGCGTCCGAATCCGCATCTGCTGAATACGCAGTCGCTACCGGCTCGGCTGGATCAACGGGAAGGCCAAAGGCGCGTGCGTAGGTAGGCCAGGAGGAGTTGACGTCATCCAGCCAGCCCGGCCAGGAGTGGGTACCGGTGTTGCGCAGGTTAAAGACCGCGTCGACGCCCTCGCGCTCCATCTTTGCCTTCAGGTCATGGGTGCAGGCGTTCATGGCTGCTTCGATTACGCCGCCCTCAACCACGAGGGTGGAGGAGGACTTGAAGGCCTGGGACGAGCCCAAGGCATCAATCTTGGACGAGCCCAAGTCAGTTGCCCCAGCCAAACCAGAGTTGGCGGAAACATAGACCTTGGAGTTGCCCATGTTGTTCTTCGTGGCGTTGATGAGGCCATCGTTGTAGCGGTTGTAGTCACCGCCCATTGGTCCCCACATCTGCTCGGTGCTTCCGCCACCGCGGTTCACCGTGAGTTGTGAGTAGAAGTTCGGCAGCGGCGTCGAGGTAGCAGCGCAACCGGAGTAGGAGCCGATGGCATCGTAGAAGTTTGGGTTGTGCTGAGCCAGCACCAGCGAGGAGGTTGCGGACATGGACATGCCGGCGATGCCGCGCTTGCCGTTGCCGTTAATGTGCTTCTCCAGCGGTCCCGGAAGCTCCTTGGTTAGGAAGGTCTCCCACTTCTGCGGGCCCTTGAGGTAGCTGCGGTCCGGGGTGGTCAGCCAGTCGGTGTAGTAGGAGAAAGCACCCGCCTGCGGGATGACAACGTTGACGTTACGGTTGGCGTAATAGTGAACGAGGTCCTGAGTCTTCTCCGTCTTCGGATCAAGATCCTTGGCCACGGTGGAGACAATCCAGTCCATGCCCTGCTCGGCGCCGCCGGCACCGTTGAGCAAGTAGAGGGTAGGGCGGGAAGCATCAAAGGTACCGTCCGGGGTGATCACTGCGAGGGGGACGTCGCGGTTATCCATTGCAGGAGCGGTGGCCTTGATGGTCTTGACCTTGTGGCGGTAATCCCAGTACTTGAAGACGTAGCCCATCCATTTTTTGTTGTCCGGGATTTTCTTGATGTCGACGTTCTTAAAGGTGACCTGCTTGTCGAAGGAAGCCTCATACTGTTCGCGGGACGGCGATGGGTTGCCGGCCTCATCCTTGGGCAGGTACTCCTCGAGTTCGGTGTAAAGGTCGAGCTCGGAAATATCGGACGGTGTAGCCTCACCGCTGATTTGTTCCGGTTTAACGTCGGATGCGCTGGCGATAGGGGAAACGACGGCGCCGAGGGCTAAGGCGGAGGCCGCCGCAAGCGTCGTGAGAGAGCGCGCAATCTTCATGGAATCTCGCTTTCTAAGTGATGAGCGGAAGTGTAGGGGCAAGTTTAAAAGATGCTCCGGACAAACCACCCTTGACATGGGCAAAAGCGCTGATAGATGGGTAATCCAGCACCCCCGAAGATAAGGGCAGTCAGACTAAACATACCAAGTTATAAAAGTGAATGGTGGTATTGAAGTGAAAACCGTGTCATAATCTTTCCGTGCCTATTCGTGGGCTATGTAACGCAACGGCCGTCTCCTTCGTTAGTGGGGCTAGGTACCGTGACCGCTTTTGGCGGCGACCGTCCTGCATCGCCGTGGCCTCGCTGGAGGGCGCCGCATGAAGCCGTACGCGCCGCTAGAACAACAACAGAAAGAAGAAGAATGAACTTTTTTGACACCATCCTCGTTTCCATCAACCAGGTGCTGGGCCAGATCGCTCACTCTGGCTCCTCCACCTCCTCGAAGGCTGCCTTGGACTGGGGCCTGTTCTAAATCATTTGTTGAGGGCTGTGCCCTCGTTTTCTTTCCCTTAATCCCCTTCTTGGGGGTTAAGGGTTTATTTTTGCCCGAAGGTGTTGAAAGCATCCTGACTGCTATGCGCTGTCCAGCGGGTGCAGGGCGGGGGTGGTGGGACAGCGAGCATAAAGTTACGTATCCTGTAGAACGTGACTAATGAACATTTTGACGTTGTAGTACTCGGCGCGGGCCCCGGCGGCTACGTGTCCGCCATCCGCGCTGCCCAGCTGGGCAAGAAGGTTGCCGTAATTGAGAAGCAGTACTGGGGCGGTGTCTGCCTCAACGTGGGCTGCATCCCCTCCAAGGCTCTTCTTAAGAACGCTGAGGTTGCACACACCTTCAACCATGAGGCAAAGGCCTTTGGTATCTCCGGCGATGTTTCCTTCGACTTCGGCGTTGCGCACAAGCGCTCCCGCAAGGTGTCGGAGGGCATCGTCAAGGGCGTGCACTACCTGATGAAGAAGAACAAGATTACGGAGATCAATGGCTTGGGCTCCTTCAAGGACGCCAAGACCATCGAGATTACTGAGGGCGATGACAAGGGTAAGACCATCACCTTTGATAACTGCATTATCGCCACCGGCTCCGTCGTTCGTTCCCTTCCGGGCGTGGAAATCGGCGGCAACATCGTGTCCTTCGAGGAGCAGATCCTCAACGATGAGGCTCCGGATTCCATGGTGATCGTTGGCGCAGGCGCCATCGGCATGGAGTTTGCTTACGTTCTGGCCAACTACGGCGTGGACGTGACCATCGTGGAGTTCATGGACCGCGTCCTGCCGAACGAGGATAAGGATGTCTCCAAGGCCATCGCCAAGGAATACAAGAAGCTCGGCGTGAAGCTCCTGACCGGCTACAAGACCACCGCCATCAAGGACAACGGCGACAATGTCACCGTTGAGGTCGAGTCCAAGGACGGCTCCAAGACCGATACGCTGACCGTGGACCGCTGCATGGTCTCCATTGGCTTCGCCCCGCGCACCGAGGGCTTCGGCCTGGAGAACACCGGCGTTGAGCTCACCGAGCGCGGCGCCATCGCCATCGATGACTACATGCGCACCAACGTTGAGGGCATCTACGCCATTGGCGACGTCACCGCTAAGCTGCAGCTCGCACACGTGGCTGAGGCGCAGGGCGTCGTGGCCGCTGAGGTCATCGCCGGCGCTGAGACCCAGCTGCTGGGTGACTACATGAACATGCCGCGTGCCACCTTCTGCAACCCGCAGGTTGCCTCCTTCGGCTACACCGAGGAGCAGGCTCGTGAGAAGTTCGCTGACCGCGACATTAAGGTCGCTACCTTCCCGTTCTCCGCTAACGGCAAGGCGGCCGGCCTCAATGAGACCGCGGGCTTCGTCAAGCTTATTGCTGACGGCGAATTCGGTGAGCTCATCGGCGGCCACATGGTGGGCTCCAACGTTTCCGAGCTGCTGCCGGAGCTGACCCTGGCGCAGCGCTTCGACCTCACCGCTGAGGAAATCGGACGCAACATTCATACTCACCCGACGCTGTCTGAGGCTATGAAGGAAGCTGCCGAGGGTATCGGCGGCCACATGATTAACCTCTAAGGCCAAGGCGAGAAGCCAAAACAAGAACGCTCCCCCTCAATCCCGGCAAAGGGATTGAGGGGGAGCGTTGGTTTAGTGCCGTGGCGCTACTTCCTTTAGCTGAAGAGCTTGGAGGACAGAACGAACGGTGCGTTGACGATGGATACAAGAAGGCCCTGAATCTGGCCCAGGAAGTTTCCAGCGAAGCTGCTCATAATGGTAATCCTTTCGATAGGGGATATCGTTCACGTCCCACCATAAGCAAGCAAACCCTGGAAAATCCATGAATTTTTCTAGCCAAAACCATGACAATGCTTTTTATTGGCAATATATAAAGGGTGGTATAGGGGTAAACGTAGGGGCCAGAGCGGAAAACTGCCTGGTTATTGCTCCCGATTAATACGGTGCGACGGCGGAACGGTGGGCGTCGACCACCAGCTCTTCATTAATGGCCGGGAAGGCGCGTTGAGCGCAATTCTGGCGAGGGCAAGTGCGGCAGCCGGCGCCGATGGGGGTTGCGGCAGACAGGGCGTCGAGGTTGAGGCCTTGGGCATAGACTGTGCGGCTGGCGTGGCGCGCCTCGCAGCCTAGGCCGATGGAGAAGAGTTTATTGGTATCGCCGAAATGGCCCTGGGGGTAGCTCACCGTCCGTGAAATCCAGAGGTAGTTGCGGCCATCCGGCATCTGCGCCAGCTGACGCGAGATGGTGTTGGGGCGGGCGAAGGACTCATACACGTTCCATAGCGGGCACGTTCCGCCGGAATTGGAAAAGTGTACGCCCGTGGCCGATTGGCGCTTGGACATATTGCCGGCGCGATCAACCCTCACGAAAGTAAAGGGGATTCCGCGCTTGTTGGGGCGCTGCAGCGTGGAGAGGCGCGAGGCAATTGTCTCGTAGCCCACGCCAAAGACGTTGCAGAGGTACTCCACGTCATACCCGGATTGCTCGGCCTCACTGTGGATGAGGCTGTAGGGGAGCAGTGTGGCGGCGGCGTAGTAGTTAGCAATTCCACGCTTGGCCAGGTTGATGGAGGCGTCCGAGGTGAAGGGTTCTTCGTCCACGAGGGCGTCGATTAGCGCGCCCGCCTCGAGGAAACCCAACTCTGCCGCCATACGGAAGGCGCGCTGGCCCACGCTCAGGCGGCTGGCAAGGCGAAGGGTGCCACTCTCCTTGTCGAAGCGATGCAGGGTGCCATCCATGCGATCGGTGGTGAGAATCTCCACGCCGTGTTTGGAAGTGAGCCGCTCATTAAGTGCCTGTTCAATGTCGCGAATGTGGAAAGGGATAACGTTGATCTCCGCGGCAGTTTCCTCTGCGTGGATATCCAACTCGTCGAGATAGTTCTGCCGGGCATAAAAGAAGTCCCGCACCTCGTCGTGAGGCATGGACAGCGCCTGGTTCCCGTCCGAGCGTCGGGTATCGGTGGCGAGCGAGAGCTTGTCACGAATATTGCGGTAGCGGCGGTGGATATCCACGAGCGTGCGGGCGACGGTGGGGTGGTTGTAGACCAATTCGGACAATTCCTGAAGCTCCACGGGGGAGGGGCAGATTTCCTGGTCTTGGACGACATCCTGGATTTCCGCAAGCAGACGTGAATCATCATCGCGGGAGAAGAACGTGGCATCCACACCAAAGGCTTCAGTAATTTTCAGCAAGACCGGGACGGTAAGGGGGCGCACGTCATGCTCAATCTGATTGACGTAGCTAGCTGAAAGCCCCAGCGTAGCGGCGAGAGTAGCTTGGCTGAGATCACGTTCGCGGCGCAGCTGGCGCAGGCGCGAACCCACGTATGTCTTGCTCATGTGAGCTAGGTTACCTAGTGCCTTTCGGTCATAACAATTGTTTTGCAAGGAATGTGTGAAGTATTTTAACTCCGCTGCGAAGTGGGGGTGCTGGCGGGGTGCCGAGCGGGCGATAGGGGTGTATACCAAGCGAAAGTTTGACACCTAAAGGGGTAGGGTCGTCACTCAGGCCACACCCTGTGACAAAAGTCTCATCCGTGAAATGTTTTCGCAAGGTCAATATTGCGTAAAAGGAAGTGATCAAGGTAGAGCGGTCAAAGAGGTGTGGCGCCTAAGGTGATCCTTGCCTTAACTCGTTTAAATACGGGGACCATAGGAGGGGGAGGGGGTATGCAAAGCAAAGATATAACTAGTGGTCAGCGCAAAGGTCTGCGTAAGGTAAGGGCGACAATGGAGGTGTCATGTCTGTAAAAAATCCTGACCGTGAAGCCCTCGCTCACGGCCGTATTACTAATGAAACGATTCGTCCTAAGCCAGGAATTCCGTCCTGGGCTTTGAAACTGACGATGGCAATTACCGGTCTGTTCTTCGCGCTCTTCGTCGTGGGACACATGGCCGGCAACCTGAAGCTTTACTTGCCGGCTCACGACGGCCAGGAAGCACTCGATGCCTACGGCGCTTACCTGCGTAATCTTGGTGAGCCACTGATCCCGAGCGGTCACGCACTGTGGATCATTCGCATCGTCCTGCTGGCCTGCGTAATCGCTCACATTTACGGCGCTTTTGCTTTGACCGCTCGCTCGAAGGCATCCCGCGGCAAGTTCAAGCGCACGAACCTGATGGGCGGCATGGATTCCTTTGCTACCAAGAGCATGCTGGTTACCGGCATCGTGCTTCTCCTGTTCATCATCTTCCACCTTCTGGACCTGACGATTGGTGTCCAGCCGGTTGCAGCAGAAGCTTTTGCTCACGGTGCCGTTAAGGCCAACATGATCGCAACCTTCTCGCGCTGGCCGGTGACCATCGTCTACATCGTCGCCATGCTGTGCCTCTTCCTGCACCTGACCCATGGTATCCGCCTTGCGGCTTCTGACCTGGGCATCACCGGTGCAAAGTGGCGCGAGGTTTTTGTTGTCCTGGCGTACATCGTCCCGGCCGTCGTGTGCCTGGCAAACATTGTTATGCCGTTGTCCGTCGCCCTGGGCTGGGTCAGCTAAAGGAGTTTTGAACCCATGACTAACGCGAACACTGAACTCAAGCGCGAGCACCCTGACTTCTCGCACCCGCAGTCCATCGTCCCGGGCGTTAAGCCGGGCCGCATCCTGGAGTCCCACGAGCCGCACGGCGTCCCGATGAAGGACATGTGGAGCTACCAGAAGGACCACATGGAGCTCGTCTCCCCGCTGAACCGCCGCAAGTTCGAGATCATCGTTGTCGGTACCGGCCTGTCCGCTGGTTCCGCCGCCGCTGCTCTCGGCGAGCTGGGCTACAAGGTCAAGGTCTTCACCTACCACGATTCACCGCGCCGTGCGCACTCCATTGCTGCGCAGGGTGGTGTGAACTCCTCCCGCCACAAGAAGGTGGATAACGACTCCGCTTACCGCCATACCAAGGACACCGTTAAGGGTGGTGACTACCGCTGCCGCGAGTCCGACTGCTGGCGCTTGGCTTATGAGTCCATCCGCGTCATCGACCACATGAACGCCATCGGCGCTCCGTTCGCTCGCGAGTACGGCGGCACCCTGGCTACCCGTTCCTTCGGTGGCGTGCAGGTCTCCCGTACCTACTACACCCGTGGCCAAACAGGCCAGCAGCTGCAGCTGTCCACCACGTCTGCGCTCTACCGCCAGATTGGTCTGGGCAACGTGGAGCTCTTCGCTCACCACGACCTGCAGGACATCATTACCTACACCGACGGCGGCAAGAAGCGCGCCGGCGGCATCGTGACCCGTAACCTCATCACCGGCGAGCTCAAGGCCTTCACCGGCCACGCAGTCATCCTCGGTACCGGCGGTTATGGCAACGTCTACCACATGTCCACGCTGGCCAAGAACTCGAACGCCGGCGCCATGATGCGTGCGTACGAGAACGGTGCTTACCTGGCTTCCCCGGCATTCATCCAGTTCCACCCGACTGGCCTGCCGGTCAACTCCGAGTGGCAGTCCAAGACCATCCTCATGTCCGAGTCGCTGCGTAACGACGGCCGCATCTGGTCTCCGATCAAGGAGAAGGATGACCGTCCTGCCAACGAGATTCCGGAAGAGGAGCGCGACTACTTCCTGGAGCGCCGCTACCCGGCCTTCGGTAACCTCGTCCCGCGTGACGTGGCTTCCCGCGCCATCTCCCAGCAGATCAACAAGGGTCTGGGCGTTGGTCCGCTGCACAACTCCGTGTACCTGGACTTCCGCGACGCCATCGAGCGCCTGGGCAAGGACAAGATCCGCGAGCGCTACTCCAACCTCATCGAAATGTACGAAGAGGCCATTGGTGAGTCCGCTTATGAGACCCCGATGCGTATCGCTCCGACCTGCCACTTCACCATGGGCGGCCTGTGGACGGACTTCAATGAGATGACCACCATCGACGGCCTCTTCGCCGCCGGTGAGTGCTCCTGGACGTACCACGGTGCGAACCGCCTGGGTGCTAACTCCCTGCTGTCCGCTTCCGTCGACGGCTGGTTCACCCTGCCGTTCACCATCCCGAACTACCTGGCCCACCACCTGGGTGAGGCCAAGCTGGCTGAGGACTCGGCAGAGGCCAACGAGACTGTTGCTCGCGCACAGGCTCGCATCGACCGCCTCATGTCCATCCAGGGTCAGGATCCGCACGGCCCGGCGTACTACCACCGCCAGCTGGGTGACATCCTCTACTGGGGTTGTGGCGTGTCCCGTAACGTCGAGGACCTCAAGGTTGCCATCGAGAAGGTTCGCGCACTGCGCAAGGAATTCTGGGCTAACGTGCGCATTACTGGCGACGCCAATGACATGAACCAGGTTCTCGAGTACGGTCTGCGCGTTGCTGACTACATCGACCTGGGCGAGCTCATGTGCATCGACGCTCTCGACCGCGACGAGTCCTGTGGTGCTCACTTCCGTGATGACCACCTCTCCGAGGACGGCGAGGCCGAACGTGATGACGAGAACTGGTGCTTCGTCTCCGCATGGGAGCCGGGCGCTGCTGAGGGCGAGTTCATCCGCCACGCCGAGCCGCTGTACTTTGATTCGATCCCGCTGATGACAAGGAACTACAAGTAATGAAACTGACACTTGAGATCTGGCGTCAAGCCGGACCGACGCAAGAAGGCAAGTTTGAAACCGTGCAGGTTGACGACGCCGCCGAGCAGATGTCCATCTTGGAGTTGCTCGACCACGTCAACGACGGCCTCATCGAGGCCGGCAAGGAGCCGTTCGCATTCGCTTCCGACTGCCGTGAGGGCATCTGTGGTACCTGTGGCCTTCTGGTCAACGGTCGCCCGCACGGCCCAGGCCAGAACACCCCGGCCTGCCAGCAGCGCCTGTTCCAGTTCAAGGACGGCGACACTATCAAGCTGGAGCCTTTCCGCTCCGCTGCCTACCCGGTGATCAAGGACATGATCGTGGACCGCTCCAAGCTGGACCACGTCATGGAGCAGGGCGGCTACGTGTCCATGGATGCGGGTACCGCTCCGGATGCTGACACCCTGCACATCAATCACGAGACCTCTGAGTACGCCCTGGATCACGCTGCCTGCATCGGCTGCGGTGCCTGCGTGGCATCCTGCCCGAACGGTGCTGCTCACCTGTTCACCGGCGCCAAGCTGGTTCACCTCTCCCTCATGCCGCTGGGCAAGGAAGAGCGTGGCCGCCGCGCACGCAACATGGTGGACGATCTAGAGCAGAACTTCGGCCACTGCTCGCTCTACGGCGAGTGCGCTGATGTGTGCCCGGCTGGTGTGCCGCTGACCGCGGTTTCCGCGGTTACCCGCGAACGTGCACGTGCTGCTTTCCGCGGCAAGGACGACTAAGCTATAGTCATTCACAGGATTAACAGGAACGAGAGAAAGTTTCAGCCATGAGCGACCTCAACCCGGCAGTAGCTGATCACCACAGCGAGACCTACCCGGAGTTCTCCGGCAAGATCCAGGACTCCTACATCGAGGGCTACGAGCCCGTATCCTACGGTGCGCCGCACTCTTCGTTGCTGCGTACCTCCACCTGGGTGGGCATGGGCCTGATTCTCTCGCTCCTGCCGGCAGCCGGCATCCTCATTTGGGGCCTCGGTACGTGGCTCTACCCGGAGGGCACCGCTGGTGCTGACTACCAAATCAACATCATCGTCGGCGCTATCGCGCTCGTCGTTGTTGCCATCCTGGCAGTCGGCTCCGTCCACTTCGGCCGCCGCTACTACCGCCAGTACCGCAAGGAAACCGGCCGCATCAACTAGGCACCTCCTAGGACGTTGAACGCCTAAGTTTCTGTACTGACACCACAACAACCCCCACCTCCAAACACACATGGGAGACCATGTGAGGAGGTGGGGGTTGCTGGCGTTTGGGATGGGTGCGCAGGGTGAGGGGGGGAGCGGGCGCTTGACGACGCCCCTACGGCGCCATACGCGTGAATGGCGCCGCAGGGAGCGACGCGAACACTAACCTGACTTGGCTCAAATTAGTGCCGAAGGGTTGGGGCGGTGATGGTGTTGACGAGGGTTTGGATTTCCGGGGGTAGTGGTACGGCGGCGTGGATGGTTTCGCCACCAATGTTGAGATGTGCGGTGACCGAGTCTTGTTTCCTGGCGAAGATTGGGCGTGCTTTCAGGTCTGATTTCGACATCCGAAACGATTTCTCAATGGTGAATAGCCTGCGGTAATGCCCAATTACTTCGTTAGCAGGCAAGTTAACAAGGTCGGTTTCATAGCCTTTGATTCCGGCTAGGGCTCGGTGTTTGTTCACCGTAGGTCTTGAATTGCTTCACCTGCTCCACGCGCACCCCTGTTTGATACAAAAACGAAGACCGGCCCTGGACTCCCACCGAGGCGGGCAGCGGAACCGGTCATGTTGATTGCAAGGCTACCTGGTTGATGACGCCGAAACAAGAGCACGGGGCACGGGGCCATCGGTACGTTCACACACCAGTGTGCCTTCTGACCCGTCCGGATTTGTCGGTGCTCGGGGGCGTATGGGCGAGAGCCTTCCTCACGCCGTGTCCGGTTTCGGTGCCTGCCGTGCCTGACAGGTGAGAGCCTGGCGCATTCCGCGCCCGCGATTGTCTACTCGGCTCTCGGAAAAGGAGTCGGTCATGGCTACCGCGCGACATGCGTTCACCAACCACGAGTTCGGTACGATCCGAACCATCACCTCGGGCGGGCAGGTCCTGTTCTACGGCAAGGACGTGGCAACCGCTCTCGGCTACACCAACACGAAAGATGCCCTGGTGCGTCACTGCAAGGGGGCGTGAATCACGGAACCACAAACGGGCTCTCGGCAGGCTGGCGTTCATAAAGCTAGGAGTCGATCTTAGTGTTGGTGGCTATCGAATGTGTCCGGTACACCCACTAATGTTGATTAATGGATTCACTATTCCCCATCATTACGCAGACCCAAGGAGAACCAACCCATGACGCACCGCGCGGACGCAGGGCTTGAGCCGGCTCGGGAAACGTCGGCGTCGCAGACGTCGTTTGTGCCGCAGCCAGGAAACCAGGAGGCGCGCCGGGCGGACCTGCGCCGCTGGAAGGCGATTGCGCTGTCCTTCCTGATTGGTGCGGCGGTGATCTTTTTGGGGTGCTCGTGGTGGCAGGCGTCGGCAAGCGGGGCTCCCGTCTGGGTGGGCTACGTGCGCGCGGCGGCGGAGGCAGGAATGGTCGGTGGATTGGCGGACTGGTTCGCCGTGACCGCGCTGTTCCGCCGGCCGATGGGGCTGCCCATCCCGCACACCGCGCTCATCCCCAACAACAAGGACCGCGTGGGTGATGCGCTCAAGGACTTCGTGGAGGAGAACTTCCTCACCGCGGATGCACTCAGCGCCAAGGTGCGTGAGGCGGAGCTGCCGCTGTGGCTGGCGCGCCAGGGCGTAGAGCCTGGGCGGGCGGAGGAGGTCTCCGCGTGGATTGGTGAGCGCGCAGCCAGCGTGGTCGCAGACCTAGACCCGGCGGAGGCAGAGCAATTCATCCGCACTCAGGTCATGGCCCGTCTGGCAGAACCCGAGTGGGGCCCGCCGCTGGGCCGTCTGCTGGAGGGCTATATCGCGGAAGGCAAGGCGCGCCCGTTGGAGGATGACCTCATTGACTGGGCGCACGGCAAGATCCTCGGCATGGAATCCACGGTGGTCACCGCCATCGATGAGCGCATGCCCGGCTGGGCGCCGCGCTTTGCCCGCGAGATGGTGGGGGAGAAGGTCTACGCCGAGCTCGTGGAGTTCGCCGATGAGGTTCGCCGCAACGGCAACCACGAGGCCCGCCTGGCCATTCGCCGTAACCTGTCCAAGCTGGCCTCGGACCTGCAGTGGGATGAAGATATGCGCGGGCGCATCGAGGGAATCAAGCAGGAAATGCTGGCTTCCGATCAGGCGCAGAAGGCCCCGGCGGCAATGTGGGCGACGGTCTCCTCCACGCTTATTGAGCAGCTCACTGACCCGGAGTCCTTCCTGCGCCAGAAGATGACCGCCAAGGTGAAAGAAATGGCGCACCGGCTGCTGGAGGATTCGGAGTTCCTGGCCCAGGCCAATGCGTTCGTGGACAAGGCCGCGCGCTACGCGGTGGAGAAGTTCGCACCGGAGATCATCGCGATTATCCCGGAGACCATTAAGCGCTGGGATGCTCAGGAGGCTTCCGAGAACATCGAGCTCATGGTGGGCAAGGACCTGCAGTTCATTCGCCTCAACGGCACGGTCGTGGGTGCACTGGCTGGGTTGGTTATCTACACTGTTAATCATCTGCTTTTTGGCGTCTAACAAGGAGTGACGACCATGTCCGTATTTGACTCAATCAAGAATGCCGGTTCCTCTGCTTTTGATGTGGCCAAGGATTTTGGTGGCCGTTTCAAGGAAGAGCGCCAGAACCAGGCCCAGAACGCGCAGGCGGAACGCATTGCCCGCGCCGCTGATGCGGCGGGCATGGGTGATGGCACCGCGAAGGAGGAGTCCTTCTTTGACCGCGTGACCTCCACAGCCAAGAACATTGGGGAGTCTGTGTCCTCCGCTGCACGCGAGACCCGCAATTCGGAGTCCTTCGTGAAGGCTCGTGAGGATTTCAACACCGCCTTCACCGAGACCCGTGAGGGAGTTCAGGGCGCTATCAACAACGCCAAGGAGCAGCGCGCGGCGGGCCAGCAGCCGCAGGAGCCGCAGAGCCCGCGCAACCCCTATGCAGCAAAGCCGAACGACGATGTCATCGACGGCGAAGTCGTTGACGAGAACTAATTAATGCACACTTTTCTAGATATTATTTCGTCGATACCGCAGTACATCTTTATGGCGGTATCCCTTTTTGCCCTCATCGGTGCCGTCCTAGCGGCGATGACGCGGGAGGATGCCTTCCGCGCCGGTGACCGCCAGAACAAATGGGTATGGGTCGGGCTACTCGTCGGTTCCGCCCTGGTGATGAACCTGCCGCTGTATTTTGTCAGCTGGATTGGCGCCATCATCACCGGCGTGTACTGGTTTGATGTGCGCCCGCAGCTCAAGGCCATCATCAACGGCGATTATTCCTACTAATGCTGAATCTGCTTGAGGCCTCCCTGGAGGAGGTGCGGACCCAATCCGCGGGGCAGCAGCGAGTGCTTGTCTCCCCGCACCATGTGCTTGCCGCCGAGGGCGCCGAGCACATCATTGCCGTCGCCGGCTATCCCACTGGGCGCCACCACTCTTTGGTGAAGGCAGCGGAGGCACGGCTGGCAGTTCAGTCTGGTGCGGCCGAGGTGTGGGTTGCGGTGGATGCACTGCTAGGGGATGCCACCTCGCTCCTCTCCGAGCTCGTCACCCTCCGCGAGGCCTGCCCGCTGCCCGTGCGTTTGGGGCTCATTCTTCCCGAAGACTCGCGATTGCCGCTTAAAGAAATAGCCCGCCTGGCGGAGCAGGCGGGCTATCAATCCCTTGTTGATCCGGGGTCCGTCGTTTCAGACGACGAAAACCTAGACACGCAGCTCACCGTAGAGAGCCTGCGCCCTAATTCTTAAGCCTTAGTTGGCCGGTGCCGATTCCGGTGCTGGTGCCGTGGCGGAATCGAGCTCGCTCATCGGGACGTCGTGGCCAATGAGGGTCAGCGTGAGCTCGCCGGCGCCGACGTCCACGGACTCAAAGGTGAGCTTTTGTCCCGCGAGCTGTTCCTCCATGCCTTCGGCCAAGGCATTCGAAATCGCGGAGGTTGCCTGCTCCGGCAGGTCGAAGCCGAAGAGCGATGCTTCCTTCGCATCGATGGCGAGCTTGCCGTCGCGAGCTTCCGGCTTGAGCGAGAGCGTGGCCAGGCCACCGGCAAATTCCACCTCGAGGTCATCCTCGGCATCGTTGGCGGTAATCGCGGTGACTACGAGGTTGCCCAAGGCATCATAGCCGGACTGCTCAGCAATGGCCTTCTGGAAGCTGGCAAGCAGGAACTGATCCGGGACCGTCGTCGAGGCCCGCAGAGTGCCCGCGACTGGCTCCTGGGACAGCGTCATGTCTTCGACGTGGACATCCGCAGCCGGTTGCCCAGCGATGTTGGTGCCATCAATCTTCAGCGTGGACGGGGTCTTCATATCCATCTGCGGAATCTTGCCGTTGAGCATGCCAAAGACCATGGGGCTAGCACCGAAGCTCACCTCCGGTTCCTCGGAGGTCTCCACGCCCTGTTCCTTGGCGGACTGGGTGAATTGGCTCTTCATCTGTGAACCTAAGAACCAGCGCAGGCCGAGCTCAGCTACCAGGATGATGAGCAGGAGTACCACGAGTACGCCAATGAAGATTTTCCAGGCCGTCGAGGCGGAAGATTTAGAAGAAGCCATGACTACTAGTGTGGCGCACCGGCTTAAAGATGGCCAACTACCAGGTTCCAATCCACTGTGAGCACGTTATCCCGCAGGCGGCGGTGTACCGGATGGATCGGAACTGTCTGCCGGAGTTCTTCGCGCGCCATGCGCCAGCGCACCCGCGGGCCATAAGGAGACCAGCCGGCGGCGCGGTCCCAGGCGGCGTCGGCCGCCTGCAAGAGCTCGTGGATCGGCTCACCCGGCACGTTGCGGTGGATGAGGATTTTGGGCAGGCGCTCCGCGATATCGCTGGGGCGCGCAACGTCGAAGGGATCCCAGGCGAGGGTTAGGGTGCGTGGGCCGGAGGCGTCGAGAAGCACCCAGGCCGCCCTGCGCCCCAGCTCGTCGCAGGTTCCCTCCACGAAGAACCCACCGGGGGCCAAGCGCGAGTTCACGGTGTTCCAGGCTTTCTCCACCTGGTCCACGTCATACTGGCGCAGCACGTTGAAGGCCCGCACCAGCTGTGGGCGGTAGCCTGCTAGCTCGAAGCCGCCGAGCTCAAAGGTCACGCCATCGCGCGGCGGCAGCACGCGCTCGGGGGAAATCTCCAAACCCGTCACCCGGGTATGAGGATTAACGCTGCGCAGCCAGCCGGCCCACTCCACCGTGGTGGTGTGGGAGGCGCCGTAGCCGACGTCGAGAGCCAGCGGTTCCTTAGTGGAACGCAGCAGCGAGGAGATTTCCGGGTGCGCCACCATCCAGCGATCGCAGCGGCGCAGGCGGTTGGGATTAGTGGTGCCGCGGGTAACAACGCCAAAAGGCCGACCAGCGCTTTCCTGAGCCTTCAGGTTATGCGCGTGATCGGCCATGGCAACAACTGCGTTGTAGAGAGCTGTTTAGAGGTTGTTGGAGATCCACTCTTCGGTGAGCTTGCCCTCGTTGGTGTAGAGCTCCTGCAGAGCCTCAGCAACCTTCGGTTCGATGGCAGCGCCCATCATCGGGATGTTGACGGAAACCTCAGAGACGTAATCCAGAGCGGTGGACTCGCCCTGGCCCTTGTAGGTGATGTCGCCCTTGAAGTCGACCGGGGTGCCCTTGACGTCAGCGGTGAAGGAGACGGACATCTGATCATCGACAACCTCGCCGATGGTCACGGTGCGCTTTTCCTTGAGGTCCTGGGAGACCATGGCGCGGACGGCCTCCGGGAGGAGGGAGGTCGGAAGAATCTCGTAGAGCACGGCGGTGTTGCCGGTGAACTCGTGCACGGTGCCCGGTTCCGGGGAGAGCTTGGCCACGATGAAGTCCCAGTACTCCTGGGTGGACAGTGCCTTGTGCACCTTATCGATGGGCTGGTTGATGATCACGGTGTTTTCGCTACGGGTTGACATGAGTTACAGACTACCTTGGTAGACGTGCTAGATAAATTCCTGACCCTCGCTGATATTGACGGAGTCACGCTTGATTCCGAGACCACCTTCGCCGATCTCACGACGCTGCGCATCGGCGGTGCCCCGCTGGTGACGGTGCGCTGCGCCAGCGCTGAGGCCGCCATCGCTGCGCTGGCAGCGCTTGACGACGCCTCCCAGGACTACCTCGTCGTCGGCGGCGGCTCCAACCTCGTGGTGGCGGAAGGTCAGCTGGAAGTCGTGGTGGTCATCCTCGACTTCGAGGACATTGACGTCTCCGTGGCCAGTGGCCTCGTGCGCGCTGATGCGGGTGCGGTGTGGGATGACGTCGTGGCTTTGTCCGTGGACTGCGGCCTGGGCGGTATTGAGTGCCTTTCCGGGATTCCGGGCAATGCGGGTGCCGTGCCGGTGCAGAATGTCGGCGCTTATGGTGCGGAGACCTCCGACGTCCTCACGCAGGTTTATCTCTACGAGCGCGCTACCCGGACCGCGACGTGGGTGCCGGCCGCGGACCTGGAGCTGGCCTATCGCTACTCCAACCTGAAGTTCACCGGGCGCGGTGTGGTGCTGGCCGTCGAGCTGCAGCTGACTACTGACGGCCTGTCGAGGCCCCTGCGCTTTGGCCAGCTCACCCAGAACCCCGGCGAGCGCCGCCCCGTGGCCGACGTCCGTGAGGACGTTCTGAAGCTGCGCCGCGGCAAGGGCATGGTGCTTGACCCAGAAGATCACGACACGTGGTCGGCCGGTTCCTTCTTCACCAACCCCATCGTCGAGCCCGAGCTTGCCGATTCCATCCAGGAAGCAGTCCGCGCCACCCGCGGCGACGAGGATGCCGACCGCATGCCGCGCCATGCGGTGGGTGAAGGAGGAGAAGGAAAGGAAAAACTCTCCGCCGCGTGGCTCATCGAGCGCGCCGGCTTTGCCAAGGGCTACCCAGGTGAAGAGTCAGGCGCGAAGGCAACCTTGTCCACCAAGCACACCCTGGCGCTGACCAACCGCGGTGAGGCCACCGCCGACGATATCGTTGCGCTGGCCCGCGACATCCGCGCCGGGGTTCAGAAGGCCTTCGGCGTGACGCTGGAGCCGGAGCCCATCTGGCTAGGGGTAGAAATATAAGTGCGAAATATTTAAAATAGCGTTGAATTACTAGTTCGCCGCAGGCAGTCACTAGCCGCCTGGAAAGGACCTCGCATGTACATCCCCAAAGACGTACTCTTTGCCATCCTCCTCTTTGCTTCGAGCCTTCTCTGCGTGGCGGCGATCCTATTGATCCCTGGACTGTTCGCGGAGTTCAGCGCAGCACGTTGCACCTTGATGGCGAGTGTTTTGGGGCTTGGCGTCGCCGGGCTGTTCGTCGCCCGTACCCAGATCCGACGCCTCGAGTCCTAGGACGGATAGGCCCCGCCCCGATGTCATGGCCATTTAGGCCATGACGTTGAGCCACTCTTCCTTGGCCGCGAGGAAGTTGCGTGCGGCCTCCTGTGCACCCTCGAGTGAGTGGTGGGCGCCCCAGCCGCACTGCACCTCGTTGGCGGCGGGAACCTCAGTGGCATTGAGGATGTCATTGAGCGCGCCGTCGACAGCGCGGAGCAGCTCATCCTGCTCCATGCCGTTGGTGATGGCGTAGAAGCCGGTACGGCAGCCCATCGGGGCAAAACCAATGAGCTTGTCGGTGTAGTTGCGCATAAAGTTGGCCATCATGTGCTCGACCGAGTGCAGTGCTTCGGTACCGAGGTGCTCTTTGTTGGGCTGGCAGAAGCGCAGGTCATACTTGATAATCTCGACCCCGCCGCCCAGGTCGGTGCGGTCGGCGACGCGGATATAGGGGGCGGCGACAAGCCGGTGATCGAGTTCGAAGGACTTTACGTTGATCTTGTTCTCGGTGTTCTTCTCAGTCATGCCTTCCCAGTGTAACCACGGCTCTGGCTGTGGCCAGAGTGTCCTTCCCCTGAATGCGGGCTGTGCCGCATACGCTGGTCAGATATGAGCGAAGAGGAGATTGACGGCAACGCTATGTCGGCCGAGGAGCCGGAGACAATCGTGCCGTTTAAAGGCCCGACCGTCCTGGAGGTCCAGGGCCACGATGAAGAACACAACCCCCTCGCCAAAGGTAATCGCCTGCGCAAGGAGAGCTGGGGGCTGGTCATCCGCCGCACGTGGAATGACTTCTTCCACGATGCCTTCATGGACCGCGCCGCCGGGATGACCTACTTCACGCTCATGGCTTTTGCACCAACGGTGCTGGCCGCCTACTCCATTGCCACGCTCATCTTCTCCTCCCGCCAAGCAGAAGTGGAGCAACTGACCTCAGAGCTCATCGAACAGTACGTCCCCGGTTCGCTTTCTGAGCAAGCCCATACGGTCGTCGGCACGATCATCGGCTCCAGCGCGCAGGGCACGTTGGCTCTGATCATCTCCCTGGCCATTTCGCTGTTTTCTGCCTCGGCGTATGTGCGGGCCTTCTCGCGGACAGCCAATACCGTGTACGGCCGGGTGGAGGGCCGCGGCATCATCCGCACGTGGGCGCTGATGTGGGGGCTGACAGCAGTCATCGTGGTCGGCGCGGTCATCGTGCTTTTTGCCAACTTGCTGCGTGATGCAGTTCTTAATGAGGGGCTGATTCCGCTTGCTCGCAACGTAGGACTAGAAGATGCCGCCACGTACCTGGTGCGAATCTTTCTCCCAGTGTGGAACTGGCTGCGCTTCCCAGTCACCGTGGTTGTGGTGCTCACGCTCATCGCGGTGCTCTATCACTTTGGCCCCAACGTGCGGCCCGGGCGCTTTAGGTGGATTACCTACGGTTCCATCGTGGCGCTCGTGGGCACGGTTGTGTCCTGGGGTTTGGTGGGTCTCTACCTGAAGTACCTTGCTGCGGCCAGCGCCTATGGTGCGCTGAGTACCGTCATGGCGGTCTTCGTGGCAATGTGGCTGATGAACACAGTGCTCATCCTTGGCATCAAGATTGATGCTGAGGTGCTGCGCGCTAAGGAGCTGCAGCTGGGATTGCACTCCGAGCGTTTCATCCAAGCCCCGCCGCGCGCCGAGAACTCATCCCAAGCCCAGGCCCGCGCCCAGGAGAGCTTGGAGCAGAGGGCGCGTGAGATTTCAGATAACGCGCGGCAGGTGCAGGACGAGCAGGCGGAGGAATCAGAGGAAGAACGCGCCTAGATGCCAAAACCTTGCCCCCGCGTTGCATGGATCGGCGATAAGTTTGGCAGATAGGGCAGTTGTGAAGCCGGGCGGTTACTGCACAGACTCTTCTGGAACCCGGCGTTGGCCCGCGGCCTTTTCTTGCCTGCGCTTGTCAATCAGTGCTGAGATAAGGAATCCAAACCCCATTACCGTTGTGGCCCTGGTTGACCACTCGTAGTCAGCGGAGAGCCACCCGATAAGGGAAATGACGCTGAGTGAGCCGACAGCTGTCATGAGGAATTTTTCAATATCCATGCTTCGTCCTCTGGTTCGTGGAAGTCTCGCATTTAGGTAAACGGTGTCTTATGCGAAAACTATCACGAGGCGAGGGGCGCAGGCAGAAAAAGAAGCCGAGGAGGCCCGCTTCTTAGCGGACTTCCTCGGCTTGTTCTTAGGGCTTGCTGTTAGGGGCTAGCGCCTTAGGCGGAGGGGTAGGTGCCGTCTTCGGTGAGGCGCGCGGAGTCGTCGAGAAGCATGGCAATCTCGGCGGCCTTGGCGTCGCGTGCCGGGAGGCGGCGGCCCTCGATGACCTCGAAGAGCGGGGCGCGGCCCAGCATGCCGGCCTCGAAGTGGGCGCGGCCAGCACGCAGGCGCTGCTCGGCCCGCTCACGCCACTGGGCGGCGGCATCCGCCCCGCGCTGCTGGGACACGGCCTGCTCGAACACGCCTGGGTGGGCGTAGACGATGAGCGCGCTGACATGGCCGAAACCAAGCGAGGTCAGTGCCGCGGCCTTCACGCTGTGGCCCGCCGCAGCGAGGTCCAGCGGGGAGCGCAGCCACACCAGGTTCGGCGCCTTCGGGGCGATGAGCGGGTCGACGCAGTCCAGGGACACGTTCGCTGGGATGCGGTGCGTGCGGAAGACATCGATGATGCCGCCAGTCTGGAAGAGCGCGGCACCCGCCTTGGAGTGGCCGGTGAGCGTTTTCTGGGAGATGACGAACATCGGCTGGTCCTCATCGCGCCCAATCGCCGGCCACAGCAGGGAGTGCAGCTCCGACTCGTTGGGGTCGTTGGCGTTGGTAGAGGTGTCGTGCTTGGACAGGACGCTGACGTCGTTTGGCGTCAGGCCCAGACCGCGCAGCGAGCGCGCCAGGCGGGAGTTCTCCCGGCCGCGGCCAGCGCCCAGTGCACCCAGGCCCGGGGCCGGGATGGAGGTGTGGGCGCCGTCGCCATAGGAGGCCGCGTGCGCGACCACCGCGAGCACCGGCAGTCCTAAGTCGGCTGCTAGTGAGGCACGAACTAGCAGGACCGTGCCGCCGCCCTCGCCTTCGAGGAAGCCGCCGCGGCGGCGGTCGTTGGCGCGGGAGATGAAGCGATCATCGATGCCCTTGGCGGTCATTTTCGCGGTCTCCGCGGTGGCGTTCATGTCACCGAAGCCCTGGAGGGATTCCACCTGGACATCGTCGATACCGCCGGCCACGACCACATCGGCCTTGCCCAGGGCAATCTTGTCCACGGCCTCCTCAATCGAGACCGCCGCGGTAGCGCAGGCGCCGATGGGGTGAATCATGGAACCGTAGCCGCCCACCAGGGATTGCATGGTGTGCGCCGCGATGACGTTCGGCAGGGCCTCCTGCAGGATGTCGGACGGGCGCTCCTCACCGAGGAAGCGGGTGACGAAGACCTTGTGCAGGGACTCCATGCCACCGATACCGGTGCCCTGCGTGGTAGCTACCTGACCCGGGTGAATGGAGCGCAGCAGCTCCGCCGGGGAGAAGCCGGCCTGGGTGAAGGCATCCACCGCGCTGACCAGGTTCCACACCGCCATGCGGTCGAGGGAGTCGAGCATGTGCTCCGGGATTCCCCACTTGGCGGCGTCGAAGTCATCCGGCATCTGCGCGGCGACGGTGCGGGTCAGCGTGGCCTTGCGCGGCACCTTAACGGTGGCACCCTGGCGGCGGGTGACCTGCCACTCGCCGTCCACTTCGGCGATGCTGACGAACTCCGGGTCCGCTTCTTGGATATCGCGGGCGGTGGCCTCCGAATCCACGGTGAAGGTGACGTCGCGGTCCAGGAAGACGGTGGTCAGGTCGATGGAGCCGCGGTCGGTCAGGTGGTACTTATCCGTCAGCGTGCGCACGCCGGAGCGTGCGACGACCTCATCGCGGAAGCGCTCGAAGATGTCCTCCTCGGCGATCTCTTCATCGCTCTCCACCACGAACCAGCCCGGGTGTGGATCCTCGCGCCATTCCACCAGTCCGGTCATCCAGGCCAGCTCCAGCACACCGGCGGCGGTGAGCTCCGCGGAACCATCGCGCTGCAGGCCAAACTCGGCCTCGAAGCGCGTGCGGCCGGAACCCCATGAGGAGACCTCGCCGATGCCGGCGATGACCACCATGTCCTCCAGGTCCGTGGTGACCTGGCCAACTTCTTCCTCCAGGCCAGGCTGTACTGCCTGCACCTGGTTGGGCAGCGCGGTGATGGTCGCGGGGGCGTTGTTCTCCTCGTGCGGAACGACGTTAGTCGGCTCCGCACCGGAAGCGAGCTCGGTGAGGGAGAAGCCCTCCAAGCCGCCGGTGAGGTCCTTCTCCACCGGGGCATGCGCTGCTTGCGCGCGCGAGTCGGCGCTGGCCAGATCCATGAGCTCGGTGGAAATCTCCTCCGGGCTCCACACCTTGATACCGGCCTTCTCGGCGGCGGGCACCAGCCCATCGTTGCCGCCCATGAGGTGCGTGCCAGCCACCCAGCCGATCTTGGCCTGCGCCAGGGTGACACCCTGCGGCCAGCCGGCCTCGACCTTCCACTTGTTGAGGATGGCATCGAGCGCGGCCTTGACCTCGCCGTAGGCGCCGTCGCCGCCGAAGGTGCCGCGGTTGGGCGAGCCCGGAAGGACGACGTGGCAGCGCTTGTCGACGTCCCCCTGGCTCAACCTCGCCAGCCCCGCAATGGTGCGCTCGACGGACCACAGCAGCAGGCGGGCCTGCGTCTCGGTCGTTCCGGAGGCATCCGCCAGCGAACCGGCGACACTCGGCGCGGCAAAGGGGAAGGCCAGCGTCGGGGTCAGCGCAGGCTTGAGAATCTTGACCTCGTTGCCCACGGACTCGCGCTGCTCGGTGCCGATCCAGTCGATGAGCGCGTCGATATCGCGGAAGCTCGACAGGTTCGCCGGGACCAGCCACAGGGCGGAACCGGCAGCGCCGTGCTCGGCGTAGAGCGTGCGCGCGAATTCCTTGCGGGCCTGGCTGACACGGGAAGCGGTCATGATGACGGTCGCGCCGCCCTCCAGCAGGCGCTCCACCAGCGCGGTGGCGATGGAACCAGGGGCAGCACCCGTGACCAGGGCAACCTCACCGGCGAACGCGCCGGGGGTGGTGTCCACGGCGGCCTGCGCGATGTCCTCATGCTTCCACCAGCGGGCCTGACGCGCCAGGTCCTCGCCGGCACCGCGGAAGCTCTCCACCGGGTACTCGGCCTGACCCAGCGCCACGCGGGCGAGGCGCTCGCGGGCGATGGCCCAGGAATCGTCGAAAAGCACGGCCTTGTTCGCATCGAAGGAAGGCGTGACGGACTTGAGCCAGCCGGAGCCGAGCTCTGCCTCGACGGCATCGATGACGGTGGTGTCAGGGGCCTCGATGAGCTCCGGTTCGGAGTCCAAGCCCAGCTGGGAGAGAACCTGGCGGGCGACAGTCGCCAGCACGCCGCTCTCACCGGTGACGGTCTCGGCGAAGGCATCGAGCGCAGCGGAGTCAACCACGGCACCGCCACCGGCACCACCGGCGGCCGCGCCCTTGGACACGGATGCACCGTGGGTAGCGGCGACGGCTTGGACGGCGGCGTCGATCAGCTCGTGCGCCGCGGACTTCGAGGTAGCGCTCGCCGGCACGGTGCTCAGCGAGCCGCCGCGCACGGAGTCCTCCTCGCGGGAGCCGAGCAGGATCTCTGCCTCGACGTGGGCAACCCAAGACTCGGGCAGGCCCCAGGTGCCGGTGACGTAGTCCGCCACGGCGGTGGGCTTGAGGCCCGCAGCGCCGAAGAGCTGGCGCAGGCGCGCGCCGACGGCCTCACCCAGCACCGGGCCGAAAGCGGAGTAGCCCGGGGCGGCGGTGGCGACCTTCTCGCGGAGCGTGGCCACGTCGGCATCGGCGGCACCATCGATGGCCGGCACGCCGATTTCCGCGGACATGTCCATGAGCAGCTGGTTACGGCGCGAGGACACACCGTTGGTCAGCTCCTCCACGGTGTCGGAGTCCGCGATCTGATCCACGCGGATCTTGTTCTGGAAGGCGAAGAGCACCATGATGGCCTCCGCCGCGCCGAAGCGCAGCTCGGGGGCGTCGCCGGAGGCGGCGGCTGCGGTAGGCGCAGGAGCAGGTGCGGCAGCTGGCGCGGCCGCAGCCGGAGCCTCGGCAGCCTCGGCTGGTGCCTCGTTGGCTTGTGGTGCCTCCTCGGCGTCGGATTCCGGAGCGGGTTCGGCGGCGGGGGCTTCGGAGACGTCGGCAAGCATGACCTGCTCTTGGTCGCGCTCCACGTTGAGCACGCGGATGGTGCCCTCCGGGATGCCGGCGACGGCTAGCGAGCGGGTGGCCAGGTTGGTCAGGGTCGGGGAAGAAGCCAGGCCGACCTCGATGATCTGCTCGACCTTGCCAAAGAGGAGGTCCTGGGTCTCAATCCAGCGCACAGGTGAGGCGAACTGCCAGGACAGCAGCTCAATGAGCAGCAGGCGGGCGAGCTCGTGCTCGGAGAGGTCCTCCACCTTCAGCCCGTCCAGCTTGCCGGAGGGTGCCAGCGGGGCCACGGCGTCGACGAAGTCCTGGGTGAGCTCGAAGGGGCGGGCCACCAGGTTCGGGATATAGCGGCCTACCAGGGCATCGAGGTCCAGCTCCTGTGGCAGGAGCTCGTCGAGTTTTTCGGCGAAGGCCGGAACACCCTCGCGCAGCACGCGGGAGTGGAAAGGCACGTCGATGCCCGGGACCATGACCGCCGCGCGCGGGGCGATGGCATTGGCCTTGTCCACCAGGGCCTTGAGCCCCTTCTTGGTGCCGGCGACGGAGTACTGCTGACCGCGGATGTTGTAGTTAACAATCTCCAGGAACTCGCCGGTGGCCTCGGCGACCTCAGCCACCCAAGCGTCGACGCTGTCGGCATCAATACCAGCCATGTTCGGGCGCAGTGCCGCCATGGCGTATTCGGAGTTACCCTCCGCGTCGCGCGGGACCAGGCTGCCCATGGCGGAGCCGCGGGAGTAGACGATGTCGATGACACCCTCGAGGTCGAAGATATTCGCCAGCGAGGCCAGCGCTGTGTACTCGCCCAGGGAGTGGCCGGCGAAGTAGGAGGTCGGCGCCAGAGCGTCCTCGGCGCGCAGGCGCTCGGTCTGGGCATAGGCCACCACGGCCAGGGCCACCTGCGTGAACTGGGTCAGGTGCAGCACACCCTGCGGGTGGCGGAAGGTAGTTCCGCGAACGGTGAGCTCCGTCGGGTTCTCATCGATGATCTTCTGGATGCTAAAGCCCAGGTTCTCGCGGGTATGCGCATCGGCACGGCGCCACGCCTCGCGCGCTGCCGGGGAGGCCTGGCGGTCGCCCTTGCCCATGCCTTCGGCCTGGATGCCCTGGCCGGGGTAGACGTACGCCGTGGTCGGCGCGGCGAGCAGAGCCTGGCCGCGGGAGACCACCTCGCCGTCGATGCGGCAGGTGACCTCGAGGGCCTCATGGATACCCTTGCGGCCGACGCGCTCGACGGTGACCTCGATGTCATCGCCCAGCTGCACCATGCCGTACATGGAGTAGGTCCAGCCCACCACGCGGCCGTGGCGTCCGGCCACTTGCTGCGCGGCGGCCGAGAGCCACATGCCGTGCACCAGCGGTGCCTGCAGGTTCACCAGTTGGGCAGCGTTATAGGAAGTGTGGATCGGGTTATAGTCGCCGGAGACCAGCGCGAAGGGCGTCATGTCCTGCGGGGCGGTGACGGTGGCGCGGTCGACGAAGGAGCGCGGCGTCGGCACCACCTTGGTGGCGGACTTGCCGCCGCCCCACTCCGGTGCCTGGCTCGGCGCGGCGGTGCCGGTGGCGCGGCCGCGGATGGCAAAGCGGTGCATCTGCGTGGCCACGACATCACCGGAAGCGTGGTCCTTGAGCTCGAGCTCGACCGTGACGATGCGCCCAGAGACAGATTCCTCGATGGCGGTGCAGGAGGAGGTGACGTCGATCTGGCGGCCGTCGGCAAGCTGCTCCAGCGGCACGCGCAGGTCGATGACGTGGTCCAGGTGCACCGCGTTGAGCAGGCCCTCGATGACGGGGTAGCCATCCTCCAAGCGCCCGGAGCCGAGCGCGGCATAGATGGCCGGCCAGCAGGGACCGACCAGAACATCCGGGGTGCCGGCCTTCTCGGCTGCAGCATCGCCGCAGGTCACCGCGCTGTGTGCGGAGAGCAGCGAGGCGGGGAAGTGGAAGGAGTAGCCAGACTCGACGGTGGGCATCTCCGTGATCTCATCGCCCTGCTCCGCCGTGGAGCCGACACCAGCCAGGCCCTCCAGGAGGGTGAAGACGGAGTTGGGCAGGCGCTCCTCGGAGACCACCGGGGAGCCACCCGTGGCCACGTCCTCCGGCAAGTCTACTGGGACGGTGACCTCGCGAACGTAGAAGGGGCGCTGCTCCTCCGGCAGGTCATCCCAGTAGGAATCCGCGGTGATGACGATCTCCCAGTTGCCCTCGGCATCCTGGCGCAGGTCGAAGGCGTTCTCATCCATCTCATAAGCCGGGTTGGCCATGAGGTGGCCGTGCCACAGCAGGGTAGGAGAAGTACGCAGGAACGCGGCCTCATCGGCGGCGGAGTTCAGGCGGGAGAAAGCCTTCTGCGGGGTCGAGCCCTGCTCCAGCAGCGCATCCGTGGTGGCCTGTTCGAAGCGGGCAAGCAACTCTGCCACCGGCTCGTTCTTCTTGGTAATGCCTGCCACGGCTACCGGGCCCGGGATGATGCGCACCTGGTCGGCGGAATAGCGCTCATCCTGCGCCTGCCACAAGGTGTCCTTACCAAACCAGCTCTTGAGATCACCATCGATGGCGGGCACCCACGGCATGGGCTTGACGTGCTTATAGTGCAGCGAAATCCACCAGGCGGCATCGCGCGCGGAGACCTCGGTGGTACGTGCGGCGGGGTATTCGGCCAGCAGCTTAGCGACGGCCCGCGGGGCATCGTGGACGTCCTCAACGCTGGTGAAGAGGGTTTCAATCTGGCCGTGGTCCGCCGGGTTCAGGCGGGCCTCGACGCGGTGGAGGAGATCGAGGAAGCGGTCATCCCAGCTGGGATCCACGAACGGGTGGGCCAGCTCCACGAAGCGCTCGAGCCACTCCGCGTAGGTCATGGACTCCACATCGCCGAAGTAGGGTTTGCAGGTCTTGGCCAGGGCGTCGATGATCTCCTGGCGGTGCGCCGGGTAGTCCTCGATGTTCAGGGAAGTAATCAGGCGCGAGGCCGCCGCGAAGGAATTATCAAGGTCGTGGATGTCCGCCAGCAGGTGGGACTGCGAGGACGCCACGCCGTGCGCGCCGGTTCCGCGGCCGACCCAGCCATCGTTGTCCTCCGGGGAAATGCCGGTGGTGTTGACCAGCAGGTCCTTGACGGAATCCGTGGCCTTGGCTTCCTTGGTGGCCATGGCGACGGTGCCGATGAAGACGGCGTCGACAGGCATGGCGGGCAGGCCGTGTTTTATCGCCCACTCACCGGTGAGGTAGGAGGTGGCGCGGTCCGGAGAGGCGATGCCGCCGCCGACTGCCAGGTAGACGTTGGGGTGCTGGCGGATTTCGGCGTAGGTATCCAGCAGCATGTCATCCAGGTTGACCCAGGAGTGGTGGCCGCCGGCGTGGCCGTCCTCGACCTGCATGATGATGCGGTCCTCCGGGTAGGCCGTGGCGATGGCCAGCACATCCCGGATCTGCTTTGCGGTACCGGGCTTGAAGGAGATGAAAGGGAAACCGTCGGCGTGGAGGCGGTCCAGCAGCTCGCCGGCTTCCTCTACCTCCGGAATACCGGCGGAGATGCACACGCCGTTGAAAGCCGCACCGGCCGCGCGGGCCTTGGGCACGATGCGCGCCTGGCCGAAGTGCAGGTTCCACAGGAAGCGGTCGAAGAACATGGTGTTGAACTGTGCCGTGCGTCCGGGGCGCAGGTGCTTTTCCATGGTGGCCAGGTGCGAGCGGAAGACCTCATCGGAGTACATGCCGCCGCCGGCCATCTCCGTCCAGTGTCCGGCGTTGGCCGCCGCGGCCACGATCTCTCCATCAGCAGACGTCGGCGTCATGCCGCCCAGCATGATGGGAGACAGGCCCGTGAGGTCGGAGAAGCGGGTCTGGGTATAGGTGCGCCCGTTCGGGAGTTCGATGGTGCGCGGGGCGAAGTCGGCGTAGTTGAGGGCCTTGGGCAGTTCAGTGCCTGGTGTGGCCAGCGCATTGAGCTCCTGCGGGGTGGCGGCCGAGATCACCGTGACACCCGTGCCTTCCACCACGCGGCGGGTGAGGGTGGTCAGCGCGCGGTCCAGAACAATGAGGTGCTCGGAGTTGAGTTCGGCCAGCGTGGCCGGCCAGTCGTGTTCGTTGACCAGGATGGCCTCGGCCTGCGCGCGGGCCTCATCCACGTCGAGGCCGCACTCCTGAGCCAGCGCCACGGTGCGCTCGGCGGCCGGAGCGAGCACCGGGTTGTGGAAAGGAAGAGCCACGGGCAGTTCATCAAAACGCGGGCTGAGCTCATCACCGCCGACGGTGCGCTTCTCCAGCTCAGCGTTGAAGCTCTTCACGGCCTCGTCGATGGCGGTGCGGGTGGCAGCCAGGTCCTCCGGGCTGCCGGACAGCGCAAAGTGGCGGCGGCCGTTGACCACGGCGATAGCGGCGGTGCCGTGCAGGTGTTCAGTGACGAAGCTGCGCTCCAGGCCCCGGATGGACAGCATCTGGGAGCGCGGATCGGCGCCATTGACGGCGCTGGCGGCGGTGCCCATCAGGATCGCTAGGGCCAGGGCTTGCGCTGGCTTGTCGACGGCCAACGCGCCCAAGCTGCCCTGCGAATGCCCAGCGCGCTCGTCGATGTCGACGCCCAGGTCGCGCAGCTGCTCGATAGCGGCAATCTGGCCGAGGACGATGCCGGGGATGGAGACCGCCGGCAGGGCGTCGAGGGAAGTGGACTCGGTGGCACCAGCAATGAGCTGCTCGAGGCGCTCGAGGGCGCCGGGACAGGTGGAGGCGATGGTGCGTGCGGCGGGGCCGGTGAGGCTGCGTGCCTGGGCGAGGGTCTCGCGCAGGGTGTCAGCAGTGGCGGCAGACTGCGCGGCGGTGGTGATGAAACCCTGCCAATCGGAGCCTTGTCCGGCGAAAAGTACGGCCGGGCGGGGCATGGAATGCAGCATAGTAACAGGCATCTTTCCTCTTTTGAGCTGATGGGGAACGGTTTTATGACAAGCTGCGGGCAGAATTAGTTAGCCCTACAGAACAATCATGATGAGCCACCGTAGTCGAAGCCCTTGCGCATAGGTGTCTCCCGCGCGGAAAATGTGAGGTTTTTCTCACGTTTGGGTGCGGGTGCACTCTTTAGGGTCCTGCCGCGCGAAATTGCGCAACCTTTTGTATTCTTGGCCTCACTGCGGCGGCTCGGGGAGGAGTGGGGTGGCTCAGCAACGGTTCGCGCAGCATAGAGAAAAGAAAATCAAGGGGGGACAATGTCTCAATCAGCAACCAAGAAAACAATCAAGACACCGGCTCGGATTAGTAAGAGCCGAGTTATCAAAACCATGACCAAGCTGGCAGGCAAGCTTGAGGAAGATTCCTCAACCGGCATGCCGACCATCAAGATTGCCGGCGGATTCTTAAGCATCGACGTCAACGAGGAAATGGGTGGCCTCTGCGTGCTCGGGTATTGGGGTGGCGCGGTGTGCTTCGATCCGGACCGGCAGCCTTTGCGCATGGAGATCAACGATCTCAACGGCGGTGGAATCTCCGGCAACCTCGTGGCCGAGCCCTGTGGAAGCTCCGACATGCACACCCACTTGCGGATCTTCGCGCCGCCCTATCTGTCGTCAACGGCCACGAATGCTCAGCTAAAGAGCATCATCGCGGGCTATGCGGCCGAGATGTCGGCGGTCTTCGCGCGCCTGGATGAGCAGTTTCCGGAGCATCCCTCGAAGCCGCGCAAAGGGGCCGGGATCAAGCCGGTCTCTCCCCACTATTTCAGCGAAGCTTATGGTGTTTCAGTAGTGGGGATGTGGCGGGTCCACGAGCGAGCTACGCGCCTGGCGATGGTCGGCACGCCCGTCCACGTGGTGGATCACCGGAATGGGGCGGTGAGCATCCTTATCAATGAACACGCGATCACTATTGAATCCGCTCGTGATGGCTCCGGAGATATTGAGCTCAGCCTCGTCACTCCCTCCGGCCGCTGTGCCTGCGACCTTGATGCGCTCGTGCGCTGGGCTGAGTTTATGAATGGCGACCAGTACGCCTACTCAGCGCGCATCGAGGTAGTGAACCTCGATGGCGGCGAAGAGCAGGATCTCGTCCTGGTGACCACGGCTCGTATCCCCACGAAGTGGGGCTATACCGATGAGCAGCTGGACTGGCAGCTCAGTGCGTTGGTGAGCCAGCTTGTCCGGGTCGGTGAAGCGTTCTACCGAACCTTCAACCCTATGCGCGTGATGCGCTATATCGACCGCGCTGCCTAGGCCGGTGCCTCTTCTCCAAGCAGCTTCAGGAGGTCCTTCTGTACTTCGCGGCGGCGGACCTTCCCCAGCTGGTCGGAGGCCAGGTGCTCGAAGTGGTAGAAGGTGCGCGGCACCTTGTA